>NZ_JBFBGS010000039.1:0-90093 GCF_040684795.1 Kitasatospora sp. NPDC089797 | reverse complement strand
TGGGCGTCGTCGAGGGGGACGTAGCTGCCGCCGGCCTTGAGGACGGCGAGGACGGCGATCACGAGGGCGGGGGAGCGCTCCAGCAGGAGGGCGACCGGGGTCTCGGTGCGGACCCCGGCCTCGACCAGGCGCAGGGCCAGGGCGTTGGCGCGGGTGTTGAGTTGGGCGTAGCTGAGCTCGGTGTCGCCGGAGACGAGGGCGACGGCGTCGGGGGTGGCGGCGGCCTGCGCCTCGAACAGCTCGGGGACGGAGCCGGTGGGCAGCGCGGTGGTCGGGCCGTGGAGGCCGGTGAGCAGGTGTGCGCGCTCCTCGTGGCCGAGGATCTCGATCCCGCCGATCGGCGCGTCCGGATCGGCCGTCGCGGCCCGCAGCACCCGGACCAGGCGTTCGCCGAGGGTGGCGGCGGTGGCGTGGTCGAAGAGGTCCGCCGCGTACTCCACCGCGCCGGTCAGGCCGTTGCCGGTGCCGTAGTCGTCGTGCAGTTCGACGAAGGCGAAGGAGAGGTCGAACTTGGCCAGTTGGTGGTCCAGCGGGTACGCCCGGCAGTCGAGCCCGGCGAAGTCCGAGGGGAGGTCCTCGTCGCTGTCCAGCGTCACCATGGTCTGGAAGAGCGGGTGCCGGGCCGGGATGCGGGCCGGGTTGAGCTGCTCGACCAACCGGTCGAAGGGGACGTCCTGCTGGTCGAAGGCGTCGAGGTCGAGCCGGCGGACGCGCTCCAGGAGGTCGCGGAAGGTCGGGTCGCCGGAGGTGTCGGTGCGCAGCACCAGGGTGTTGACGAAGAAGCCGACCAGTTCGTCCAGGGCCTCGTCGGTGCGGCCGGCCACGGCGGTGCCCAGCGGCAGGTCGGTGCCCGCGCCGAGCCGGGTGTAGAGGGTGGCGACGGCGGCCTGGAGCACCATGAACAGGCTGGCGCGCTGCTCGGAGGCGAGCTCGGCGAGGTCCGCGTACAGGTCGGCGTCCAGGGCGAGTTCGGCGGCGCCGCCGCGGTGGGTCGGCGCGGTCGGGCGCGGCCGGTCGTAGGGGAGCGCCAGCTCCTCCGGGGCCTCGGCCAGGGCGCCCTGCCAGTGGGCGAGTTGGGTGGCGAGCACGCTCTCCGGGTCGTCCTCGGTGCCGAGCGTCTCGTGCTGCCAGAGGGTGTAGTCGGCGTACTGGACGGGCAGCGGCTCCCACTCCGGGGCCGTGCCGGTCAGGCGGGCCCGGTAGGCCTGGTCGAGGTCGCGGAAGAGCGGGGGGACGGACCAGCCGTCGCTGGCGATGTGGTGCATCAGCACCAGCAGCACGTTGTCGTCGGCGGAGCGCGAGAACAGCGTGCAGCGGACGGGCAGTTCGGTCGCGAGGTCGAAGACGTGCCGGGCCGCCGCGTCCAGCCGGGCGGCCAGCTCGGCCTCGTCGGCCACCGGTACGGCGGTCACCGCGGCGGAGGTGACGGCCGGGTCGTCCGGCTCGGCGATCGACTGGTGCGGCCGGCCGTCGGTGGCCGGGAAGGTGGTGCGCAGCACCTCGTGCCGGACGAGCACGTCCCGCAGGGCGAGGGTGAGGGCGGCGGCGTCGATCCCGCCGGTGAGCCGGACGGCGAACGGGGTGTTGTAGAGCGCGCTGGGGCCTTCGAGCTGTTCGATGAACCACAGCCGCTGCTGCGCGAACGACAACGGGATCACGGTCTGCCTCCGGGCGGGTGACGTGCTGAGCGGGGACTTGACGGTCGGGCCACCGGGGACGGCCGGTGGCGCGCGCGACCTACGCCGGGCCGCCGGGCCGGCGCATCGGCCGGAGGGCGGGCCGGGCCTTGCGGGCGGCGGGCAGCGCGGTGGCGAGCTCACCGACCGTGGGGTGGTCGAAGAGGGTGCGGAGCGACATCTCGACGCCGAGGGCGGCGCGGATCCGGCTGACCAGCTTGGTGGCGAGCAGGGAGTGGCCGCCGAGGTCGAAGAAGTCGTCGTCGATGCTGACCGCGGGCAGGCCGAGCACCTGGGCGAACAGCTCGCACAGGCTCCGTTCCCGGTCCGTCCTGGGCTCACGGCCCTGCGGTGCCCCGGTGTAGTCGGGGGCGGGGAGGGCGCGGCGGTCGACCTTGCCGTTGGTGGTGACGGGGAAGGTGTCGAGGACGACGAGGGCGGCGGGGACCATGTAGGCGGGCAGGCGTTCGGCGGCGAGGGCGCGCAGTTCGTCGAGCGGCGCGGTGCCGGTGAGGTAGGCGACGAGGCGCTTGTCGCCGGGCTGGTCCTCGCGGACCAGGGCGAGGGCCTGGCCGACGGCGGGGTGGGCGGTGAAGGCGGCCTCGACCTCGCCGAGTTCGATCCGGAAGCCGCGGATCTTGACCTGGTCGTCGGCGCGGCCGAGGAACTCCAGGATGCCGTCGGGGGTGCGGCGGACGAGGTCGCCGGTGCGGTACATCCGGGTGCCGGGGGCGCCGTACGGGTCGGCGAGGAAGCGCTCGGCGGTGAGGGCCGACCGGTCGAGGTAGCCGCGGGCGAGGCCGGCACCGGCCACGTACAGCTCGCCGGTCACGCCGACCGGGACGGGCTGGAGGGCGTCGTCCAGCACGTACGCCCGAGTGTTCGCCATCGGGCGGCCGATCGGCACCGTGTCCGGCACCGACTCCGCGGTGGGGAGGGGCAGTTGGGTGGCACACAGGGTGATCTCGGTCGGGCCGTAGAGCACCCGCACACCGATTCCCGGCACGGCCTCCAGCACCCGCCGGACGGCCGCCGCGGAGACCACGTCCCCGCCGGTCAGCACCTCGTGCACCCCCACGAAGACCCCCGGGTCCTCCTCCGCGACGACCCGGAAGAGCCCGGCGGTGACGTGGACGTGGGTGAGCCGGTGGGCGCGGACCAGCGCGCCGATGGCGGCCGCGTCCAGCTCGCCCTGCGGCGCGACGACCACCTGGCCGCCGGAGAGCAGCGGCGCCCACAGCTCGTAGGTGGAGGCGTCGAAGGCGTGCGGGGCGTGGAAGAGCACCCGCAGCCCCTCGGGGTGCTGCCAGCACGGGTCCAGGGCGAGCTGGACCACGTCGCGGTGGGTGATGGCGATGCCCTTGGGCTCCCCGGTGGAGCCGGAGGTGAACATCACGTACGCGAGCTGTTCCGGGTGGAGTTCGGGCCGCCGTGCGCGCCGCTCGCGCGGCCCGTCGAACAGCTCGGGGGTGACGGTCAGGACGGGGCAGGGGGCGTCGGCGGCCAGCGGGTGGTCCCCGTGGGCGGCGTCGACCAGGACGAGGGCGGCCCCGGTGTCGGCGGTGATCTTCCGCAGCCGCTCGGCCGGGTGGCGGTCGTCCAGCGGGAGGTAGCTGCCGCCGGCCTTGAGGACGGCCAGCAGGGCGACCACCAGCTCGGCGGAGCGGCCCATCAGCAGCACCACCGGGGTGTCGGCGCCGACCCCGGCCGCGACCAGCCGGGCGGCCAGGTGCTCGGCGCGCGAGTCGAGTTCGCGGTAGCCGAGCGTGCCGGTGGCGGAGACCACGGCGGGGGCGTCGGGGGTGGCCGCGGCCCGGGCCTCGAACAGCTCGGGCAGGGTGGTGTCCGGGACGGGCAGGGTGGCGCCGTGCCAGCCGGTGAGCAGCTGCTCGCGTTCGGCCGGGGCGAGCACGTCGACGCTGCCGATCGGTGCGTCGGGGTCGGCGGCGACGGCGCGCAGCACCCGCAGCAGGCGCTCGGCGAGGGTGGTCGCGGTGCCGTGGTCGAAGAGGTCGGTCGCGTACTCCAGCGCGATCGTCAGGCCCTCCTGCGGGCCCTGCTCGGTGAACCGGAAGATCAGGTCGAACTTGGCCACGTCCAGCTCGAACCGGTGCTCCACGCAGTCCAGGTCGCCGAAGGCGGCGGGCACCTCGGTCGGGCTCTCCAGGGCCACCAGGGTCTGGAAGAGCGGGTGGCGGCCCGGGACGCGGGTGGGGTTGAGCTGCTCGACGAGCCGCTCGAAGGGGAGGTCCTGGTGGTCGAAGGCGCTGAGGTCGGACTGGCGGACGCGGTCCAGGAGCTCCCGGAAGCCGGGGTTGCCGGAGGTGTCGGTGCGCAGCAGCAGGGTGTTGACGAAGAAGCCGATCAGGTCGTCCAGGGCCTCGTCGGTGCGGCCGGCCACGGCGGTGCCCAGCGGCAGGTCGGTGCCGGCGCCGAGCCGGGTGTAGAGGGTGGCGACGGCGGCCTGGAGGACCATGAACAGGCTGGCCTGCTGGGCACCGGCCAATTCGGCGAGTGCTGCGTGGAGTTGAGCGTCGACGGCGACTTCGGTCAGCCGGCCGCGGTGGCTCGGGGCGGCCGGGCGGGGGCGGTCGTAGGGGAGCGCCAGCTCCTCCGGCAGATCGGCCAGGGCCTGCTGCCAGTAGGTGAGTTGGCCGGTGAGCAGGGCGGTGGGCCGGTCCTGCTCGCCGAGCAGCTCGCGCTGCCAGAGCGCGTAGTCGGCGTACTGGACGGGCAGCGGCTGCCACTGCGGTGCGGCGCCGGCGCAGCGGGCCCGGTAGGCCTCGGCCAGGTCGCGGAAGAGCGGGGCGAGGGACCAGCCGTCGCTGGCGATGTGGTGCATCAGCACCAGCAGCACGTGCCGGTCGTCCGGCAGGGAGAGCAGGGTCGCCCGGACGGGCAGGTCGCGGGCGAGGTCGAAGACCTGCTGCCCGGCCTCGGCCAGCGCGGCGGCCAGCTCCTCCGGGGTGTCGACCCGGACCGTGCGCAGCCTCAACCCGTTTGCCTCGGTCACCAGTTGGTGCGGCTGGCCGTCGGTGGTCGGGACCAGGGTGCGCAGCACCTCGTGCCGGGCGACCAGGTCGCGGAACGCCTGCTCCAGGGCCGGGAGGTCGATCGCGCCGGTCAGCCGGACCGCGACGGGCGTGTTGTAGAGCGTGCTCGCCCCCTCGAACTGCTCGATGAACCAGAGCCGTTGCTGAGCGGGGGAGAGCGGGGTGCGCTCGGGCCGGGCGGCCGGCCGCAGGGCCGGGCGGGCCCCGGCGGCGGCGGGCAGGGCGAGCGCGAGGGTGGCGACCGTGGGGTGGTCGAACAGGGCGCGGATCGGCGGTTCGGTGCCGAGGTGGGTCCGGATCCGGCTGACCAGCTTGGTGGCGAGCAGGGAGTGCCCGCCGAGGTGGAAGAAGTTGTCGTCGATGCTCGGCACGGGTGTGCCGAGGACCTCGGCGAAGAGGGTGCAGAGGGTCTGCTCGGTGGCGTTGCGCGGGGCCCGGCCCTCGGTGCTGCGGTAGTCGGGGGCGGGCAGGGCGCGGCGGTCGACCTTGCCGTTGGGGGTGACGGGCAGCGCGTCGACGGTGACGACGGCGGCCGGGACCATGTAGGCGGGCAGGCGCTCGGCGACGAAGGCGCGCAGCTCGGCGGGGGCGGCCCGGCCGGTGACGTAGGCGACCAGGCGCTTGTCGCCGGGCTGGTCCTCGCGGACCACGGCGACGACCTGGCCGGCGGCCGGGTGGGCGGTGAACGCCGCCTCCACCTCGCCGAGTTCGATCCGGAAGCCGCGGAGCTTGATCTGGCCGTCCGCTCGACCGACGAACTCCAGTTCGCCCGTGGCGGTGCGGCGGACGAGGTCGCCGGTGCGGTACATCCGGGTGCCGGGGGCGCCGTACGGGTCGGCGGTGAAGCGTTCGGCGGTCAGCGCCGGGCGGCCGACGTAGCCGCGGGCCAGGCCGGGCCCGGCGACGTACAGCTCGCCGACGACGCCCACCGGTACCGGGCGCAGCCCGGCGTCCAGCGCGTACGCCCGGGCGTTGGGCAGCGGGCGGCCGATCGGGACGCTGTCGGGGACCTCGGCCGCGGCGGCCATCCGGTGGTGGGTGGCGAAGGTGGTGGTCTCGGTGGGGCCGTAGCCGTTCACCACCCGCAGCCCGGGGCAGTGCTCCAGCACCCGGCGCAGGGCGGCCGGGGAGACGATGTCCCCGCCGGTCCACACCTCGCGCAGCCCCGCGAAGGTCTGCGGCGCCTCGGCGGCGAGCACGTTGAACAGGCCGACGGTCAGCCAGGCGGCGGTCGCCCGGCCCCGGTCGAGGGCCTCGGCGAGCTCGGCGATCCCGAGCCGCCCGGCGGGGGCGACGACCAGCGAGCCGCCGGAGAGCAGCGGGGCCCAGAGCTCGTAGGTGGAGGCGTCGAAGGCGGTCGGCGAGTGCACCAGGACGCGTTCGTGGCCGCCGGCGGTGAACGTCCCGCCGAGGGCGAGGTCGACGATCGAGCGGTGGGTGACGCCGATCCCCTTGGGGGTGCCGGTGGAGCCGGAGGTGTGCATCACGTATGCCAACTGGTCGGCGTGCACCGGGAGGTCGAGGTTCGCCGCGGTGTCGGAGCCGACCGCGAGGGTGGTCAGCCCGGCCAGTGCGGGGTGGTCGCGGTCGGTGACGGCGACGGTGGCGCCGGCGTCCGCGAGGACGGCCCGCAGGCGCTCCTCCGGCTGGGCGTCGTCCAGCGGGACGTAGGTGCCGCCGGCCTTGAGCACGGCGAGGAGCGCCACCACGAGGGCGGCCGAGCGGTCCAGCAGCAGGGCGACCGGGGTCTCGGCGCCGACCCCGGCCTCGACCAGCCGCCGGGCCAGGGCGTTGGCGCGGCCGTTGAGCCGGGCGTAGGTCAGGTCGCCGTCGGCCGCCGTCAGGGCGACGGCCTCGGGGGTGGCGGCGGCCCGGGCCTCGAACAGCTGGGGCACCGGGCCGGCCGGCAGTGTGCTGGCCGGGCCCTGGTCGGACAGCAGTCGGGCGCGTTCGCTCTCGGTCAACACCTCTACTGCTCCCAGGAGTTCGGCGGGGTCGGCGACGATCCGGTCGAGCAGGGCGAGGAAGCGGTCCAGCAGCACGCGCGCCTCGGCCGGGGTGAAAGCGTCCGGCTGGTGGTCCAGCCGCAGCTGGAGGCCGTCGCCGGGGGTGAGGGCGAGCAGTAGCGGGTAGTGCGCGCTGTCGACGTCCTCGACCAGGGTGACCCGGGTGTCGCCGCTCGGGTCGGCGGCCGCCAGGGCGGCCGGGTCGGGGTAGTTGCCGTAGACCGTGACGGTGTCGAACAGCTCGCCCAGGCCGGTGAGTCGACGGATCTCGGTGAGGCTGAGGTGCTGGTGGTCGAGCAGTGCGGACTGCTCGCGCTGGAGACGCAGCAGCAGCTGCCCCCAGCTCTCGGCCGGGTCGAGGACGACCCGCACCGGCACGGTGTTGATCAGCAGGCCCACCATCCGCTCCACGCCCGGCAGGTCGTGCGGCCGGCCGGAGACGGTGGTGCCGAACAGCACGTCCTCGCGCCCGGTGAGCCGGGCCAGCAGCACGCCCCAGGCGGCCTGGACCAGGGTGTTGAGGGTGACGCCGTAGCGGCGGGCGGTGCGGCCGAGCGCCTCGGTGGCCGCCGGGGTGAGGCCGGTGTGCAGGCGCAGCGGCAGCCGCGGGGCGGCGCCGGCCCGGCCCGGGGCGAGCAGGGTGGGCTCGTCGGCGCCCGCGAGGGCCGCGGACCAGGCCGTGCGGGCGGTGGCGCCGTCGCGCCCGGTGAGCCAGCGCAGGTACCCGCGGTAGGGCACCGCCGGGGGCATCGGCCGCCGGAAGTACAGCGCCCACAGCTCCTCCGCGAACAGTGGGGTGGACCAGCCGTCCAGCAGGATGTGGTGCACGGCGGCGATCAGCCGGTGCCGGCCGGGGGCCAGGGTGAGCAGGGTGTAGCGCAGCAGCGGCGGGCGGGCGAGGTCGAAGCGGCGGCCGTACTCGGCGGCGGCGATCCGCCCGGCCTCGGCCTCCGGGTCGGCGTGCGCGCTCAGGTCGACGGTGGTGAAGGGCAGTTCGACGCTCTCCGGCACGACCTGCACGGGCGGGTCGTCGGCCCGCTGGTGGAAGCCGGCCTTGAGGTTGGGGTGGCGCAGCAGCAACTCCTCGGCGGCGGTGCGCAGCCGGTCGGCGTCCACCGGGCCGGTGACGTCGAAGGTGCAGACGGCGGTGTAGACGTCGTCGGCGGCGGTGTCGTACCCGACGTGGAAGGCCATGCCCTGCTGGAGCGGCGAGGTCGGCCAGACGTCCGCCAGGGCGGCGGGGGCGTGGAGTGCGGCGAGCCGGTCCAGCTCGGGCTGGTCGATCGTGACGAGCGGGAAGTCGGAGGGGGTGTGCCCGCCCGCGCCGGGGCGCCCGGCGTGCTCGGCGAGCGCGCCCAGCGCGGTGAACCACGCCTCGGCGAGCTCGCGGACGCGGTGCTCGTCGAGCAGTTCGGCGGCCCAGGACCACTGGGCGACCAGCAGCGGACCCTGCGGGGTGTCGACGGTGGCGGCGTCCAGGCCGAGCACCCGGGCGAGCGCGAGGCCGTCGGCGGCGCCCTCGGTCATCGCCTCGGCCCCGGCGAGCACGTCGTCGGCGGTGACGCCCTCGGGCTGGAAGCGGCCCAGGTAGTTGAACTCGATCTGGGGCTCGGCCCGGTCGGCCAGCACGGCGGCGGTGGCCGGGTTGAGGTGGCGCAGCAGGCCGTAGCCGATGCCGTTGTCGGGGATGGCGCGCAACTGCTCCTTCACCCGGCCGAGGGCGCGGCGGAGTCCGGGCCCGGCGGCGGTGACCTCGGACCAGGGCAGCGCCCCGGGGGCGAGTCGGACGGGGTAGACGGAGGTGAACCAGCCGGCGGTGCGGTGCAGGTCGACGCCGTCGACGACCTCCTCCCGGCCGTGGCCCTCGACGCTGACCAGCACGGCGCCGTCCGGCCCGGTCGACCGGCCGGCCGCGTCCGGTCCGGCGGGGCCGGCGGGTGCGTGCGGTCCGGCGGGTGCGTCCGGGCCGCCGGTGCGCCAGTGGCCGAGGGCGAGGGCCAGCGCGGTCAGCAGCACGTCGTTGACCTGGGCGTGGTAGGCGGCGGTGACCCGGGTCAGCAGGGCCCGGGTGGTCTCGGCGGGCAGCACCAGGCGCAGCGCGCCGGCCGTGGCGTAGGTGTCCTTGGCGGGGTCGAGCGGCCGGTCGCCGAGCAGCGGGTCCGGGGTGGCCAACGCAGCTTGCCAGAGCGGGAGTTCGGCGGCCCGGCGGTCGGTGCGGGCCTCGGCGGTGAGCCGCTCGGCCCAGCGCCGGAACGAGGTGGGCACCGGCGGCAGCTCGACCGGGCGCCCGGCCCGCAGGGCGGCGAGCGCGGTGAGCAGGTCCTCCTCGACGATGCGCCAGGTGACGCCGTCCACCACCAGGTGGTGGATCACCAGCAGCAGCGGGGTGGGCCGGTCCGGGCCGGCGTCGAAGCGGACGGCCTGGACCATCCGGCCGTCCTCGGGCGAGAGGCGGTCGCGCGCCGCGGCGGTCGCGGTGCGCAGCGCCTCCCCGGTGGCCGGTCCGGCGACGCCGTGCAGCACGGCCGCGGCGTCGACGGCGCCGGGCGCGGGGACGTGCAGCGTCCAGGGGCGCTCGGCGAGCGGGGAGGTGCGGGCGCGCAGCACGTCGTGGTGGTCCAGCAGGGCCTGGAGGGCGGTGGTGAGCTGCCGCGGGTCGGTGCCGGCCGGGAGGTTGAGCAGGGTGGCCTGGTAGAAGCTCTCGACGGCGCCGTGCTGTTCGGACATCCAGTGCACGATCGGCGTCGGCGGCACCTCGCCGAGTCCGGCGCCGGCGGGCTCGGCGGCGACCGGGCCGTCCAGCGGGCGGGCGGTGCGGGCCAGCGCCTCGACGGTCGGGGTCTCGAAGACCTCGCGCGGGGTGAGCTGGAGCCCGGCGTGCCGGGCCCGGGAGACCAGCTGGATGGCCACGATGGAGTCGCCGCCGAGTTCGAAGAAGGACTCGGTGACGCCCACCCGCGGGATCCCCAGCACCTCGGCGAACAGGCGGCCGAGGGTGTGCTCCAGCTCCCCGACGGGGGCCCGGCCGCCCTCGTCGGCGGCGCCGAGGACGGGCGCGGGCAGGGCGCGCCGGTCCACCTTGTCGCTGGGCGTGAGCGGCATCCGGTCCAGCACCACGACGAGGGGCACCATGTGGTCGGGCAGCCGCTCGGCGCAGTGCGCGCGCAGCTCGGCCGGGTCGGCGGCGCCGACCGTGTAGCCGACCAGCCGGCGTTCGCCCGGGCGGTCCTCACGGAGCACCACCACGGCCTGGCGCACGCCGGGGTGGGCGGAGAGGGTCTGCTCGATCTCGCCGAGCTCGACCCGGAAGCCGCGGATCTTCACCTGGTCGTCGGCCCGGCCGACGAACTCCAGCTGCCCGTCCGGCCGCTGGCGGCCGAGGTCACCGGTGCGGTACATCCGGCCGCCGGGGCCGTCGAAGGGGCAGGCGACGAAGCGTTCGGCGGTCAGTGCGGACCGGCCGAGGTAGCCGCGGGCCAGGTGCGGGCCGGAGAGGTACAGCTCGCCCACGATGCCCGGTTCGACCGGGCGCAGCCGCTCGTCCAGCAGGTGGATGCGCGCGTCCGCGCAGGGGTGGCCGATCGGGGGCTGCTCGGTGCCGGTGAGCGGCTCGCTCAGGGTGACGCTGACGGTGGCCTCGGTGGGTCCGTAGCTGTTGAACATCGGCCGGTCCCGGCCCAGTCGGGCGGCCAGTTCGCGCGGGACGGCCTCCCCGCCGCTGACCAGGGTGCGCAGCGAGGGCAGCGGGACGTCGGGCAGGGTGGCCGCCATCGCGGGGGCGAGGTCGGCGTGGGTGACGCCGTACCGGTCGATCAGGGCGGCCAGCGGTTCGCCCACCAACTCGCCCTGCTCGCCGGGGAGGACGAGCGCGGCGCCGGTGGTGAGCGCGGCGGCCAGGTCGGAGACGGAGACGTCGAAGCTGAGCGAGGCGGCCTGGAGCACCCGGCTGCCGGGGCCGAGCCCGGTGGCGGCGACCTGGGTGTCGATCATGCTGGGCAGCCCGGTGTGGGTGACGACGACGCCCTTGGGCCGGCCGGTGGAGCCGGAGGTGTAGATGACGTACGCGGTGTTCCGGACGTCCAGCGGCCGGACCCGCTCGTCGGCGGCGAACGGGGTGCCGGGCCGCCCGGCCAGGTCGGCGAGGTGCTCGGGGGAGTCGAGCAGCAGCCGGGGCGCGTCGGTGTCGGGCAGCCGCCCGGCGGTGCCGGTGGTGGTGAGCACCAGCGCGGCGCGGGAGTCGGTGAGCATGTGGCGCAGCCGTTCGGCCGGGTAGCCCGGGTCGGCGGGCAGCCAGGCGGCGCCGGTCTTGGCCACGGCCAGGACGGCGGCGACGGCCTCGGGGGACTTCGGCAGGGCGAGTGCGACGAGGTCCTCGGCGCCCAGGCCGCGGGCGGCGAGCACCCGGGCCAACCGGTTGGCCCGGGCGTCCAGTTCGGCGTACGTGAGGACGGTGTCCCCGGCGTACAGCGCGGTGGCCTGCGGGGTGCGGGCGACCTGGGCGTCCACCAGTTCGGAGAGGGTCGGGCCCGGCTCCGGCCGGGCCGGGGCCCGGTCGGTCAGTCGGGTGGCCAGGCCGGCCGGGGTGGGGGCGTCCAGCAGCAGCGGCAGCGGCACCCGGAAGCCGAGTTCGGCCCGCACCCGGGCCAACAGCCGGACGGCGGCGGGCCGGTCACCGCCCAGGTCGAAGAAGCCCGCCGCGGGGTCGACCGACTCCCGGCCGAGCACCTCCGCGAACAGTCGACAGAGCACCTCGGCCGCGGCGGGCCGTGGGTGTGCTCTGTGCGTCTGCTGGTCCCCGGACATGTGGCTGTCTCCCTCGTTGCTGCGTGACCGGCGGAGCGTGCGGTGGTGCGGCACGGCGCCTCCCGTGCGGGCACGGTGGTGCCGTGCGGGTGGTGTGGTGACGTACGGCGGTGACCTACGGGCGGCGCGGTGACCTACGGGCGGCGCGGTGACGTACGGCGGTGCGGACGTGTGGTGCGGGCCGCGGTCAGTGCCCGGACAGGTGGGCGACCAGGCTCTTCGGCCGCAGGTCCTGCCAGTGCTGCTCGACGTAGTCGACGCAGTCCTGCCGCGCGGCGGCGCCGAACACCTGCTGCCAGCCGTCGGGCACCGGGCTGAACACCGGCCAGAGGGAGTGCTGGCCCTCGTCGTTGACCAGGACGAGGTACTGGGCGTCGGGATCCTCGAACGGGTTCGCCATCGTGGGTTTCCTCTCGGTTCGGAGAATTGCGCGGAGGGGGAATTCCGTCGGCGTGCGATGAACGGCCGATGTCGACTTCGCGCAGTGCACGGACTGCGGCGGCACACCGCCCACGGACTTCACGGCAGTACGATCACGGACCCCAGCCGGAGTCGTCCCCGTGCACCGCGTGCACCACGGAGGGCCCGCCGAGCGCCGCGGTGAGGTGGTGACCGCTCTGGCTCTGGAAGCCGATGAAGGAGACCAGCAGAAGGGCGAGAATCCCGAGCATCTTGTGAATGCGACCGGCATGATTCGTCATGGCGAATTCCTCTTCCTGAGGCGGGCGGTGTGTGCGCTCCTCGCTGTGAATGAATCCTGCCGAGGCCCAAACTGGGGTGGAAGCTCTGGCCGTTGTCGGGATCACGCAATGCGGGAACCGGAAGCGTGAACAGACTGTGTCAAAAACGGGCAGAACTGATGCAATGAGTACCTGGCTCTGTCAGATCAGTGGTGGGGGCCCGGCCCACGGCGCACCACCGGATGGCCGGAACCCGGCCCGGCGTGCCCGGAACCGGAACCCTCGGCGCCCGGTTCCGGAGCCTCGGCGCCGGTGTCCGGAACCGCCGCCTCAGCGCCCGCAGCCCCGGCATCGGTGCCCGGAACCACGGCGTCAGTGCCCGGAACCACGGCGCAGCTCCTCCCGGACGGTCGGCCAGTCCCCGGCCCACGGCCGCCCGGCCCCCGACGGCGAGTCCAGCGCGAGCGTCGCCAGGTAGACCCGCTTCAGCGCCGCCCGCTCGTCCCGCACCCGGCCCGCGACCTGCTCGATCCGGCGCAGCCGGGCGTGCAGCCGCTCCAGCGCGCCGCCGCCGGTGAGCAGCCGCCGGGCCTCCGGGCCGAACCGGAAACCGGGGGCGAGCAGCGGCCAGGCCGCCCGCCAGACCCGGAACACCTCGCGGTGGCCCGGCCCCCACTCCCGCTCGGCCCGGCCCAGCCGCTCCAGGGCGGCGGCCTCGGTGGGGGCCGTGCAGATCTCGTGCAGGGCCGGGGCCAGGCCGCCCCAGTCCTCGCCCGGCGCGTGCCGCAGCGCGGCGTGCAACAGGTGCGCCACCGAGGTGTGCACCACCGTGCCCGGCCACCGCTCGGCCGCCGCCTCGGCCAGCCCCGGCGCGGCGTCACCGACCAGCACCCAGACCTCGCGCACCCCGCGCTCGGCCAGCCCGGCCAGGACCTGCGGCCAGCACTCCCCGTCCGCGGCCGGCCACAGCCCCAGCACCTCCCGCAGGCCGTTCGTCGAGACCCCCAGCGCCAGGTGCACCAGCGGGCCGCCCGAGCGGCCGCTGCGCACCGAGTCGAGGAAGACCACCGGGTAGACCGGGTCCAGCGGGCAGCCGCGCCGCTCGGCCAGCTCGTCGAGCACCTGGTCGGTGATCGCCGAGACGGTCTCCCGGCTGATCTCCACCCCGTACACCTCGGCCAGGTGCGCCACCAGTTCGCCCGAACTGAGGCCGCGCGCGGTGAGCGAGACCACCAGCTGGTCCAGGCCGGGCAGTCGACGGGCCCGGGGGCGGACCGTCCGGGGGGCGAAGCTGCCGTCCCGGTCGCGCGGGACCCGCACCTCGACCGGCCCGATCTCGGTGAGCAGCCGTCTGGCCCGGGCCCCGTTGGGGCCGTTGCCGCCGCCGGGGGCACCGACGGAACCGACGGCCCGGGGCGGACCGCCGGGAGCACCGGGCCCGTCGGCCCCCGGGCCGTGCAGGTGCTCCTGGAGCTCCAGCTCCAGGGCGCGCTCGATCAACTGCTTGGCGAGCGCCTGGAGCAGTCCGCCGTCGCCGAGCAGCCGCACCGCGCCGGAGCCCACCTGCGCGGCCGCCGCTTCCGCGAGCTGCCGCACCAACCGCTGGTCCACCAGCCCGGCCGGATCCACCGGCGCGGGAGGGGGGTCGGGATCGGCTCGCAACAATTGGGGTGCCCTCCGTCCGTCGGCCGGGGACGTCCACCGGCCGTTCGCTCCGGCCGCCCTGACGGGGCGACACGTGCAATGCGACGGTCATCCGCCCGTCACCGCAGCCGGGTACGGTCGTGGTCGCCGTCACCACCGTCGGACGCCGTCGCCGGGCATGCCCGGTATCGCCGGGAACCGCTGATTTCCGCGCCCTCAGGGCGTACACTCGCGGCTGTCGTGGCCCGGGGGGGATGCGTCCGAACGGCAGGTTGTCCCATCCTGCCTGTCCGGATGCCTGGCTCCTGCCGGTACGGGCATTCGTGAAAACGCAATGCCGAAGCCGGAAGGATGCTCAGATGTGCGTATCCCAGGACACCAGCGCGGAAAAGGGGACACCCCAACTCTGTGACCGAGGTGTCGAGTTCTACCGTGCCGCACTCGCCGAGGGCGGCGCCGTCGCCGGGCCGGCCCCCGAGTGCCTGCTGGCCATGGGCCTGTTGCGGCCGCTGCCCGGCGACGGACAGCGGCTGGTCGCCGTCCCGCCCGACCTCGCGGTCACCGGCCTGACCCGGCCGCTGGAACTCGCCGTCCTGGCCCACCAGGAGCGGCTCGCCGAAGTGCGCGCCGCCTTCACCGTCGCCGAACACGCCTACCAGGACGTGATGAGACAGGCCCAGCTCCCGATCCGCCTGCTGGCCGGCGAGGAGATCAACCCGGCGCTGGAGAAGGCCGTCGCTGCCTGCGCCGAGGAACTGCGCACCGCCCAGCCCGGCGGCGGCCGCGGCGCCGACCACCTGGCCGACGCGCTCCCGCGCGACCTCGCCCTCGCCGAACGCGGAGTCCGCCAACGCACCCTCTACCAGCACACCGTGCGCTCGCACGGCCCCACACTCGCCTACATCGAGCAGGTCACCGCCCGGGGCGCCCAGGTGCGCACCCTCAACGAGGTCTTCGACCGGGTCATCATCTGCGACCGCTCCACCGCCTTCATCCCGGCCGGCGCCAAGCGCGAGGCCGCCGCGGTGCTGATCCAGTACCCGCCGCTGGTGGAGTACCTGCTCAAGATCTACGAACTGATGTGGGAACGCGCCGAGCCGGTCATCTACCTGGACGGCCACCACCGCCCCCAGCTGCTCACCGACCGCACCCGGCAGAACGTGCTGCGGCTGATGGTCAACGGCTTCACCGACGAGGCCATCGCCTCCCGCCTCGGCATGAGCACCCGCACCGTCTCCAGCCACATCCAGAAGGCCAGCGAACTCCTCGGCAGCCGCAGCCGCGGCCACCTGGGCTACATCATCGCGAGCGAGGGAGTGCTGGCCGACCCGCTCGACGACCTCTGACGGCCCGCCCGTCGGCCACGGACCACGGACCACGGTCCGGCGGCGTCCCGGCGGCGTCCCGGCGGGAACCCCCGGCAGGAGGCTCGGGCAGCGCAGCCTCAGCCGGGGGTCCCACCGGCACGACGCCGAAGGGCCGGGCCCCGAACCCCCTTTGCTCCCGTACTCCCGTACTCCCGTACTCCCGTACTCCCGTACTCCTGCGCGACGTCGTGATCGGCTCCGCGCGGCTGACGGACCCGCCCGCCGCCGGCGTCAGCCGCGACCGTGTCCGGCCTCCTCCGCCTGCTCGCGGGCCGCCATCACGTCCTCACCGTGTTCGAAGGCCCAGGCGCCGAACGCCTCCAGCGGCTCCAGTAGCGTCCGCCCCAACCCGGTGAGGGAGTACTCCACGCGCGGCGGCGACCCGGCGTACGCGCGGCGCTCCACCAACCCGTTGAACCGGAGCCGGTGCAGCGTCTCCGTCAGGACCTTGGGGCTGATCCCGCCGATCCGCTCGCGCAGCTCACCGGGCCGCACGGGGCCCTCGCGCAGCGCCCACACCACCACGGCGTTCCAGGTGTGGGCGAGCAGATCGAAAGCGAGCCGGGCACGGCAGTCGGCGACGAATCCCTGATCAGTGGTCACTTACCAGATGGTGCCCGAGCAACTTCCTAGTGTCGTCCCGAGTGTCGTCCCGAATCCGACGACAGGGATCACGACGAGAGGCTGGACCGATGAGGATCGGAATCGCCGGTACGGGCACCATGGCGCGGGCACTGGGCACCCAGTGGTCGCGTGCCGGCCACGACGTACTGGTGGGCGGGCGGGACGTCGGCCGAGCTGCCGCCCTGGCGGACCGGATCGGCGCACGGGCGGGGACCCTGCGGGACGCGGCCCGGCACGGCCGGGACGCGGTGCTGCTGGCCGTGCCGTACGCGGCGGCGGTCGGCGTGGTGTCCGGCCTGGCCGACACCGTGCGGGGCCGAACGCTGATCGACTGCACGAACCCGATGGCGCCGGGCTTCGTCCTCGAGACCTGGGGCGGGCCCTCGGCGGCCGAGCGCATCGCGGCCGCAGCGCCCGACGCGTCCGTGGTCAAGGCGTTCAACCTCTGCCACGAGAGCGTGTGGCGCCTGACCCCGCCGGTCTTCGGCGGACGCCCCCTCGCGGTGCCGCTCTGCGGGGACGACGCACCGGCTCTCGAAGCGGTACGGCGCCTCGTCCGCGACCTCGGCTGCGTACCGGTCAACGGGGGAGGGCTCGACCGGGCGGGCCTGCTGGAGGCGACGGCCGCGCTCCTGATCGGCCTGTGTGTGGGCGAAGGTGCGGATGCCCAGGCGATCGCACCGCCACTGGAACACGCGGGGGTCGATCCCTCCTGAGGACGGTGCGGTGGTCGCGGGCCACCGCACGACTACCAGGGGAGCACCAGGCCCTCCTCCGCCGTGAGCAGCTCGCCCGGGAAGGGCCCGCCGGCCTCGGCGGCGGCACCGGCGCGGTCGGCGCCGGGCCAGAAGTGGGTGAGCAGCAGCCGGCGGGCGCGGGCCCGGGCGGCCCAGGCCCCGGCCTCGACGGCGCTCAGCAGGAACGGGTCGCGGTCCGGGCCGCGCAGGGTGGCCCCGGCGATGAAGAGGTCCGCGTCCGAGGCCAGTTCGGCCAGCGCCGGGCCCGGGCCGGCGTCGCCGCTGTAGGCGAGGGTCCGGCCCGCGGCGGTCAACCGCACGCCCGCGTGCGGGACGTGGTGCGGCAGCGAGGCGGTCGCCAGCAGGAACGGCCCGACCCGGTGCTCCGCCGCGGGGAGCGGGTGCACCGCGAAGACCTCGGCGAGGTCCTCGGTCGGCTCCATCGCCTGCACCCGGTCCAGCACCCCGGGGGTGCAGTACAGCGGCAGCCGGGAGCCGCGCGGCTCGGCGAAGTAGCGGGCGCGGGCCAGGGCGCTGAGGTCGGCGCAGTGGTCGGGGTGCTCGTGGGTGATCACCACGGCGTCCAACTCATCGGCGCCGCAGTGCTCCAGCAGTCGGGGGAGGGTCCCGTAGCCGAGGTCCAGCGCCAGCCGGAAGCCGTCCTGTTCGACCAGGAAGCCGCTCGCCGCCCGCCCGGCCTCGGGCCAGGCACCGCACGTCCCCAGGACCGTCACCGTCAGTCTGTGCATCGTCGGATGCTCCCACGTCCGGTCGCCGGGCGCGCAAGCGGGAATCGGAGGCGCGCGAGCGGGAAAACCGTTCGCACGGGGACGGTGCCGTGCGCGAGGCTGGGCGGATGCAGCGAGCGAGCAGTCGGACGGTGACCGTCGATCTCACCCACGGGGACTCCTACTTCGGGCGGCTGGGCCCGTTCGAGACGGCTCCCGGCTGGTGGTCCTCGGTGGACGGCGTGGTCGACCGGGCGACGGAACTCGCCGGCGTGCCGGTGCTGGTGACGCGGCTGCTGGAGGCGCACAGCGACGACCCCGGCCACGGCGGCCTGGTGCGCTACCACGCCGAGGCGCTCCGGCGGCCGACGTCCCTCGCGCCGCGCCCGGTGGACGCCGGCACGGCCGCCCTGCTGGCCCCCGCCCCCGGGCGGGCCGCCTGGGCCGACCCGGCGGGCCTGCGCGCCGCCCTGGCCTGGGGGGAGGACCGGCTCGCCGGGCTGGGCCGCCCGGCCACCGGCGCCGCGCGGCAGATCCGGACCTGGAACCTGTCCGGCCTGTTCCGCTTCCCGACCGCCACCGGCACCGGCACCGCCACCGCCACCGACGCCTGGCTGAAGACCACGAACCCGCGGTTCAACGCCCCGGAGGGGGAGGCCATCGCCCTGCTCGGCGCCCATGACCCCGCCCTCGTCCCGACCGTGCTCGCCGCCGATCCGGCGGAAGGGCGGCTACTGCTCGACCACATCCCCGGCGAGGACTGCTGGACCCCGGACGCCGGGACGGTCGCCGACGTCGTCCCCCGCTTCGTCGCCGCCCAGGCCGCCCTCGCCGGTCGGCCGGACGCCCTCGCGGCCCTGCGCGACCGCACGCCCGCCGTGCTGCACACCCGGTTCACCGCCCTGCTGGACCGGCTGCCCGCCGAGACCGACCTGACGGCGGAGGAACGCGACCGGCTCGCCGGGCTCGCCGCCGCCCTGCCCGCCCTGCTCGACCGGCTGGCCGCCTGCGGCCTCCCGGAGACCCTGCTGCACGGCGACTTCCACCCCGGCAACTGGCGCACCGGCGAGGCCGGTTTGACCGTGGTCGACTACGCCGACGCCTGCCTCGGCCACCCCGCCCTGGACGGCCTGCGCCCTCGCGCCTACCTCACCCCGGAGGCCTGGCGGCACCACGCGGGCGTCTGGGCGGCGGCCTGGCGCCGGCACGTCCCCGGCTCCGAGCCCGAACGCGCCCTCGCCCTCGCCGAACCGCTCCACCACGTCTCCTACGCGCTGCGCTACCAGGAGTTCCTGGACCACATCGAGCCCAGCGAACGCCCGTACCACGAGGGCGACCCGGCCGCCGAACTGCGCGCCGCCCTGGCCTGCGTGCCCGGGACGGGGCACACCACCGGCGCGCACACCTGACCGGGCCGAACTAGACTGCCGCGGTGGACCGTACGCCCCCGAACCAGGCGCCCGTGGCAGCGCCCGAGCCGCCCCTGCTCGAGCCGGCCCTGTCCGAGCCGCCCCGACTGCCGCTGCCCGAACTCCCGCTGCAGGAACTGGAGTGCTTCTCCGTCCTCGTGCACCAACTGCACTTCGGGCGGACGGCCGGGCTGCTCGGCGTCTCGCAGGGGCGGGTCTCCCAGCTGATCAAGCGGCTGGAGGCCCGGGTCGGCGCACCGGTCTTCGAACGGACCAGCCGGCGGGTCGAGTTGACCGACCTGGGCCGGGGGCTGGCCGAGCAGGTGGTGCCGGCCTTCGCCCGGCTGCGGGCCGGCTACGAGGACGCCCGGGCGCGCGCCGCGGCCGCCGACGCGCCGCTGTGCCTGGGGTTCCAGTGCGCGGTGTACGAGCCGGTGGCCCGGGCGGTCTCACGGCTGCCGGAGGGCGCCGCGCACCTGGTCGAACTGCCCTGGGGGGACCCGTTCTCGCAGCTCGACCGGGGTGAGGTCGACCTGGCGATCGTGCTCGCCCCGTGCCGGGAGCCGGGGTTGGAGGTGCTGCTGGAGTTCTCCCGGCAGCCGGTGTACCTGGCGGTCGCCGTCGCGCACCGGCCGACCGGGCCGGACCAGGTCTCCGCCGCGGAACTGGCCGCGCTGCCGCTGATCGAGCCGCGCGGCCCGGCGCCCGCGTACTGGCGGCTGGCCAACGCCCCGCGCCGGACGCCGGGCGGGCGGGAGCTGAGCTACCCGACCGGTGCGGCCACCGTCCAGGAGGGCCTGTCGATGGTCGCGAGCACCCGCCGGGGGCTGCTGCTGTGCGAGGGCAGTACCCGCTACGTTCCGCGGCCGGACATCCGCTACCTGCCGGTGCCGGAGCTGGAGCCGAGTGCGTTGCAGGTGGTGCAGGACGGCCGGCGTCCGCACCGGCTGGCCGGTCGGTTCGTGGAACTCCTGCTGGCCGAGGTCGGCTGACGGCGCGGCGGCCGGGCGGGGGCCGGGCCGTGCGCCCGGTGGACCGCCGCCGGGCGGGGTCAGCCGGCGGTGCCGCCGCGCGGCCGGGTGAGGGCGGCGAGCAGCAGTCCGGCAGCGGTCAGCCCCGCCGCGGCGTACAGCACGGCGTGGTGCCCGGCCCGGTCGACGACCACCCCGCCGGCCAGCGAGCCGAGCGCGATGCTCGCGTTGAACACGCCCGCCCAGACGGCGGCCGTGGCCTCGATCCGGCCGGGGGCGGCGGTGCGGACCCAGGTCTGGGTGGAGACCGACACCCCGCCGTACGCGACGCCCCAGACGACCAGGACGAGCAGCACGGTGCCGACGCCGCCGGTGGCGGAGGGCAGGAGGACGGCGGCCAGGGTGACACCGGCGAGGGCGAGGAGGACGGCGGCCCTGGGCCGGTGGCCGGACAGCGGGCCGAGGGAGAAGTTCCCGGCCACGCCCGCCAGCCCGTACACCAGCAGGCAGCTCGCGATCACGCCGCCGCTCAGGCCGGCGTCGGTCTCCAGCACCGGGCGGACGTAGGTGTACCCGGCGAAGTGGCCGAGCACCACGAGCGCGGTGATCGCGGTGCCGGCCGCGACGCCCCGGTGGCGCAGCGCGTCGGCGAGGCCGCCCAGCCGTCCGCGCTCGGTGACCGGCAGGGCGGGCAGCGCGCCGGCGAGTACGGCGGCGGAGACGGCGCCGAGCAGGGCGAGGGCCCAGAACGCGGCCCGCCAGCCGAGCAGTTCGGCGAGGTAGGTGCCGAGCGGGACGCCGAGCACCGAGGCGATCGACACCCCGGAGAAGATCAGCGTCATCGCCAGGGCCGTCCTCGGCCCGTCGGCCAGCCGCGGGCCCAGGCCGGCTGCCAGGCCCCAGACGATGCCCATCGCGGCGCCGAGCAGGACCCGGCCGAGGGCCAGCACCGGAAAGTTCGGCGCGAGCGCGCTGACCGCGTCGGCGAGGCCGAGCAGCAGCAGGAAGGCGATCAGGACGGTCCGGCGGTCGCGCAGCCCGACCAGCACCGGAGCGAAGGGGGAGAGCACGGCGGCGATCAGCCCGGTGACGGAGAGGGAGAGGCCGATGGTGCCGTCGGAGACGCCCAGGTCGCGGGACATCGGGGTCAGCAGGCCGACCGGCATCATCTCCGAGGACACCACGGTGAAGGTGGCCAGCGCCACGGCGAGGACCGGTGACCAGCGGTGGCCGGCCACCGGTGCCGGAGCGGCCGGCGGTGCGAGGGTTGCTTCCGGATTCGTCATACGGCCAGCACACCAGCGGGCGGGACGCCCGAACAAGATCGAATACCTCATCGATCGATGAGCCTGGCTCATCGATCGGCCCGATCGGCGCCGCGCCGCCCCCGGACGGGGGCCCGGAACGGCAGGTGACAGCGTGACGGTTGGTGTGCGACGCTGCAGGTCGCGCGCGGTCCGGCGCGCGGGGACCGGGGGGTTCGGATGAGTGACGGGTCGCCGTCGGGTACGACGCGCGGCGGACGGGGCCGGCTGGCCGGGGTGCTGGTGGTCGTCGTCGGCCTGTGCATCGCCGCCGCGACGCTGCGCCCCGAGGGCGGGCTGCTGGGGACGGCGACGGCCGGTCCGGTGAACGGTGTCGGGGTCGTGGTGCTGCTCGGGCTGGCCTGGGCCGTGCTGGTCGGCCGGTTCGCGCTGCGCTTCCGCGAGGAGGTCCGCCACCTCGACGGGCCGACGCCCCGGGCCGAGCGCCTGCGGTCGGCGGCCGCACTGCTGCTGCCGGTGGCCGCCGGGGCGGTGCCGGTCCTGCTGCTGGTGCTGCGCAGCCGGGCCGACCGGCGGCCGATGGCGGTCGAGCGGCCGCCGATGCCCGACGTGACCTTCTCCCCCGTCCCGACCACCGAGCCGCTGGTGGGACCGCCGCCGTCGACCGTCGGCCTGGGGGTCGGCGTGCTGATCGCGGGCATCGTCACGCTGGCCGCCGTGGCCGCCGTCGTGCTCGTGGTCCTCGGGCTGCTGCGGTGGCGCCGGCTGCGGACCCCGCAGGAGCCGCCGGTACCGGCCGCCGTGGTCGGGGCGGCGAGCCCCGAAGCCGCGCTCGCCGAGGCCGTCGCCTCCGGCCGCCGGGCCCTGGCGGGAACGGACGCCCGGGCGGCGGTGATCGCCTGCTATGCGGCGATGGAGGGCTCGCTGGCCGACTCCGGCCTGCCCCGGCACCCCTGGGAGAGCCCGACCGACCTGCTGAGCCGACTGCTGTCCGACGAGCGGATCGACGCCGCCGCCGCGCGCGAACTCACCGCGCTGTTCCGGGAGGCCCGGTACTCGACCCACCGGATGGACGACGGCCAGGTGCGCCGGGCCCGGACGGCCCTGGACGCGATCGCGGCCCGGCTGGCCGAGGCCCGGGCCCGGGAGACCACCGGCGCGCAGGCCGGGGGAGGAGCCCGATGAGCGGCCCGCTGCGCGGACGGCACCGTCCGACCGACCGTCCGACCGACCGGACGGACCACCGGGACCGGGCAACTGCCCGGGAGTGGACCGGCGGTGGGCGGCAGGCGGACGGCCCGGACGGTCCGGACCTCGAACTCGCCCGCCCCGGCTCGGTGCGCCACAGCCTGATCGAGCTGGCCGTGCCCGCCGTCCTCGCCGAACTGCTGTTCGCCCTGGTCGGCGGCTGGCCCGGGGCCGGGGCCGGTGCGGTCCTGCTGGCCGGAACCGCGCTGCTGATCGCCCGCCGGGTGGCCGGGGCGGGAGCCGAGTCCGTCACGCTGCGCCGCCGGGCGCGGCAGCAGGAGGTCTACGAACCGGGCCTCGGCGACTGGCGGTGGACGGTCCGTCAGGGCTTCGACCCCCAGGGCGACGCCGGGCCGCTGCGCCTGCGGATCCGACGGCTGTACGCCGTCCGGCTCGCCGAGGAGCACGGCCTGAGCCTGTCGGCCCCGGCCGACCGCGACCGGGTCGCCGAGCTCCTCGGGCCGCGGCTGTGGCCGTGGATCGACCCCCTGGCGCCGCCGCCGGCCGAGGTCTTCCCGGCGGAGGTCCTGCACGAGCTGGTCGACCGGCTCGACACCCTGTGACCTCCCGCCACCGACCGACCTCCCGCCACCGACCCGGCGCCCGCGCCGACTCCGTACCCGGCGCCCACGCCGACTCCGTACCCGGCGCCCGCGCCGCCCCCTGAGCCCGGCCCCGCAGCCAGCCAGCCGGCCCGCCGGCCGACCCCGTACCCAGCGACCGCATCGTTTCCGCAGGAGCGTCATGTCCGACCTTTCGACCAGCCCCCACGGCCCCGCCCACCCCGTGGCCCCGCCGCTGACCACGCCGCTGACCCCGCAGCAGGCCGGAGAGCGGGCCCGCGCGGTGATCGCGGAGATCGAACGGGCCGTGGTCGGCAAGCCCGAGGCGCTGCGCCTGGTGATGCTCGGCGCCCTGGCCGGCGGACACGTCCTGGTCGAGGACCTGCCCGGGCTCGGAAAGACCCTGCTGGCCCGCTCGTTCGCGACCACCCTCGGCCTGGACTTCCGCCGGATCCAGTTCACCCCCGACCTGCTGCCCTCCGACGTCACCGGCGCGCCCTTCTACGACCGCGCCACGGGCGAGATGGTGTTCCGGCCCGGACCGCTGTTCACCCAGCTGCTGCTGGCCGACGAGATCAACCGGACCCCGCCCAAGACCCAGGCCGCGCTGCTGGAGGCGATGGCCGAGGGCCAGGTCTCCGTCGACGGTGCCACCCGCCGGCTGCCGGACCCCTTCCTGGTCATCGCCACCGCCAACCCGATCGAGTACGAGGGCACCTACTCGCTGCCCGAGGCCCAGCTCGACCGCTTCCTGCTGCGGGTGCGGATGGGCTACCTCCCCACCGCCACGGAGGCGGCGATGCTGCGCGCCAGGATCGACCGGGCGACCCCCGAGCCGGTCCTGACGACCGTGGTCGGTCCGGCGGAACTGCTCGCCATGCGAGCCGCGGTGGAGCGGGTCGAGGTCGACGACGACCTGGTCGACTACGTGATCGCCTTGGTCGACGCCACCCGCAACGACCAGCAGATCCAGGTCGGAGCCTCGCCCCGCGGCGGCCTGGCGCTGATCCAACTCGCCCGCGCCAACGCCCTGGTGGAGGGCCGCGACTACCTCACCCCCGAGGACGTCAAGGCGCTGGCCGGCCCCGCCCTGGCCCACCGCATCACGCTCAAGCCGGAGTTGTGGGTGCGGCAGATCGAGGCGGACGACGTGCTGGCCCGGCTGATCGCCTCCGTCCCGGTGCCGCAGACGCTGCCCCGGGCGGTGGCCCCGTGAACCCCGCGCCGGGCCCGGCCGGCCACCCTGACGGCACGGACCACGGCGACCGCCCGGACCGCACAGACGGCGCCGACCGCCCGGACCACGGCGACCGCCTCGCCCGCCGGGCCCGCGACCTGGCCGTCGCCCGCAGCGTCCGGGCCACCGCCGCCGGACTGCCCGAGAACCCGCCCGCCCCGCACTGGCGGCCCGGCGAGCAGACCGTGCGCCTGCTCACGGTCGCCACCGTCGCGGCCGTCACCGCCCTGGCCACCGGCCACGCCTGGCTGCTCGCCCCGGCCGCCTTCGCCGCCGTCCTGCTGGTGCTCGCCGCACCCGGAGCCGGCCGCCCCACCCGGCTGTCCGCCGAGCACAGCGTCGAGCCGCGCCGCTGCTTCGAGGGCGAGCCCGTCACCGTCCGGGTCACCGTCACGCACGACGGCCGGATCGCCCCGCCCGAGCCCACCGTGGCGCTCGGCCCCGGCCTGGCCCTGGACGCCCTGACCGTCACCCCGACCGGCGTCGACCTCGTGCTGCGCGCCGACAGCTGGGGCCGCCGCCACCTGGGCGTCGTCGACCTCGACGTGCCCGACGCCCATGGCCTGAACCGCCGCACCGTCCGTACCGACCTCGGCACCGTCGACGTCTTCCCCGTCCCCGACACCGCCCGCCTCACCCCGATCCCGGTCCGTCTGCCCGAGCGCATCGGCGAGCACACCACCGCCCAGGAGGGCACCGGCATCGAGGTCATCGGCGTCCGCCCGCACGTGCCCGGCGAACGGCAGCGCAGGATCCACTGGCCCTCCACGACCCGCCGCGACGCCGTCCAGATCAACCAGTTCGCCGCCGAACGCGCCGCCGACGCGGTCGTCCTGCTCGACACCCTCGCCGACTACATCGACACCACCACCGGACGGCGCAGCCTGGACGAGACCCTGCGCGCCGCCACCGGCCTGACCCGCGCCTACCTGCGCCGGCACGACCGGATCGGCCTGCTCGCGGTCGGCGGCCGACTGCGCCTGCTCACTGCCGCCACCGGCGACCGGCAGCTCTACCGCATGGTGGAGAGCGTGCTGGAGGTCCGGCAGGACCGCCCCCCGCGCGGCCCGCTGCCACCCCTGCCGCTCGCGGCCCTGCCCGGCCACGCCCTCGTCTACGCCTTCACCCCGCTCGCCGACCAGCGCATCCTGGACGTCCTCGGCCGGATCGGCGAACGCGGGAACCCGCTCGTCGTGGTGGAGATCCCGGCCGGGGAACCGACGCCCCGCCCCGACGACGAGGTCGACGCCCTCGCCCTGCGCCTGTGGCGCGCGGAACGCGAGGCGATGCGGGCCACCCTGCGCGGCCGGGGCATCCCGGTGGTGGCCCACACGCCCGGCGAGACCCTGGACCTGGCCCTCGGGCCGCTGCTGCGCCGCCGCATCATGGGAGCCGGCCGATGACCCCGTCCCCGACGACCGATCCGGCCCGCGACGCCGGCCCTGCCCGTCAGGCCCATCCGGCCCGTCCGGAGCGTCCGGCCCGCAGCGCCCGTCCGGCCGGTCCGCTGCGCACGGTGGCCGGCCCGGCCCGCGCCGCCCGTGCGGTCCGCGACGGCCGTACGGCCCGCGACACCGACCGGTCCGCGCTCCTCGAACGGGCGGTCCTGCGCGGCAGCGGCGTCGCGCTCGCCCTCGCCGCCGCGGGCACCGGCAGCGGCACGCTCACCGACCGCCTGGGGCCGGCCTTCCTGCTGCCGGTCGCCGTCCTCGCGCTGTGGGCCGCCGTGCCCGGACCGGAGGGCCCGCCGCCCCGGAGGCACTGGGCCGCGCGGCTGTCCGCCGCCCGCACCACCCTGCTCGCCGCCGGAGCCGTCCCGCTCGCCGCCCTCGGCACGCCGACCTGGTGGCGGGCGCTCGCGGTGACCGTCCTGCTGGCCGGCTACCTGCTGCTGCTCGACGCGCTCGGCCCGCGCCGCCCGAGTATCCGGCCCGCCGCCGCGGCCGCCGCCCTCACCGCCTCGCTGCTGGTCCTCCCGCCGGCCTTCGTCCCCAGTGCGGCGGGCGAGTGGTCCCGGCCGTTCGCACTGCTGGGCCTGGCCGCGGCCGCCGTCGGGGTGGGCCTGGCCCTGCGGTCGGAGCGGACCCCGCCCGCGGACCGGACCGACGACGGCGGCCCGGCCGCGGGCTGAGGCCGAGCGAGGCCCGTCCGGGCCGTCCCGGTCCCGCCTGCTGCGCCGTGGGCAGCAGGCGGCGCCGGGACGGCTCAGGCCGGTCGGTCCCTAGTCGGGCGGGGCGATCCGGTGGCCGCCGCGGGCCGAGTGCAGGGTGAGCGCCTCGACCGGGCAGAACTCCACCGCCTCGGCCAGGCCGTCCGTCAACTCCGCGCCGCCGTCGGCGTACCCGGCCACCGCCAGGGCCTGGCCCTCGGGGCCGAGCGCCAGCGACCCGGGGGCGCTCAGCGCACACATCCCGGAGCCGATGCAGCGGTCCAGGTCGACCCGGACCAGCACCGGTTCCGCGGCGGGACCGGCCGCCGGATCCGCCTCCGTCGCCCCGCCGGAGCCCGTCACCAGCTGACCTGGAGCGTGTTGGGGCTGCGGGTGAGCAGGCCGCGCCGCCAGTCGATGCCGTCGACCGGGTCGGCCAACCGCAGCGAGGGCAGCCGGCGGGCCAGCCGGTGCAGGGCGAGTTCGAGCTCCATCCGGGCCAGCCAGGCGCCCAGACAGTGGTGCGGTCCGGCGCCGAAGGTGAGCATCGGCGCGGCCAGCGGGGAGAACAGCTCGGTGCGGAGGTCCCCGGTGAAGACCTCCGGGTCCTGGTTGGCGGCGGCCGCGTCGGCGGCCACCACGCTGCCGGCCGGGATCACCACCCCGCCGATCTCCACGTCCTCGACCGTGCGGCGCAGCAGCCCGGGCAGGTGCTCGCGGGTGTCGCCGAGCGGTACGGCGCGCAGCAGCTGCTCGGTCGCGACGGCGGCGCTGGCCTCGTCGGAGGCGAGCCGCTGCCAGGCCTCCCGGCCGTCGGCCAGCAGGTAGACCAGGGCGTTGCCGAGGCTGGTCATGGTCGTCTCGTGCCCGGCCACCACCAGGCCGATGACCAGGGTGATCAGCTGCCCCTCGGTGATCGAGCCGTCCTCGGCGGCGGCCGCGAGCAGGCTGCTGACCAGGTCGTCGCCCGGGTCGGCGCGGCGCTCGGCGATCACCCCGGCGCCGAAGACGGCGAACTCGCCCATCGCGGTGGCGATCGCCTCGGCGCTGTAGGCGGTGGCGGAGAGCGCGTGGTCGCTCCAGTGCTCCAGCCGCTTGGAGTCCAGGTTGTCCAGGCCCATCAGGCGGCTGATCACCGCGACCGGCAGCGGCCGGGTGTAGGAGGCGACGATGTCGGCGGGGGAGCCGTGGTCGATCAGTTCGTCGATCAGCGACTCGATCACCGAGGCGACCCAGGGCTTCCAGCGGGCGATCGCCCGCGGGGTGAACGCCCGCTGCACGGTGCGGCGCAGCCGCTGGTGCTCGACGCCGTCGATGTTGAGCATGCTCTGCGGGTCGTCCAGCAGGTTGGGCGTCGTGGTGAGCGGCGGCGCGCCCGGCGCGTAGAGCGGGGCGCGGCCCAGCCGCGGGTCGGTGAGCACCTGCCGGACGTCGGCGTGCCGGCTGACCAGCCAGACGGGGGTGCCGGTGGGCAGTGCCGCGAGCCTGGGCGGGCCGGGTTCGACGTGCCGCAGGCAGTGCAACGGGGGGAGCGGGGCGGTGCCGGTGCCGGCACCGGTCGCGCTGTTCTCGGTGGACATCCGTACTCCAGACTCCAGGGCAGGGACCGCTCTGGGCGGCCCGACGGGGGGTGGATCCGGGGTTCGTGCGGGGACTGGCGGTTCGGCCGGGGCGGCTCGACTCAGGGCCGGCGGTGCGGCGGTGCTGGTGTGCGGTGGTGTCGGGGTGCGGTGGTTCGGCTGTGCGGTGGTACGGCGGTGCGGTGGCACCGGGGTGTGCCGGTGCCGGGGTGCGGCGGTAACGGGATCCGGTGCTTCCGCGCTGCGGTCGTAGCGGGGAGGCTGCCCGCGCGGGGGCGCGGGCCCCTGCGCGGGATGGCGCGAAACGTGCGGGGGCGTACGGTCGGTACGCACCTGGCACGAGCGGCGCGCGGCGGCGTGCCGTCAGGTGGGGCGGATGTGCTGAGCGTGGTCACGCGGACCGTCTCTGCTACGACCGTACGTGGACGGCGGGGCGCCCGTCTGCGGCACTTCCAGCCAACGGTGACGCTTTCCGGGCAGTTCGTTGCACGCTGACGGGCGCTCAGCGGCGCCCGCGCGCCCCTGGTGTCCGGCCGGCTCCGCGGACCCGCCGGGGCGGCGCTCGAACGGGTGGGCGCTACCCTTCGTAGGCAGTCCTTCGGCGGTGCTCCTAGAGTTCTCCCGCAGACCCTCTGCAGTCGTTTGTCGCAGGTCACGCCGGTGCAGAGGCGCATCGGCCGACGGAGGTGGAATCGGATGGCCCAGCAGGTCAAGGCAGTCATCGCGCGCGCCAAGGGCGCACCCGTGGAGGTGACCACGATCGTGGTGCCGGACCCGGGGCCGGGCGAGGCGGTGGTGCGGATCCAGGCGTGCGGCGTCTGCCACACCGACCTCCACTACCGGGAGGGCGGCATCAACGACGAGTTCCCGTTCCTGCTCGGCCACGAGGCCGCGGGCATCGTGGAGTCGGTCGGCGAGGGCGTCACCGAGGTCGAGCCCGGTGACTTCGTCGTCCTCAACTGGCGCGCGGTGTGCGGCCAGTGTCGCGCCTGCAAGCGCGGCCGCCCGCAGTACTGCTTCAACACCCACAACGCGAAGCAGAAGATGACGCTGCTGGACGGCACCGAGCTGTCCCCGGCGCTGGGCATCGGCGCCTTCGCCGAGAAGACCCTGGTCGCGGCCGGGCAGTGCACCAAGGTCGACCCGGCCGCCGAGCCGGCCGTGGCCGGCCTGCTGGGCTGCGGCGTGATGGCGGGCCTCGGCGCCGCGATCAACACCGGCAACGTCGGCCGCGGCGACACCGTCGCCGTGATCGGCTGCGGCGGCGTCGGCGGGGCCGCCGTGATGGGCTCCCGGCTGGCGGGCGCGTCGAAGATCATCGCGGTGGACATCGACGACCGCAAGCTGGAGACGGCCCGCACTCTCGGCGCCACCCACACCGTCAACTCCCGCACCACCGACCCGGTCGAGGCGATCCGCGAGCTCACCGGCGGCAACGGCGCGGACGTCGTGGTGGAGGCCGTCGGCCGCCCCGAGACCTACCGGCAGGCCTTCTACGCCCGCGACCTCGCCGGCACCGTCGTCCTGGTCGGCGTCCCCACCCCGGAGATGACCCTCGAACTGCCGCTGCTGGACGTCTTCGGCCGCGGCGGCGCGCTGAAGTCCTCCTGGTACGGCGACTGCCTGCCCTCCCGGGACTTCCCGATGCTGATCGACCTCTACCTCCAGAAGCGCCTGGACCTGGGCGCCTTCGTCACCGAGACGATCGAACTCGACGCGGTGGAGCAGGCCTTCGAGCGCATGCACCACGGCGACGTGCTCCGTTCGGTGGTGGTCCTGTGACCGCCCCCGGCGCCCGGATCGACCGGCTGGTCACCGCCGGGACCTTCGAGCTCGACGGCGGCAGCTGGGAGGTGGAGAACAACGTCTGGATCGTCGGCGACGACGAGGAGGCGGTGGTGATCGACGCCGCGCACGACGCCGGGGCCATCGAGGCCGCGCTCGGCGGGCGCCGGCTGCTGGCGATCGTCTCCACCCACGCCCACAACGACCACATCGACGCCGCCCCGGCCCTGGCCGAGCGCACCGGTGCGCCGATCCTGCTGCACCCGGACGACCTCCCGCTGTGGAAGCTCACCCACCCCGAGCGCCTCCCGGACGGCGAACTCGCCGACGGGCAGCGGATCGAGGTGGCCGGCACCGAGCTGACGGTGCTGCACACCCCGGGTCACGCCCCGGGCGCGGTCTGCCTGTACGCGCCCGGGCTGGGCACCGTGTTCACCGGCGACACCCTGTTCCACGGCGGGCCCGGCGCGACCGGACGCTCCTTCTCGCACTTCCCGACCATCATCGAGTCCATCCGCGAGCGGCTGCTGTCGCTCCCGGCCGACACGGTGGTGCGCACCGGCCACGGCGACCCGACCACCATCGGCGCCGAGGCCCCGGCCCTGCCGGAGTGGATCGCCCGCGGCCACTGAGGCCGACCGGCGGTACGGCCCCCGGGGAGTCGAACCCTCCCCGGGGGCCGTACGATCGCGATCATGGCCCACGACCCGCGCGACCTCGACGACGCCTTCCTCGCCTTCTGGCGCGAGCGGCACATCGCCACCCTGACCACCACCCGTCCCGACGGCACGCCGCACGTGGTGCCGGTCGGCGTGACCTTCGACCCGGCGACGGCCACCGCCCGGGTGATCACCAGCCGCTCCAGCCGCAAGGCCCGCAACGTGGCGGCCGCCGGAGCGGACGGGCTGCGGGTCGCGGTGTGCCAGGTGGACCGGGCCCGCTGGTCGACCCTGGAGGGCGTCGCGGTCGTGCGCGAGCTGCCCGAGCAGGTCGCCGACGCCGAGCGGCGCTACGCCGAGCGCTACCGCCCGCCCCGGGAGAACCCGGAGCGGGTGGTCATCGAGATCGCCGTCGAGCGGGTCCTCGGCCGGGCCTGATCCCGGTCCCCTTCCCCGCCGACCGGGTCCCCTTCCCCGCCGACCGGGTCCCCTTCCCCGCCGACCGGGTCCCCTTCTCCGCCGGTGCGGCCCTCACTCCGCCAGCGCGGGTGCGATCCGGCGCAGCACCGACGGCCAGCCCTGCCCCATCCCCTGGTGGGCCTGCCGGCCCATCGGGGTGTCCAGGTCGAACCCGGCGTGCTCCAGCAGCAGCCGGGTCCCGTGGCCCTCGGGCACCAGCCGCCAGGTCACGGTGGTGTCCAGCGTCCCGGCGGCGAAGCTGTACCGCAGCAGCCGCTCCACCTCCACCTCGACCACCTCGCAGGGCTGCTGCCCGAACGGCCCCATGTCCAGGGTGAACCGGTGCCCCACCACCGCCTTCACGTCCCCGGCGGCCCACCAGCGGGCGTGCAGCTCCGGGTCGGTCAGCGCCTCCCACACCCGCGCGGGCGGGTGGGGCAGGAACTCGTCGCAGTGGATCGCGGCCTTCTCGGTCATGAACTCTCCTCGTCCAGGAGCTCGCGCAGCGAACGCATCCGCGTCCGCCAGTACCGCTCGAATGGGTGGAGCCACTCACCGACCTCGGCCAGCGGGCCGGGCTCCAGATGGTAGTAGCGGTGCCGGCCGCGGGGTTCCTCCCGCACCAGCCGGGCGTTCCTCAGCACCGCCAGGTGCTCGGAGACGGCCGGCCGGCTGAGCTCGAACTCCCCGGCCAGCTCCCCGGCCGCCCGGGGCCCCGCCTGGAGGCTCTCCAGCAGTTTCCGCCGTACGGGGTTGGCCAGCGCGCTGAATACGTCGACATCCGCCATGCCTCCACCATGCGTCGGAGACTCCCGACATGTCAACTTCTTCCGACGGATGGAGCTGCCACGCAGTCCGACGCGCCCGGCGCGTCCGACGGGCGCTGCGGGCGGCCCGGGCCCGTCCGTCCCGCCGTACCCCTGCCCTACGGCCCCGGCGGTGATGTCCCGGGGGCACACCAACGCGAACCGCCCGCCGGCCTGGGCCGACGGGCGGTTGTGGGGATGCGGATCAGTAGATGGTCCAGTACTGGTCGGCGAACGACGCGCAGTCGTACTGGAACGCGCCGCTTCCGTTGGCAGTGCCCTGCACCACCAGACACTTGCCGCTGTTCATGTTCCGGAGCTGGTAGGCGTCGCTCCAGGAGGTGGGCGTCAGGGTCCAGTACTGGTCGGCGAACGACGCGCAGTCGTACTGGAACGCGCCGCTTCCGTTGGCACCGCCCTGCACCACCAGACACTTGTTGCTGTTCACGTTCTGGAGCTGGTAGGTGTTGGTCCACGCGGTGGGGACCAGGCTCCAGTTCTGGTCGGCGAACGACGCGCAGTCGTACTGGAACGCGCCGGCGTTGTTCGCGGTGCCCTGCGCCACCAGACACTTGTTGCTGTTCGCGTTCTGGACGTGCATGCCGCCGGCCGTCAGCGAGGCCGGCTGCTTACCGTCGGCGGCCGAGGCCGGCCCTGCCATCCCCAGGAACGCGGACGCGGCGAGAGCCGCCGTCACGAGGGCCGAACCGGCCCGATTGGCCTTGCCCGCAAGTCGAAGCATGTGCCCCTCCCCTTTCTCGGAGCGCCGAAACACGTCGGCGCAGGTCCCGAACGGCGCCGGCCCCCGTGCAGAGGATCGGCGGCCTGACATCTCCCCAATTTTCTTGCCAGGCCGTCCCGTTCGCTGTCCATGGTGCGCGGCGGGCCGGTCGCGAACTCCTCATTGCGTCGCCGACTCTGCGCTCTCCGTCGCTTCTGCGGCAGGCCCGCTCGGCGCCCCGCGGCGGTGTTCACGCGGGGTGAGACCGTAGGCGGCCTTGAAGGCGCGCCCGAAGTCCGAGGCGCGCAGGAGGCCGCAGCGGGCGGCGACGACGTGGATGGGCAGGGCGCGCAGCGCGGGGTCGGCCAGGTCGCGATGTGCCTTGGCCATCCGTTGGCTGCGGATGTAGGCGGCAACGGTCTGGCCGTGGGAGTGCCGGGTGAACAGGCGGTGCAGGTGGCCGACGGAGACGTGGTGCGCGGCGGCGGCCACCGGCGGTGTCAGATCGGGGTCGTGCAGGTTGCGCCTGATGAACGCCCGGACGCTCTCGACCACGGCCCGCTGGCGGGCTTCCTCGGGCAGCACGTCGTCGTCGTCGAGTTCCCTGGCGACCCATGCCGCCGTCAGGTCGACCACGAGCGCTCCGAGCCGGGACGCCTCCGCCGGCTTCAGTGAGGCGGCCTGGCGGTCCAGGCTGAGGAGGAAGTCCGCCAGCACCGCCCCGGTGCCCTCCCGCGCGGTGAGCCTGCGCCCGAGCAGATCGCGCAGCCGGTCGGGTGGCACGGGGAACGATGAGATGGGCAGGTCGATGCTGATCCCGGCGACCCGGGGCTCCTCGTGCGCGGTGGACGGGAGCCCGAAGAAGCGCCCGTCGTACGGGTGTGAGCTGTCGATGAGCGACAGGTCGCCGACGCCCGAGGCCACGGCCTGGTCCCGGCCCCGCGCGAGGAGGTGGTTTCCGGCTGTCAGCAGGGTCAGGTGGTACAGCTCCTGGTCGGAGGTCCGGATCATGCGCTCGCTCCGCCTGAACCGCGCCGACGGGAACGACGTCGCCATCAGCATGACCGGCCCCAGATGGGACAGCCGTAACCCCGCGGTGAAAGTGTCACCGTGCGCGCTGGTCGCCTCGGCCACCCTCGTCCGCCCCACCAAGTCCCGCCAGCGCTCGAAGCGTTCCTGTGGCGACAGGCCGTCGTCCACCGTCGTGCTCTGCGTCCCCACGCACATCCCCCCTTGTCTCCGGGCCGTTCCGGACCGAACCGGCAGGCCCCCCGAAGTCATCATCTGTGGAGCGGGCGACCCCTCCAAGACACAACCAGGACAAGGGAGGTTCGTGGCAGAACGGAATGACGCGCTCCTGGCTTGCCTCTCTTGGTACGCACCCCCAAGCCCGGGGGCGGCCGAGGCGAGCCCTCGGCCGCAGCAGTCACCGGCGCCCCGCACGACGTGACGTCGTCGCCGACCCGCTGGCGGGCCGGCAGGGGAGACCCGAAGGCCGACGCCGTCAGCCGTCAGCCGTCAGCCGTCAGAGGAGGCCTCGGCCCCGGCATCAGACGCAGGAGGCCGGCAGATCCCGGCGGACGGGTGCCCGCACCCTGCGGGTGGGAGCCCGCCCGCGCGCCGTCGGCTGATCGTTCGAGGCGGCGGGGCGGCGGGGCTGCTCCCGGTCAGAACTCGTCGTGGGTGAACGGCAGGAACTCGGTGTGCAGCGCGGCGTCGAGCTGCTGGAGTACGCCCGGCACGTGCTCGGTGACGAGTCCGGCGCGGGCGAGGTGTCGCAGCCGGGTGCCGCCCAGGTAGCAGGCGGCCAGGTCGCGGATGTCGAGTGCGAGGTCCGCCGGGTCGGTGGTCGGTTCGCACCGGGTGCCGTTCGGTGGGCCGGCCGGGTCGGTGGTCAGCCGGAACCGGCCGTGGTTGGCGGGGATCATCCCGTCGCGCACCTCCAGGACGAGGTCGACGGGTCGGGCCCAGGCCCGGGCGGTCAGGGCCGCCCGCAGGTCCACCAGGCGCAGCCACAGTGCCGGGAACTGCCGGGTGACACGGACCTGGTCGGGGTCGGCGGCGATGAGCGGCAGCGGGTCGTCGGCCGGTCGGGCCCAGGCCCGTACCCTGCCGGTGAGGTCGATGGAGGCGAGGTAGCTCCACAGGGCCGCCGTCACGGGGGCGGTGTCGGCCTCCAGTTCGTAGACCTGGACGAGCCCGGGGGCGCCGTCGTCGTCGCCGCGGGTGCGGTAGATCGCGTAGCCGGCGCACGGGTCGCCGCCCGACCCCGACACGACGATGCGCGGGGGGCTGAGCTCGTCGTCGTCCTCGTCCTCCTCGGGCAGGACGTGTTCGCGCCACCAGAGGCGGTCGCGGGCCGGGCGCCCGGCCCGCCGGGAGCGGCTCGCCTCGTAGCGGGGGCCGAGCAGTGCGGGTGCCTGCGCGGGGTCCAGCAGGCGCAGCGGTCCGGGGTCGGGCGCGATGCGCAGGGCCAGTGGCCGGGTGGAGTCGATCTCCACGGTGGACAGGTGCGTGGCCGCGCCGAAGCCGTAGCGGCCGTAGATGGCAGCCTCGGAGGCCCACAGTGCGGCGAGCGGGCGGCCCTGGGCGGCGCAGTCGCGCCACAGCTGTGCCATCAGCGCCGAGAGCACGCCACGGCGTCGATGGGTGGGCGCCACGCAGACGAACGTCAGTCCGGCGCAGGGCAGTTGGCCGCCGGGGACGGAGAGGTGCAGCCGGTGGGCGGCGAGCAGGCCCACCAGGTGGTCCTGCGTGTAGGCGCCGAGCCGGTCGCAGCGTTTCAGTGACCTTCGGTACCGATCGCGCTCCTCCTTGTCGTAGGTCTCGTGGAAGACCAGGGAGGCGAGGTCGAGGGCGCGGTTGAGGTGCGCGTCGGGGACCTCGCGGATCTGCGGCGCCGGGGGCGTGATCGCGTGTGGCGTGCTCACTCCACGGGATGATAGCGGTCCGTCCGGCTCCGTCGGCACGGTCACTTCCAGCCATGCGGCACCTCAACCGGACTGGTGGGCACCCGTGTTCGGGTCGTCGACGGATGGTCCGTCCCGCCCGGCCCGGCACCGGTGCTCCCGTGGTGCACGCACGCCGTGCGCGCCCGCACCGGGCAACCGTCCCGCGTCGAGCAGTCCGGCGCCCGGCGGCCGACGGCCGGCCCGATCCTCGCGGCTTCGATCAGGCCGCGAGGACCTCGAGGCGTTCGACAAGGCGGCCTCCGCCGAAGCGGGCCCCGGCGTGGACGAGGGCGGCGAGGGTGGCGAGGCCGACGAGGACGGCGGTGCGGGGTTCCGGCCAGCCGGTGCGCCGGGACCGTCCCAACGGGTGGACACCGCTGGCGGGTTCCGTCCGGACGGCGGGGTGTCGGTGGCACCACTGGTGTTCGCAGCCCCCGTGCGTGCCTGCCGTCGCGGTCCGGAGCGGCGATCCGGACACTCGTCGTCCTGTCCGGTACTGGGCTGGAAGGCCCCGGGAGTGCGCTGGTTAGGCTCGGGGGGCTCTGGACCCGCCCCATTCCACCCGTGCGGCCCGTCCGCGTGCGGTGTGCCGTGCCCGACGACGGGAGAAGCACAGATGGCAGACGATTCGAGTTCCGGACGCGGACCGCAGCCCGACGGCCTGCTGCAGGGCGCCATCGCCACGGTGGCGGGCAACGGCGCCGCTGGTTACGGCTCCGACGGCGGGCCCGCCACCGCCACCCAGCTCTACACCCCCTACGGCGTGGCCGTCGACGGTGCGGGCAACCTCTACATCGCCGACTACAACAACCAGCGGATCCGCAAGGTGACCCCCGGCGGGATCATCACCACGGTCGCCGGCAACGGCGTCGCGGGTTACGGCTCCGACGGTGGACCGGCCACCGCCACCCAGCTCTACGGCCCCAACGGTGTGGCCGTCGACGGCGCGGGCAACCTGTACATCGCCGACTACAACAACCAGCGGATCCGCAAGGTCGACACCGAGGGCATCATCACCACGGTTGCGGGCAACGGCACCGCCGGGTACGTCTCGGACGGCGGGCCGGCCACCGCCACTCCGATCTACTACCCGCACAGCGTGCTGGTCGCGGCCGACGGCAGTCTCTACTTCAGTGAGTGGTACGGCCAACGGGTCCGCAAGGTGGATCCCAGAGGGATCATCACCACGGTCGCGGGCAATGGCACGGCCGGCTACCGCTCCGACGGCGGGCCCGCCACCGCCACCACTCTTTCCTACCCGTCCGGGATCGCGCTGGACGCGGCCGGGAACCTGTACATCGCCGACTACGGCAACCAGCGGATCCGCAAGGTCGACGTCAAGGGCATCATCACCACGGTGGCGGGCAACGGCATCGCGGGCTACGGCTCCGACGGCGGACCGGCGACCGCCACCCAGCTCTACAGTCCCGCGGACGTCGCGCTGGACACGGCCGGGAACCTGTACATCGCCGACTACAACAACCAGCGGATCCGCAAGGTCGACGCCAAGGGACTCATCACCACGGTGGCGGGCAACGGCATCGCGGGCTACGGCTCCGACGGCGGGCCCGCCACCGCCACCCAGCTCTACAACCCGTCCGGGGTCGCACTGGACGCGACGGGCAACCTCTACATCGGTGACACCTACAACAACCGGGTCCGCGGGGTGAGCGCGGTGGCCGACATGACCCCGCCCGCGCAGCCCGCCGCCGACCTGTACGGCGAGGCCGTCCACCCGCACGCGGTCCAGCGCGGGCAGCAGTTCGACCTCGGCGCCCGGATCAAGAACCGCGGGCCCAACCCGGTGGACGGGCAGTACGTCACCGTCGTACTGACCCTGCACGAGGGACTGGAGGGCGGGCCCGGCAGCACCGGCCGGCGGCTGAGCCGCACCTTCGCCGGCCAGCAACTGCTGCCCGACCAGGGGTCGTTGGACGGCGTCTTCCGGGTCACCACGGCCGGAGACACACCGGCCGGGCGCTACGAGTCCACCCTGGAGATCCAGTACAGCGGCGAGATCGACCACAAGGACGCCGTGGTGAAGCTCCCGGTGACGGTGGTCGTCCCGGAGCCGGTCGGGGACGAGACGGCGCTCACCATCATCCAGGACACCGTGCCGCTCGCCGCACCGGGCCAACCGAGCGTCCTCACCGTCAAGTTCACCTCCGCCACCGGTCAGCCGGTGAACCCCGGGGTGATCTCCCAGCGCTTCACCGCCCCCGACGGCTTCCTCTTCACTGGGAACCCCGGCTACGCCTACTACGACACCATCCACGGCGTGCTCGGCGGCGAGCTCGACCACACCATCGTGGACGCCGGCCGCACCCTGCTGATCAGCTCCGACCCGCACCTCAACACCACCAGCAGCGACACCGGCTCGCTGGTCTACACGATCCCGGTGCGCGCCCGCGCGGACGCCCGGACGGGCCGGTACTGCGACGGCTCGGCGAGCATCGGCCACCACACGCCGGTCCAGCTCTGCGGCCGGGTCGCCGACGGCACGCTGCGGGCCTCGATCGACCCGAAACCCCTGTCCGGGCCCGCCGTCGCGGGCCAGGAACCGTGGATCTACCCGCCGTTCGTCATCCGCAACACCGGGACGCTCACCATCGGCACGATCGAGGTGGTCCTCACCGCGCCCACGGGACTGGTCTTCACCGAGGACCGGGTGGCCTTCACCCGCTGGGCCGACGAGCAGCACGAGCGGACCGCCGCCGGCGTGCGGTCGGCCGACCGGCGCACCCTGACCTGCCCCGCCGTGCGGTTGGACCTGCTGCCCGCCCCCGACGCGTGGGTGTCGCTCTACCCCGCCCTGGCGATCGAGGCGACGGCCCCGGCCGGACCGGCGCCGGTCGGCATCCAGCTGGGCGAGCCGGCCTTCGCCGCCGCGCGGGACGTCATCGCGATCCAGCCCCCCGCCTGACCCGGACCCTGACCTGGTCCCTTACCCGGGCGCGGACCTCACCCGGCCCCTTACCCGGGCCCGGACCTCACCCGGGCCCGGGCCCACGAGCGGGTGCCGCCCGGCACCCGCTCACCGCGCTCAGTCCCTCCCGAGGAGCCCCCCGCATGCGCCGGCCCCGTGCCGTCCCCCGCCCGCGACAACGCACCGGCAACCCGGCCGCCCGGGTGGTGGCGCTGATCCCCGCCCATGACGAGGCCGACCGGATCGCCGCCGCGATCGCCGCGCTGCGGGGCCAACTGCGGCCGCCGGAGCGGATCGTGGTGGTGGCCGACAACTGCACCGACGGGACCGCCGACGCCGCCCGGGCGGCCGGCGCCACCGTGCTGGAGTCCCGGGACAACCGGCACCGCAAGGCCGGCGCCCTCAACCAGGCGCTCGATCCGCTGCTGGCCGGGCTGGACGCGGACGACCTGGTCCTGGTCCAGGACGCCGACACCATCCTGTGGCCGGGCTTCCTGGCCAGCGCCGTCGCCGCGATGGACGGCACGGTCGGCGCCGTCGGCGGCATCTTCTACGGCGAGCCGGGCGGCGGCCTGCTCGGCGCGCTGCAGCGGATCGAGTTCCACCGCTACGCCCGCGAGATCGCCCGCCGGGACTACCGCGCCGACGTGTTGACCGGCACCGCCACGCTGTTCCGGGCGGCCACCCTGCGGGAAGTCCGCCAGGCCCGGCTGGACGGGCTGATCGGCGGCGGCAGCTCCTACTACTCGCTCGCCTCGCTCACCGAGGACGACGAGATCACCAAGGCGGTGCGCACCCTGGGCTACCGCACGCTCTCCCCGCCCGGCTGCGGCGTGGTGACCGAGGTGATGACCACTCTGCCCGCGCTGTGGCACCAGCGGTTGCGCTGGCAGCGCGGCGCCCTGGAGAACCTGCGCGACTACGGCTGGACGCCGGTGACCGCGCCCTACCTGCGCCGGCAGGCGTTCATGGGGCTGTCGGTCGTCTTCCTGGCGCTCTACCTGGTCTTCACCGGCTGGATGCTGGCCCGCGGCAGGCCCCGGTTCTCCCGGTTCTGGCTGGCCGTCGGCCTGCTCTTCGTCCTGGAGAAGGTCGTCACCGCGCGCCGCGCCGGCTGGCGGTGCCAACTGCTGGCCGCCACCCTCGGCATCGAGCTGGCCTACGACGCGTTCCAGCACGCCGTCTACCTGCGCGCGCTGTGGGACACCCTGCGCCGCGGCGAGCAGCAGTGGCGCGCCACCTGACGCCGGAAGGGAACGGATCGCGTGTACGGAGGACTACCGCCGGCCGGGGCGCTCGGCGCGGGCGGGGCGTCGGTGCTCTCACTGAAGGGTCTGACGCGCCCCGGTTCGGGTTTCCAGGCGCTTGCCACCGTGGTCGCGGCGAGCACGCTGGTCATGGCCGGGGCCTCGCTCAGCAGGCTGCTGCCGCCCCGGCGGCAGCTGGCGCGGGCCCTGCGGCCCTCACGCCTGCGGCAGCCGGACGAGCGGCTGCTCGGCGCGGGCGTCGAAGCGGGCCCGGGCGAGGCGGACGGCGCGCGCGTGCTCGAGCGGCCGCTCGGCGACCACGGTGCTCAACCGGCCGGCCGCACCGTCCTCGTCGGCCAGCGGGCAGCGCACCCCGGTCGGCCCGGCCGGGTGGACGGCCCGGCCGACCGGGCCGTCGCGCCCCAGCATGCGCGGGGTCCGAGTGAGCGTCCTCCGGGCGATCCTGTCGAGGACACGGCGCAGCACGGTGAGCTGCAGCGGCTGCGTTGAACGGTCGAGGACGGGCAGCGCGTGGAGCGGCCCGGAGGATGCCGAGCGCGCCGGGGACGTCGCCGCGCGGGTCGGGTTGGCGGCTGCGCGCCGGTGGGCGGTGCGGCCTGGCCGAGACGGCTCGGTCGTTCCCATGGTGTCGGCCTGGTCATCGCAGGACTCACCGGGGGACCTGACCCTGGTCGGCCGCAACGTCCTCAAGCAGTGGGCTCACGGCACCCATCTGTACGACGCGATCGACGATGAGGAGAACCTCGCCGCAGCGTAACGCGGCCACTCCTGTCGTCGTGCCGGGGTGGTGCTTCCCGGACGCTGGTCGGTAGCCCTGGCGCTCCCTGTACGGGCGTTCGTCCTCCGCCGCCTCAGCCAGGACCCGGACCAGTGCTGTGTTCATCCGTCAGGTCACCCGGACCGGCCCGTCCCGCCGTTCCAGGAGGTGCGCCCGGATGTCAGCACGACCGGCCCGACCAGCCCGTCCACTTTCCCAAGACTCCTTGGCAAAGGAGTCTTGCCAAAGAACTCTTGGGAATCTACGTTGCTGCCATGAGCGCCACCCCGAACCACCCCGAACCCGCCGACCGCCCCTGGCCGATGGGCCCCAACCCGGGCGGCGAAGTCCTTCTGGACGCCCGCAGCCTGCGCGGTCTGGCCCACCCCCTGCGGGTGAAGCTGCTCGGCCTGCTGCGGAGCGACGGACCGGCCACCGTCACCCGGCTGGCGGAACGCGCGGGCATCAGCACCGCCTCGGCCAGCTACCACGTGCGCCAGCTGGCCGCGTACGGCTTCGCCGAGCCCGACCCCCGCCCGTCCGGCCGCGAGCGCTGGTGGCGGGCCGCGCACCAGACCACCCGCGTGCACACCGAGGACTTCGCCGACGTCGAGTCCGCCGCGCTGGCCGGCGCCTACCTGCAGAACGTCGCCGACTACTACGCCGAACAGACCCGCGCCGCCATCGCCGAGATGCACCTGCTGCCGACCGCGTGGCGGGAGGCCAGCAGCACCAGCGACTTCGCACTGCGACTGACAGCCGAGGAACTGGAGTCACTGGTCTCCGACCTCTTCGAGGTGATCGGGCGCTACCACCGCGACGACCCGGACACCGCCGCAGCCCACGACCCGGACACCGCCCCCGTCGTCCTGCAGCTCCAGGCCTTCCCGCGCCCCGGGACACTCACCGGCCCGACGCCCACGCCCGCCGGACCCCCGCCCGCCGACCAGCCCTCCGACCGAACGTCCCCGCACCGGCCGGAGTGACGAAAGGACCGCAATGCCCTCCCGGAAGCCCGTCGCCGACCCCTCGGCCCCCCAGGGCCACCGACGCTCCTCGCTGCACGGACTGCTCGCCGCGTACACCGTCTCACTGTTCGGCACCCGGCTGACGATGATCGCGCTGCCCTGGCTGGTCCTCGCGACCAGCGGCAGCGCCGCCCAAACAGGCCTGGTCGCCTTCTGCGAGGCGGTCCCGCTGGTGATCGGCAAAACCCTCGCCGGACCGCTGATCGACCGGGTCGGCTCCCGCCCCTTCGCCGTCCTCGCCGACCTGGTCAGCGCGGTGGTGGTCGGCCTGGTCCCGCTCTGCTACTGGCTGGACGCCCTGCCCTACGGGGCACTGCTGATCCTCGCCGCGGCCATCGGCCTCGCCCGCGGCCCCGGCGACGTCGCCAAGCGCACCATGACCCCTGAGGTCGCCGAGCAGGCCGGCATCCCACTGGAGCGTGCCAGCGGCCTGGTCGGCACCCTGGAACGGCTCGCCGGCACCGCCGGCCCGGCCGCCGCCGGAGCACTGATCGCGGTACTCAGCCCGCTCTGGGCGATGACCGCCAACGCGCTGTGCTTCGTGCTCTCCGCCGCCCTCATCGCACTGACCGGCCCGCGCGGCGGCACCCGGCCGCAGCACGCCGGAGAACCGGGCGAAGCGACGGACGGGGAAGCCGAGTCGGAGCGCTACCTCGACCGGCTCCGGGCAGGCATCCGCTTCCTGCACCAGGACCGGCTGCTGCGCTCGATCGCCGTGATGCTCAGCGTCACCAACCTGGTCGACGCGGCGTACGGATCGCTACTGATCCCGGTGTGGGCCAAGGAGTACGGGGGCGGCCCGGCCGCGATCGGCGCGCTGGGCTCGGTGTTCGGCATCGCCGCGGTCGGCGGTTCGGCGCTCGCCACCGCCTTCGCGGAGCGGCTGAAGCGCCGCCCGACCTACGTGATCGCCTTCCTGATCGCCGGCCCGCCGCGGTTCCTGGTGATGGCCTTCCACCTGCCGCTCTGGGCGGTCCTGCTGGTCGCCGTCGGCGACGGCCTGGCCATCGGCTTCGTCAACCCGATCCTCAACGCCGTGATGCTGGAACGGATCCCGCGCCCGCTGCTCGGTCGGGTCTCCGCGCTGACCGACTCGGCCGGGTCGGTCGGAGTCCCGCTCGGCCCGATGCTGGCCGGCGCCGCCGTCACCGCAGTCGGCCTGGTCCCGGTCCTGTACTCCTGCGCCGGCCTCTACCTCGCCAGCACCGTCCTGCCAGCACTGCGACCGCACTGGCGCGAACTGGACGAGCGGCGCCCCACCGCCGGCCCGGTCGCAGCCTCGGACACGTCTTCTGACGCTTCATCAGGTAACACTCGCGAACCCGGACCTGTCACCACCACAGCTACTGCCGCCCAAACTGCCCCCGCGACCTCCGCATAACGTCGATTCCGCCGCACTCGAGCCGGGCACTGACCTGGTCGGCGTGCCGGCCGCGCACCCGGGTGTACTCGTGGTGGCGGCTGCCGGTGCGGGCCCGGGCGCGACGGCAGATGGCCACCGGCGGAGCCGCTGTCCGGGCCGGTGACTTCGGGCCGATGGAGGTGCGGTTCAGTGGACCTTGTCGAGGGTGACGTCGTCACCGCTGAGCCAGCCGGGAATCCGTGTGACGAGGGGTGCGACGACACCCGGGAAGGTGCCGCACCGAACTGGTCCGCTGCGGACCGCGCCGCCGGCGGCCCACCAGTCGACCACACCCACCCCGTCATGGTCGCCCACCGCGAAGACGGTGGTGTGCGCGTGCTCGATCTCGGCCTGGCTCTCCTCTGGTGGGGTCGAGGCCCTCTCTTTCTGGATCACTGGGCAGCGGGGGCTACCGTCTTCATGAGAGGCCTGTCCGAGCCGTCTTCTAGGGTTCACACCGGTGAGGCCGATGGGTCGGCAGGAAGGCAAGGGGATGACTGAGGCGTGGAATCGACTTCGGGCGATCATGGGGGAGCCGCTCTACGCCCAGTCCTGGGTTCCGTGGGACCTGGCGCCCGTTGAGGTGGGTTTCCAACTCCCCTCGGATTAACGGGCGTTCATCGACCTGTACGGCGGGGTGGTGCTGAACGGAGAGTGGGGTGTGTACACCCCGACATCGGAACTGCGCGGCATGGAACCGAGTGGTCTGGCCTGGTGGCGCGACGACACCGACATCAGCTTCCGAGACCAGGTCGAGGGCGAGGAGTGCTACTGGAATCCGCCGGGCGCCACTCCGGTCTTCCCGAGCCCGGGCGGCCTGCTGCCCTGGGGGTGGAACAGTAACCACCACGAATGCTGCTGGCGCACGGTCGGGCCAGAGCGGGGACGGCCTCGGAGCGCACGACGACATCGCCCTGCCGTGCGCCTTCGATCAGGTACTCCTTGTGGACGCCGCGCTCGGTGACGCCTTCGGTGTCGAGGAAGAAGACCTTCAGCCCGCGCCCGCGGGCTCGGGTCTGGGTCAAGGACCACGGTGGCTCCCTGGCGGCGCCGGCGCAGGCCTCGGTCGGAGGCCCCGCCGTGCCCCCGCCCGAGTCCGGGCAGCAGAGCCCGGTACTCTGGCCGCCCGGTTCCACCGGGCCGGCGGTCGTGACCGACGTACCAAGGGATGTGGAGCATCATCCGAGCTGACAACCCGTCGGCTCGACACGTCCCGAGGGGTCGGACGGGAGCGCTGGTGGAAGTCGGGCGAGCCCGCCGAGCGCGGGCGGGACCGCACCTTGTGACACCGCCATGGCCGCACGGCCAACGATCAGATCGGGGCAGCACGCTTGAAGCCGGTGAGGGTGTATCCGTTGTTCCAACGCCTGGTCATCGTGGCGGTGGGAACGGTGTTCTTCCTGTTCTCCGTGGCAGGCATCGCGCTGGAGCCGATCGGCGCCAAGATCATGTACGCGGTCATCCTGGTCCTCTCCGCTGTCTGGACCCACCAGGGTGCCCGGATCGGCCTGGTGATCGGCCCGGACGGCATCGTCGAACGCTCGATGGGCCGACCACATCGCGTCGGCTGGGCGGACATCGCGGAGGTGGCTGTCGCGAGCCCGCCGAACCCCGGCCCGGGCGTCTCGATGATCGTGCTGCGCCTGCGGGACGGCCGCGCGATACAGCTCCGCGGAACCGCGCGCTACGGGAAGAACAGCGCAGAGGACATCGAACGCCGCCTGAACGCCTTCCGCTCCGCCGCAACCGGCCCGACCGCCTGACGCCGAACCACGGCCGAGGCGCGCTTCGGCCGCTCCGGTGGTCGACCCCGGCGGCGGGCGCAGCAGCACCGAGGACGGCCACCCGGCGCACAGCAGACACCGCCGCAGCAGGCCCGGACGGCGACCGGCACCGGCACCGGTCGGCGCGCGTCGATCCGCAGCCGGTCCGTCCAGCCCCGAAGCCGCGCCCCGCCTCGGGTCGGCACCGCAGTCCGCCCCGCGGTGCCCGTAGGGCAGACTCCAGCCACGACCGGTCCGGTCCATGCCTTCTCCTGCTGTACCCCTACCGCGCTGGCGGGTTCGCGTGCAGGTGACTCACCGTCGCTCAGCCGAGGCCGGCGGAGGCCAGGGCCACCGCCGGTACCAGGTGTGGAACGGCTCCCAGACACTGCCCGGCCTTCATGCCCGGGTCGGACACCGAGCCCGTGTCGGCCGGGGTCGGCAAGTCGGTGCCGATGGGCGCATCCACCGCCGCGCTCGGAGAGGGCATGGTCGCGATGGATCCGCGGCGGGCGTGCGACGCGCCCGGCGGTCACCCAGCACGAGGTCGACCAGTGGCTCACCGAAGGCCGCAGCACCCGCTACGACCTACGCGACTTCCTCATCTGGGCCAACCGCCGCGGCCATGCCCGCGAGCTCACCGTCCCCGTCCGGCCCCGGCCCGATCCGGCCGCACTCGACGACGACTCGCACTGGGAGATCCTCCACCGGTGCCTGGCCGACACCGCGCTGCCGCTCGACGTCCGTGCCGCCGGCGCCCTGCTCTACCTCTTCGGACTGGAACTCACCCGGATCGCCGCACTTCCCACCGAAGCCGTGACCGTTCACGGCAACGACACCGTCCTCGTCCTCGACCGCGTCCCCATCCGCCTGCCCGAGCCCGTGGCCTGGCCTCTGACCGAACTCACCAACCAGCCGACGCCACCGGGCTGGGTCGCCAACCACCCGGACCACTGGCTCTTCCCCTCCACCGAACCCGGACGCCACCTCAGCGGAGGACGGCTCGGGCGCCGCCTCGCAGCTCACGGCATCCCCAACCGCCCCGCCCGGGCCACCGCCCTCGTCCAACTCGCCCAGGACATGCCCCCAGCCGTCCTCGCTCCCATGCTCGGCCTCCACACCAATACCCTGGTGAAGCGGCGCCGCCGCGCCGCCACCGACTGGACCGCCTACCTCGAAGGTCGTCGCACCAGCCGGGAACCGGGAGACGATACGGCCGGGCCCTGATGGCCTGGCCGTTGTCCCACTCCGTTCCTTCTCCAGGTCAGGTGCCGTCTTCAAGGGGTCTGGGATTGTCCGTCACCTCCTCCACTGGAGCATGACGGTGACGCCGTACTCGCGCAGGAGGTCCACAGTCACGTCGAAGTAGGAGCGGCCGCCGTGATGGTCCAGGATGCGTCCGGCGAGAGCGTCGCGGGCGATGTCGGCGTCGTGCCAGACGAGGGTGAACGGCGAGACGACGGAGGGTCCACCGCCCAGGTAGTCCTTCACCGACTCAAGGCTTCTCCCGTAGTGGGCGCCCGGCCCGAGCAGGGCTTCCCCGAGTGCCAGAAACAAGCCGCTTTCGTCTGTGATGTGTTGTCCGTCCAGGTGGTACGTCCCGCCCGAGCGGCCGTCCACCCTGTACGGGCCGATGCGGGTGAGGTCCAGCCACTCGGACTGGCCCTTTGCGTCGAACTGTGCCCACTGGTTGGGCATGGTGGGAACACCGGCGGACCAGATCTCCCAGACTGGGCGGGCGGCCAGAGTGGGGCGGTCATCACCAGGGTCGGTGAGCGTGATGTCGATCAGGGCTCCGCCGAGGACGGACGGGCGCGCCTCGACGTGGTGCAGGTCGAGGCGGTAGCTGGTCATCGTTCGGCCACAGCGGTCGAGGCACCGGAGCGCGATCGAATCGCCCTTCTGCGGAAGGGGGCGGCACAGCAGGGCCATCAGCGGTTCCGCGGGTTCGCAGCCGATCAGATGCACGGGCTGGGTGGGTCGCTGCGGGCGCGGGGTGAACAGGCCGTCAATGGAACGGCAACCGCCCGAAGGACCGTCCTCCAGGAGCGACGGGAACCACAGGTCGAACCGCGGCCTCGAAGGCAGCCGCTTGCTGCCCCAGAAGTCGTCCTCCCTGACACCGGTGCCCACGACGATGTCAACACGCCCGGAATCGCCGGGGGTTGGCCACTGAGCCAGGACAGCCGTGTCCTCCAGGTCCCAGAAGCGGAACGGCCCGTCGTTGGAGGGATCCACGGGCTCGATCGAGAGCGTTCCGTCTCCCAGCAGCCGCACCGGTTCGGCGCTGGCCGTCACGGCTTGGACCAGTAGGCTCTCGCGCGGGCAGCCGCGCAGTGTCAGGACCTCTCGCGGCAGCAGCGGCGGGTCCATGAACAGGCCCTCGACCTCGGCGCACCGCCCCCACAGCACGCCCTCCTCCTCATCGCCGGTATCTCCTTGAACCAGGAGATACCGGACCGGGAAGTCCCGCTCCCACCCCACATGTTCCTCAGACCGCACGCTTCTCCCCTGCTTACAGGCTGTCTTGGCGCGCCAACCCTACGGCTCGCCGACGCCGAAGCCCTCCGAATATCGCTTGCTTGGAATGACGCTTCCCGCCAGTCGGCGCCGACACCTGGAGCGACGCCAAGCGCAGGGCCTTCGGCAACGACCTCGACCACCCCCAGCTCATCGCCGTCTCGGCCGCCTCCAACCGCAGCAAGGGCGACCAGACCCCCGACCGGTGGAAGCCCCCGCTCCAGTCGGCGTGGTGCGGCTACGCCGGGGTCTGGACCGGCGTCAAGGCGTACTACGAGTTGACGGGTGACCAAGCCGGAGAAGGCCGCCGTCGCCCAGGTGCTCGACACCTGCCCGGCCGGCTCGTGACCACCGCCGGTCGGCTGGGCGCCGGGGCGCCGGGGCCGAGCCATTCGTCGCCACCGGCATCGCGGCGGGCCCGGGCGGCGTCATGACCGTCGAGGTCGGCGTCGTCACCGGCGACCTCACCCTGCTCACCACCTGGGACGGCCGCCGGGCGGTCCTGGACGTGCGGTACGACGGCGCCGACGAGTGGTACGTCGTGAAGGGGGCCCGGCGCCCGCCGAAGACGCCCAGCGGACGATGGCCGACGCCGTCCGCCGCGGTGGTGCGGCCACCGCGGTGGGCCTCGGCCGGTAACGGGGGACGGGGCCGTGGACCAGGCTGGGTGCCGCGAGGGCTTCTCCTGCCGCGGCCTGGCCCCTGGGGGCCGACCGGGGTGGGCGCGCGGATCTGCCGGCTGTCCCGTCTCGAATGACCTTGACGATCGGTAGGCTACCGGGGACCCGCCCAGCGTCACTTCGAGGCTGCCGTGGCGTACTCCGCGTTCGGCGACGGCGTCTTCCGGCTGGGGCGGCGCCGGGCAATACGGTGGCTGACCGAACCGCGCCACGCATGGAGGAGAACCATCATGGTCCACCCGGCCATCACCCGCCTCTCAGCCCTGCTGGGGGAGCCGAGCGTCCCCGGCGACACCGTGGATTGGGAGGACCTGGCGCGGACCACGGGCCTGCGCCTGCCCGCCGACTACCGCGACTTCGTCACGCTCTACGGCGGCGGCGAGCTGGACGAGTACCTCGGCGTCAGCACGCCGCGGGTGGCCGGCTCCCCGTGCGGCGATCTCATGGACGGGCTGGACTTCGACCCGAGGGAGGGACCGGAGGCCCAAACCAGCACCGACCCGGCGGACTTGGAGAAGGGAAGGCTCCTCCCCTTCGCGAGCAGTGCCAACGGCGACGTGGCCTTCTGGCTCTGCGACACCCGCGACCCGGACCGGTGGGACGTCGTCGTCTTCAAACGCCGGCACCACTCCAGGGAGGAACCCTGGGTCCGCTTCGCGGTGGGCTTCGGAGACTTCCTGACCGGCGCCCTCGACGGCACGCTGCCGAACCCCTTCAGCGACAGCGGCTTTGCCAGGCCCCCGCACGCCTATCGCAACTGGCGGCAGCCACTGTGACCCACGCCGCGTTCACACACGGCTGCCGACGGCCTTACCTCCAGGCTCTCGCTCGCCCCGCCGGCTGCCTCGGGTCCGCTCACTGACGGAGGTGATGGCGGATCTGCCGCCGCGGGGGAGTCGTTGATGCTGGTGCAGACCGGATCCGACTCGCCGACCCGGACGAACTCCCAGCCCACCGCCCGGCAGGCCCGCTCCGCCGCGGTGGTGCGGCCACCGCGGCGGGCCTCGGCCGGTAACGGGTCGACGCCAAGGTGCTGCGGCGCTATGGCCTGACCCGATCTGCCCGCTCAGCCGCCGGGTCGCATCGTGGAACCGGCCGCCCTACCGTCCAGCCCGGTGCGGCCGGCGAGGTCCAGCGGCCGAAGCGGATCTCGACCTGAACCTCGCTGCTGAGCGGAGACACCAGGACGAAACGGCACCGCGTCCACTCGCTCTCGTGCGGACACCGGCAACTGCTCTCCTCGACAGCGAGCGGCAGGGCCCGTGCCTGACACCCCATGGTTCGTCCGTGGCATCGTGAACGCCGATGGCGATGGCTTGCGGTGGGCCGGTGAGACCGTGCACCCCTCGGATAGCTGCACCATCCGGTTGATCGTCCTGAAGGACGCAGGCTCTGCCGCCGTCCGGCAGACCGTGCTGGAGACCTTCCACCGGCTCGGCACCACCGGCGAGGGCATCGAGCGGTTTCGGATGGTCGCGTTGGACGTCCCGCCGGAAGCGGCCTTCAAGCGGATCCTAAAGCTGCTCGAACACGGCGAGGCGAAAGGCCGGTGGCACTGGGAAGAGGGATGTGTCACTGCCGCCTGGGAGACAAGTGGAGGCTCTGAGGACGAGTGAACGCGGCCTCGACGCGGGTCACCCGGCGTGAGCGGGTGGGGAATTGTTCGGCGGACGGTCCCCGGGTGCAACTCCCCACGGTGCTACCGCCGTCCAGGACGGCAGCCGGTGCTGTCCGGGAGCGTCCGGGACTGTCCGGGACGGCTCTCGACCGGTTGTGTGCCGTTCCGCCGGTTGATGGGCTTCGGGGTGTCCCCGGTGCCAACTCCGGGGCGGAATCGACTCCTTGGAGGAGCGCCATGCGATTCACCAGCGCCAGGAAGCGCGTCGTCGTCGCCGCGATCGCCGCGGTGGCGGCGGCCGGGATCGGGCTCGGGACCGCCGGCTCGGCCCAGGCCCAGGCCCAGGCGCAAGAGGGCAACCATCCGTTCGGGCACGGGCCCTGTGCGGCGACGGAGATCATCCAGCTCGGGGACGGAAACCACGACTACATGGCGATCGACCCGACCGCCACCGACGGCAACTGTCTGTTCGGCGTCTTCGACCGGAACGCCTGGAAATGGATCTACGGCGCGACCACCAGCGGCGCCGAGTCGCCGTACTACTACGACGGTCCGGGCAATAGCCTGGAGGCGTGTCTGATCGACCAGAGCAACAGCAACACCTGGGCATGCGGCCCGATCAACTGAGCACGGTGCGGTGAGTGAGGTGGGAGCGGGCCCCCGGGTCCGCTCCCACCCCTCAACCGCCGCCGCCACGGACGGCCGTGAACCCGGTCGTCCGGCCGCACCCGGAGGACGTCACCGATACGGCCCCGGCGGCCCCGGTGGCCCCGACCGAAGCGGACGCCCGGGGCGCGGCCCGGGTCACTCCGTCAGGGAGTCGAGCAGGGCCCGGGCTTCGTCCGCCTCGGGGATGTTCAGCGAGGTGTGGATCTCGACGGCCTGTTCGGCGTGCTTCCGAGCGGTGTCGGCTTCCCCCAGACACAGGTGCGTGCGCGCCAGCCCGGTGTGGATGCGGCCGAGGTTGTACCGCTCGCCGGTGTGCGGGAGGTACGCCAGCGCGGCCCGGTAGTGCTGCAGCGCGCTCGCCGGAGCGTCCAGGGCCAGCAGCGCGTCGCCGAGCAGGGTGTGCGCCTCGGCCTGACCGAAGGTGTCACCGAGGTCCCGGTGCAGCTCCAGGGCCTCCTGGTACAGGTCGAGGGCCTCCGGGTGGCGTCGCAGCTTCTGCTGGTACTCGCCGAACTGTTGGAGCACGATGGCCTGGCCGAGGCGGTTGCCGCCGCGCCGGTGGTACTCCAGCGCCTCCTGGTGGTACTCCAGGGCCTCCGGCAGCCGTCCGAGCCTGGTCAGCGTGGGTCCCAGATTGATCAGGACGATCGCCTCGACCGCCGGCTCGGGGATCTCCCGGCTGAGCCGCAGCGCCCGCCGCTCGTGGTCGAGCGCCTCCTCCAGGCGTCCCATCCGGGTCAGGACGAGGCCCAGGTTGGCCAGGACATGGGCCTCACCGTTGCGGTTGCCGATCCGCTGCTGGATCTCCAGCGCCCGGTGGAGGAGGTCGAGCGCCTGCGGGAGGTCGCCGAGCTGGTACCGGATGCCCGCGAGATGCCGCAGTGCGGCTGCCTCACCGGCCGGATCGCCGAGTTGCCGGGTGGCCCGCAGGGCGCGGGTCGCCAGTCCGAGCGCCTCGTGGGCGGGCATGTGGCGCTTGAGGTGGCGCCAGAGGAGCGCCGGCAGGTCCGCCGCGTACTGCGGCAGGTCGGCGTCGGTGGCGTGGCGGATGAGCGCCAGCAGGTTGGCCTGCTCCCGGGCCAACCACGCGGTCGCGTCCGCCTGGTCGGCGAACACCAGCGGGGTGCCGCCGGGCTCGGGTGGCCGTGGTCGGTGATGCCGTTCCAGCGGGGCCAGGAGGTCCATCGCCGAGCCGGCGGTGTGACGGTAGTGGTCGAACAGCCGGATGAGCGCGGCGCGTTGGAGGGGCCCGGAGTCCTCCCGGGCGAGCAGTTCGCCGGCGAAGGTGCGCAGCAGGTCGTGGAAGGTGTACCGGAAGGCCGCGTGTTCGATCAGCAGGTGGTGGTTGTGCAGCGACTCGAGGAGCTCTTCGGCCTCGTCCAGCGGTGCGTCGACCAGGGCGGCGAGGGCGTGCGGCGTGACGTCCTCACCGGGATGCAGCACGGCCAGCCGGAACGCGAGCCGCCGCGCCGGGGTGAGGGCGTGATAGGAGTCGACGAAGGCCGCCGCGACGCTCCGGTCGTGGTCGGAGAGCTCGGTCAATAACTTCTGCGGACGCCGGATCCGCTGCAGCAACTCGACGGGCGTCCAGGCGGGATGATGGGCCAGCCTGGCGGCGGCGATCCGCAACGCCAGCGGCAGTTTTCCGCACAGTGCGACGATCTCGTCCACGGTGGTGGCGTGGCCCGTGACCCGCTCCGGGCCGGCGATCCGGGAGAACAGCTCGACGGCCTCGTCATGGCTCAGCACGTCCAGGGGCAGGCTGACCGCCCCGTCCAGTGCGGGCATGCGCCGGCGGGACGTCACCAGCACGAGGCAGTGCGGGCCGCCGGGGATCAACGGGCGGACCTGCTCGGCGTCGACGGCGTTGTCCAGCACGATCAGGTACCGCCTGCCCGACGCCCGGCTGCGCCACAGCCGGGCGCGCTCCTCGGTGCCCGACGGCAGTGCGGTCTCGCTGACTCCGACCGCCCGGAGCAGACTCGCCAGCCCCGCGCCCGGTTCGAGCGGCCGCTGGCCCGGAGTGAAACCGCGCAGGTCCACGAAGAGCTGGCCGTCCGGGAACCGGTCGGCGAGGGTGTGCCCGACGTGGACGGCCAAGGCGGTCTTGCCGACACCGGCCATGCCGTCGATGGCCGAGATCACCAGCGGACGGGCCTGGGCGCCGCCCGGTCCGCCGGCCAGGGCCAGCAGCCGGTCCACCTCGTCGAGCCGTCCGGTGAAGTCCGGTACGGCGTACGGCAGCAGGCGGGGAACCACGTGTTCGGCCGGCTCCCCGCCGGGCCGGGGCTCCGACTCCCCACGTGCCGCGGAGAGCAGCCGGTCGCGGTCGGCCGGGTCCAGCCCCAGGGCCGTGGCCAGCCGCGCCACCGACGACAGGCGAGGCCGCCGCCGCCCTGACTCCAGCACGCTGATCGCGTGCGTCGAGATACCCGACTCCTCGGCGAGTTGCTCCTGCGTCCACCCGGTCGAGTACCGGTGCTGCCGCAGCAGCGTTCCGAAATCCCCCAGCAAAACCGCCTCCGATGGGTGGCCGTCCACGGGAACGACGACGGCAGGAACGGCCCGGTGCCCGCACCGCGTCCGCCGCCGGTGACTCTCGGCCTGCGGCCCTGGCGGGCCCCTGCCAACAGAGCATCATAGAACGCCAAGAGAACGCCATGGAGCGGTCAGTCGGTGTTGGCCAGGATGGTCCCCGGCGCACGCGCCGCGATCGGCCGAGCGAGCCGATCACCCAAGGGGGGCAGATGACCGAGCGAGACACGGGCGGGGGTCCGGACCGGTTACCGGAGCAGGCTGCGGCGACAACGCCCGATCCGGACGAGGCGACCACACAGCAGGAGTTCATGTGCCGGCTCCGGGCGTTGAAGGCGTGGTCCGGCAACCCGTCGCTGCGCGAACTCGAGCGCCGCACCGGGCTTCCGCGCAGTACCCTCTCGGGGGACCTGAGCCCTCAGCGGAGCCGTCTCCCTCCTCTGGAGCGGGTGTTGGCGCTCGTCACCGCTTTCGGCGTGCCCGCCGAGGAGCGCGCTCGCTGGCAGTCCGCCTGGCGGCGCATCCAGGTGCGGCAGCAGTCGCAGGAGCCACCGGCGCCGGACCCGCACGCTGGGGTGGAGCCGCCCGTACCCGACGTGGCACCGCAGGCAGTGCAGGCAGCGCAGGCACCGCAGCCACCTCGGGAACCGCACGCACCTCGGGAACCGCACGCACCCCGGGAACCGTACGGGACGGGACGCCGCCGACTCGCCCGCCGGCGCCTCGTGTGGCCCGCACTGTCGGTCAGCGGTCTGCTCGCCGGCCTTCTGGCCCTGCCCCTGACCGCCGCCCCGGCCACGGCCGGGAGAACCGCCGCGACCAGCGACCAGCCGACCGTCCCGGCCGGCGCCCGGACACCGGACGAGTGCGGCTACCTCGGCCGGATCGGCGACGAGGTGGCCGCCTCCCCGCTCGACTCGGCCACCACCACCGGCGAGTCGGTGCAGGTCGGGAGCCCGGTCGCCGAGGGGGACACGCTGATCGTCACCCTGGTGCTCGCCGGAGCCGGCACCGGCCCCATCACCGTGCGGGACACGGCCGGGAACCGCTACCGGGCCATCGAGGACGAGACCACCGGCGGCACCCGACTGACCGTCTTCGCGCTGTTCGACGCCAGGCCGCTGGACTCCCTGGACCAGATCACCTTTCGCTGGCCGCGTTCGAAGCACGGTCACACCGCGGTCGACGAGTTCCGGGGCATCCGCTCCGCCGGGCCGGTGGGCGGCCCCGGCGCAGCGGGCGCCCTGGCCGGCACCTCCAAAGGTGCGCAGCAGTGCGGAGGAGGCCACGGCACGGGCGCCCGGCGAGGGCTCCGCGTTCCGCCTCGGCCGATCGGCAGGTGACCCGGAGGCCCTGCCCCTGGTCCGAGCCGACGGGGTGGCCTCGCCGACGGCCGCCCCGACGGCTCGGACCAGGGCGCCGGTCCGTGCCCGGCGGTCCGTCAGGACCAGTCCCACTGCGGCTTGCCGGTGAAGCTGTTCTTGGTCTGGCCGTCGATGTTGCCGGTCTTGTACCTGTCCTTCCTGGGGAGGGCGAAGACGTACTCGTGCCGGTCGGCCGCCGCGCGCTCCATCTTCTCCGGGACACTGTGGTAGCCGAGCGCGTAGAGGTTCTCGGACGGCCTCCAGGCGTTGTAACAGGAGATGGCGTTGCGCTTCCTCCGCATGTGCTCGTCGGGGATGTCCAGCACGTAGGCGGCGCCCCTGCGGCGGTCGCTCTCCGGGTAGTCGTAGGCGTAGACGAAGTTGAAGCGCACGTCGGAGAGCACGCCGTCCCACGCCAGCTCCACGGCCGCGTCGGTGATCGCCTTGTGGGTCCGGGTGACCTCCAGCCAGCCCGCGGTGAACTTGTGCGAGGCGCCCGGGTACTGGTCCGCGAGGGACGCGATCTTCGACTTGACCGTCTTGGTGAGCTTCTTGAAGGCGTCGCCGGGGTTGTACGCGGAGTCGGGGAGCTTCCAGTTGATCACCTTGTCGACGCCGAGCTCCTTCGCCGAGGCCATGAACTCGGCGGTCCGGCCGGGCACGATCATGCTGGCACCGTCGGTCGGCCAGTTCAGCCCGTGGGGGCCGTGGGCCGCGCACCGGTTCGAGGCGCGCAGCACGCAATCGCTCTGTTTGCCGGTCTCCTGGTCCTTCTCGTTCATGCGCCACGCCAGTTGGTCGTTCTCACCCTGTGTCACCAACACCAGGTACACGGGCCGTCCGGCTGCCTTGTGCTCCAGGATCGACCCGGCCAGGCCCAGTGCCTCGTCGTCCTGGTGCGGCGAGTAGAAGATCGCCGGCTTGGAGGCGGCCGAGGCCTTGCCCCCCGTCAGGCCGGTGCCCAGGAGCGTCGCCCCGGCCATCGCACCCGCCGTCAGCAGGCGCCGCCGGGACAGGCCCGCGGGTGCGAGGTCCGCCAGTGCGGCCTCTGGCCCGCTCCACCGGGCGGGCCCGAACCCCGGCCCGCCGTCGCCGGTGGAAGCGGAGGGATCGAGGCGGTGGCGGAAGTGGCGATCGGCCATGGGCAGGCTCCTCGGACAGCGGCGCCACGGGTGCGGCGCGGGAAACGGGCGTTGACAGTGACGGTGGACGAACCACCTGGGCACACCCACGACACTACGGAGCGCACCCGTCACGGGGCGTCACCCATCGGAACGGGGACCGCGCTCCCGCCCCCGCCCCGACCCGGGACCGTGCTCCCGGGTCCCGACCCGCCCATCGGCGGCGGTGGTGGCAGGGGTGGCAGGGGTGGCAGCCGGGCGACGGGGAGCGAAGTCGTCGATCGGACAAGGGGCTTGACTCTCGGGTGGCCTGAGAGGGCACAGTCGGGGCCGTGGACAGAAACCTGCTGCCGATCGGGCAGTTCTCCCAGGCCAGCGGCCTCTCGGTCACCGCCCTGCGACACTACGACGCCTGCGGCGTCCTGGTGCCGACGTACGTCGACCCGGTGAGCGGCTACCGCTACTTCCGGCGCGACCAGGTGCGCACGGCGCAGGTGATCAGGGCGCTGCGCCAACTGGACATCCCCGTCGAGGAGGTGCGCCGCCTGCTCGGCGCCGGCCGGCAGGAGCTGGCCGCCGCCCTGCGCGAGCACCTGCGGGCGGCCGAGCGGCACCTGCACGCGCAACGCGGCGCTGTCCACGGCCTGTTGACCCGACTGACCGAAGGAGCAGGGATGACCCACCACGTCACCGTCCGCCAGGGCGGCCCCGAACGGATCCTCGTCCGCGCCGCGAGCGTGGACAACACCGGCCTCGGCGCCTTCCTCGCCGACGCCTACCGCGAGGTGTACGAGGTGGCCGGCCGCGGCCCGCTCACCTTCACCGGGCCGGCCTTCGTCCGCTTCCACGGGGTGTGCGACGACGAGAACGAGGCCCTCGTGGAGGCCTGCCTGCCGTTCTGGGACCAGGGCGCCCAGCCCGCGGACCTGCCCGAGGGCATGAGCGTGTGCGAGCTGCCCGAGACGGCGCTGGCCTGCACCCAGGTTGAGGGAGCGGACGCCGGGTTCCCGCAGATCCTCGGCGCGTACGACGCCGTCGCCGCCTGGGTCACCGAGCACGGCTTCACCTTCGCGGGCCCGGTCCGGATGATCTACCGCCGGTGGACCGGCACACCGGACGACCCCGGCAACCGCCTGGAGATCGCCTGGCCGATCGGCGAACCCACGGCTGACCAGGTGTCCTGACCCGTAGGTCGGAGACGACACGACGGCGGGCACGAGGCGGAGCCGGCAGCACGGCAGGGAGGAGCCGTGATCGATCACCGGGGGAGGGTCCGCGCCCCGAGGCGGTGACGACGCCGGTCCCTGCCGGGCCGACCGTAAGGCGGCGTGCCCGCGGAGAGGCGGTACGTCCGCGGGCCACTGGGCGGCCATCGATTCCACCCCGGGTCTTCAAATCGGTTTCTTCCGGCAGTTCTCTTGCCACGGAATCGTGCAGCCGTGAGCGACGCAAGACCGGCCCCGCCCCCTCGCCGGGGGCGAGTTGCACCGCTGCGGCGTTCCACCGCCTGCCCGCCGCCTTCTGCACGACCCCTGGCCCCACCACACCGCTGAACTCCCGTTCCGAGGATCACCATGACCGATCAGCAGCTGCCCGCCTGGGCCGATCCGTCCGTCCCTCCCGCCGATCTCGACGCCCAGGGCATGTCGCGCCGCGGGCTCCTGCGCCGCGCGGGCCTGTTCGGCGCCGCGTTCGCCCTCGGCGGGGCGGGCACGGCGGCCGCCGCCACGCCGGCTGCCGCCGCCGGACGGGGGCACGGCGGTTCCGACCCGCACCTCGCCTACCTGGTCGGCGACCACCACGTCCACTCCGTCTACAGCCACGACGCGAAGTACACGTTCTCCCAGCAGGTCCGGGCCGCCGCGCAGTACGGCCTGGACTGGCTGGTGTTCAACGAGCACTCCAACTTCGGCCACGCCCACCACGGTGCCGCGCTGGAGCACCAGGAGATCCTCCGGGCCCGCGCCGAGAACCCGCGCCAGCTGATCTTCCAGGGACTGGAGTGGTACATCCCGGCCGCCGAGCACGCCACCGTGTTCGCGGCCCCCGGACCGCACGAGGTCGACCTGCTCACCCGGTTCGAGCTGGCCTACGACGGCAAACTGCTGGGCTACAGCGAGGGTTTGGCCGGCGCGGCCGACACCGCCCGCAACGAGGCCCACGCCGTCAAGGCCATCCGGTGGCTGGCCGAGCAGCGGCGCACCGGCTACGTCGACGACGTCCTCGTCCTCGCCAACCACCCGCTGCGCCTGGGCATCGACTCCCCGCACGAGGTGCGCAACTGGCGGGACGCCTCTGACGGGATCGTCATCGGCATGGAGGGCGCGCCGGGCGCCCAGGGCGCGGCCATCCCGGGCTGGCGCGGCCCGAACTCGATCCGCGGCGAGTACGAGAACACACCGTCCGCGCAGTCGTGGTCCGGCTACCCGGCGAACGCCTACCAGACCTACGGCGGCTTCGACTGGGCGACCGCGACCGTGGGCGGCCTGTGGGACTCGATGCTGGCCGAGGGCCGGCTGTTCTCGATCACCAGCAACTCCGACAACCACCGGACCGTCTTCGACACCTGGAAGAACGGCGACTGGCAGCCCGGCCAGAACTTCGACAACACCGGCAAGGTGCCGGACCCGGTGAACACCGCCACCGCGCAGCCCGGAAGCGACTTCTGGCCGGGCCAGTTCAGCCGCACCCATGTCGGGGTGACCCGTTACGGCTACCGCGCGGTGATGGCGGGCCTGCGGGCCGGCCGGGTCTGGGTGGACCACGGACACCTGCTCGACGGGCTCGACGTGCGGGTGAAGCGGGCGTGCGACCACGGCCGCGGGGTCACCCTCGGCGGTCGGCTGCGCGTCCGCAGGGGCGAGCGGCTCACCCTGTCGGTGACGGTCACGACCGCGTCCCGCCCCAACCCCCAGGGCATCCTGCCCCGGCTCGCGCACGTGGACGTCATCCGGGGCGCCGTGCGCGGCCCGGTCTCCGACCGGGACACCTGGCGGGCGCCGGACACCCGGGTCGTCCACACCGCCGACGTCAGCGGCCGCACCGGCACCTACACCCTGGAGATCCCGGTCACCGCCGGCAACGAGTCCTTCTACCTGCGGCTGCGCGGCAGCGACGGCAACCGGCACGGCACCGGCTACCTCGGTGCCGCCGTCGACCCGAACGGGCCGATCTCCCACGAGCCCGGCAACGGCGACCCGTGGGCGGACACGTGGTGCTACGCCAACCCCGTCTTCGTGGACGTGGCGGGAGCCTGATCCAGCGCTCGGCGGCGGCCGGTCCAGCGGCGTCAGCCGGCTGCTCACCACGGCGGGTTACGACGCGAGGGCGGGCCGGCGGCTGGTCGCGCTCGCGGCCCGGTGGCGGAAGCGGCTCGTGCCCTTCCACGGTGAGCCGCTGGTTCGCCGTGCGCTGGACTAACCGGCCGAAGCGGGGTTCCGCCGCACGGGGTCGGCCGGCGCGCTGAAGGCGTCGACATCCGTCGTGCCTCCACCGTGCGGCGGAGGCTCACGGCGCGTCAGCTCCTACCGGCGGGGTGCGGGTGACCTCGGCCGGTGGGAACGCCGGGAGGCGTCCTGGAGGGGCCCGGAAGAGGCACTCCCGAAGGCACGGCCCGAACGGTGTCCCGGAGGAATCGGTGCGGTTATGGTCGGTGGGACGGGCGTGGCCATTGCTGCCGGGGCCGGGCGGAAATCAGTCGGTTTCCATCGGTAGCCTTGGGGCCGTGATTGATTCTCACGTCCGGAAGGACGAATTCGGCCGGGGGTCTTCGGCGCATCGGATCCTGACGATTCCGAATTGCCTGAGCGCGCTGCGGCTCGCGGGTGTCCCGGTATTCTTCTGGCTCGCCGTCCTGCCCTGGCTGGGGCACGGAAACCAGGACCTCTGGGCCGTTCTCGTCCTGATCCTCAGCGGAATCACCGACTATCTGGACGGTTTCCTGGCGCGGAAACTCGATCAGGTGAGCGAGCTCGGGCGGATCCTGGATCCGGTCGCGGACCGGCTCTACACCGTCGCGACGCTGGTGGCGCTCGCCCTGCGGGACCTCGTGCCCGTCTGGTTCCTGGTGGCGCTGCTCGCCCGCGACGCGGCCATGGCCGTCGGGGTGGGGCTGGTGCGGCGGAGCGGGTTCGAGCCGCTGCGGGTGAGCTTCGTCGGGAAGTCCGCGACCTTCTGCCTGATGGTCGGGTTCCCCCTGGTGCTGCTCGGCTCCACGGCCTTCCCGGGGGCGGGGGCCTGCCATGCGCTCGGCTGGGGGGCCGTCATCTGGGGGTCGGCCCTCTACCTGCTGGCGACCGTCTTCTACTTCCGGCAGATCGTCGGCCTGCGGCGTGAGGCCGGCAGGTGACCGGGGTCGCCTCCGCCGAGGCGGCCCAGGTCACCCGACCGTCGGCGCCCTGTTACGTCCAGCGCTGGAAGAGCCCGGCGTTGCAGTCGTGCAGGTACACCTTCCCCTCGGCGTTGCTGTCCAGGCAGCGGCCGGTCGCCTTGTGGCGCAGCTCCCAGCCGGTGTCGGTCTTGTTCTCGAACCAGCGCTGGTAGTCGTTGGAGGGGTTGGTGCAGGGCTCGATGTAGACCGAGTTGTCCTTGTACGCTGCGAGGCACAGCTTGCCGAAGGGGGCCGCCTCCTTCGCGACCTCGTTCCAGGAGCCGTCCGCGTTCCCGGTGTCGTGGAATATCTTCTTCCAGCCCCGGGAGCAGTCCGCGACCACGGGGTTGCTGAAGCCCGGGCTGTATTCGAGGCACCGCTTGGTCGACGCGTTGGTCCAGGTGACGTCCGAGTCCGCGAATGCCGCACCGGATGTTCCGAGGGTGAACAGCGCGGCCACGGCCAGCGAAGCGCCGGTTCGTGGCAAGAACTTCCTCAAATGAAACTCCTCAGGATCGCCCGGGGTATCTCCGCCGGGATTCTTCCGCCATTTCTCGGGCGGCGGGGAGAACCTAAGGTGACGGGCCGGGGCGCGGCAAGAAGATTTGAGCAGGATGTGATGTAGGCACCCTCATGAGGCACCGGACGCTCATCGAGCGGGAACGCTCCGGAGTTCGCATCCGCGTCCGACGAGGAGTGGTAGGCCGCCCGCGAGCAGATCGCAGGATCGGAGCCGAGCCGGGCTAGTACTCCAGCCGTAGATCGCGATCTTGCCGAGTCGGTGCTCACGGCCCGTAGACGAGGTCCGTACCCCCGCTGGCCTCAATCAGCCATGACAACGAACCGCTGCCGAAGGGCCATCCAGTAGTCGCCACCTGCACCCAACCGCCGTCCGACTCATCGACTCCCGCGTCCCACCACCACCAGCTGCGATCGTCTCCCATCCCTTCCTCGGTCGGGTCGAAGTAGTACAGCCAGCCCGAGAGCATCCACGGCCCCTGGTCGACAGCCGCCCTCTGCTGCGGCGTCATCGCCCGCCACTGACGTAGCCACGCCTCGGCGTCGAAGGGCTCGCCATGTTCCGGTTCCGGGTGCTCGGGCGCGCACCGCTGGATGAACCAGGTCGGCAGCAGCTGTGGCCAGCGCTCAAATGCTGGCCAGTTACCCATCTGCGCGACCACGCACGTCAGCACCGCACGCGCATTGTCGATGACCTGGGCCGGATCCTCGGAGGCAAACCGGACGCGCACAAGAAACGGACGCGGCTGGTCGTTCTCGGCTCCCGGTCCAGTACGAAGGCGCTGCAGCTCGCCCGTCTCGATTTCCACGGTGAGGAAGTATGCACCGGCGCCGGCCTCGCAGCATCTCAATACCGCCAGAACCCGTCGCCATCGCGATCTCTAGGGCTGGACAGCTGCCTGCCGTTGGAAGTGGGAGGCACGGGCGCGGGCTTGGTGTCGGCGTCTCCACTGCGACCAGCGCAGCCGGTGCGCGAGGTCGTGGACCGGGTTGATCATTGCGGCGAACAGGTGCTGGATCTCGTTGCCGGTCAAGGGGATCAGTTCGTCGGGCGCGGGATGGTCGCGGCGTTCGGCGGCTGCTGTGACGGCGAGGAAGGCGTGGGCGAGCATGGCGAGGGTGACCCAGCGGTGCCAGGAGGTCCAGCGGCGGACCTGGTGCTCGTCCAGACCGGCCAGGCCCTTGCCGGCCTGGAAGGTCTCCTCCACCGTCCAGCGCCGTCCGGCCACCCGCACCAGCTCGGACAGCGGCACCGGGAGGGGTGAGAAGCAGCGGTAGAAGGCGAGTTCGCCGCTTCGCCGGTTGCGGCGGACCAGTAGCCACCAGTTGCCGGGCCGCCCGGCTGGACCGGCGATGTCGAGCTGGGCCCAGTCGTAGTACCGCTCGCCCTTCGCGCCCGCTCCGGCGGACAGTCGCTGCCAGGCCCGCTTCGGGATCCGCGTGACGAGCGCTTTCGCCTGGAACTTGCCTGCGGGTGTGACGACTTGGTGGGTGCTGGAGACGGCGAGCATGTAGCCGAGCGGGCGGGCTTCCAGCGCGGCCCGAAGGTGCGGGTTGTCGCCGTAGACCTCGTCGCCCGCGACCCAGCGAGCGGGGGTGCCCGCGTTCAGCGCCTGGACGATCATTTTGGCGGCCAGCTGGAGCTTGGTCGCGAAGGCGAGGTCGTCGGGGATGCCGGCGGCCCGGCAGCGCTCGGGGTCGTCGGTCCACGAGCGCGGCACGTACAGGGCCCGGTCGATCGCGGCATGACCGAGCGCGGCCGAGTAGACCAGGTAGACGGCGACCTGGGCGTTCTCGATGCGGCCCGCCGTGCCGGTGTACTGGCGCTGCACGCCGACGGTTGCGGTGCCCTTCTTCAGGTCGCCGGTCTCGTCGACCACGAGCACCGCCCCGTCGTCGGCGAGGTGCTCGACGACGTAGGCGCGCACGTCGTCGCGGACCGCGTCGGCGTCCCACTTCGCGCGGTGCAGCAGGTGCTGCATGCCGTCCGGCGTGGCATAGCCCGCGTGCTCGGCCAGCGTCCAGCAGTTCTTCCGCGGCAGGTCCGACAGCAGACCCTGCACCAACGCCGTTGCACGACGCCGGGGTTCAACTCGGGCAAATCGGCCCGCGACGCGGCCCATCAGCTGAGCGAACATCGTCCGCCACCGGGCAGGCACTACGCTGTGACTCGCGGCCACCGCCTGATCTTCGTTAGTCCACACAACTCACGATGATCAACGGTGGCCGCAGCCGTCTCCGCGCCCACTCCAACCAGCAAGATCACGATCTACGGCTGGAGTACTAGACACCGGGCGCCGTCGATCATGTGGTGGCCGGTATCGACTGCGGGATGGGCATGACCGACGTCGTGGAGAACCGTGGCGGCCGCGAGCAGCTCAGCGTCCGCCCCCAGCGCTGGTGCGAGACTCGGGCCTGCGAGGACCCGACGGAAGTGGCGCCCAGTGCGAAGGGAATTCCGAGAGCAGGGACTCGGCCGCCCGGTAGGCAGTGCTCAGACGGCGTCGCCCCGGGATGGGCGACGACGTGCGCGCGAGGCCGAACGTAGAGCAGGGCGAGCCCGCCCACCTCTTGGCACCCGAGGGGCACAGCGGGTGGGCGGCAGCTGGGCGACCGGCCACCCGCGAGCACGTCTCGCGTGCACCACCGTCCCAGAGGAACTGCCTCCCCGAGACGGTGGACGCCCGGCACAGGTGCTCGACCAGGAATCCGAGCCGTGTCGGGTGACGGCCCCGGGCCTTGACCCCGTGGCGATCGGCGACCTGGACGGGTGTGCCGAAGGTGACAGGAGCAGGCCGTCGCAGGGTTCGGATGTGGGGAGTGGAGGAGAAGAACGCCTGGGGCCGGCGCGGCGGATCGTCCGGGATCCGGGCCGGCGCTTGCTGCGTCAGCCGCAGGCAGGACGGGTCAAGGGCGTCAGTACAGACCGGTGGTGTCCTTCTGGTAGGTGTGGTCGAGGATGTCGTCGAGGAAGGTCCCGAAGCCCGTCTCCAGGCGGAGGCCGGTCTTCGGTTCGTAGCTGAACAGGCCCGGGGAGACGGTGTTGTCCAGGCTGCTGTCGACGAACAGGGCGTAGGAGAAGCGGTCCGGCTTCGGCCCGTGGTGGCGGGCCTGTCGCACCACGCGGTGGGCGACTGCGGCGACCGGGGTGGCGGTCGATCTGGTGAGGATCTCCATCGCGCAGCCGAAGTTGACGATGAAGGTGTCCGGGAGCGGGTCGATGGGGTGCCAGTCGCCGTCCCGGTCCACCTCCAGGCCGGGTTCGGTGGAGCGCAGCACGGTCACCCACCCGGAGTCCTTGTGGATGTTCAGGCCTCGTGCGGCGACTTCGGGCCGGAAGTGGTTGAAGGTGAGGGTGTGGGTGCCGTGCGGGGTGAGGCTGTGCCCGGTGGCCTCGTCCCAGAGCTCGCCCGGCAGGTCGAGGTGGGTGAGCACGGCTCGCTGGACGGCCAGTGCGAAGTCGCGCATGGCCTCGGCCTGCAGGGCGAGTGCGGCCGGGTAGACCTGGCCCCACCGGGAGCTCTCCAGGAAGAACTGTTCGGTCTGGTCGGCGTCGCGGCGGAAGTAGCCCTGGTGCGGGCCCAGTTGCTGCGAGGTCCAGTGGTGGTAGCCGCGGTACGGGTCCGGGTGCCCGGTGTCGTCGGGGAGGTAGAAGCTACGGGCGAACCGGTCCCCGGCAGACAGGTTCAGGCCGGCTGGTTGCCGCACGTAGAAGAAGCCGTCCTCCAATGCGCGGCGCAGCCCGTCCCCGGCGCTGAAGACGAGGGCGCCGTCCCGGAGCTGCGCATACTGCCAGTTCTGTCGCGGGGCGGTGGGCAGATGTTCCCGGGTCATGGTCATATCCGGGAGTGGAAGTCGTAGCCGAGCTTGCCGGCCTTCTCCACCGAGAACTCGCGGAAGCCCTGGAACTCCCGGAGCCTCCCGTCGTCGTCGTACTGGTAGAGGGACATGTCGTACCGCGGCCCCAGGTAGATCGTGAACGAGGAGCGCTCCGGGGCGTCCGGGTGCGGGCGCAGCTCGGGCACCCGGTGGTAGACCGCGGTCACCGGCCGCGGCAGCTTCCTGGTCAGGACGCGGAAGGCGTCGCCCAGGTTGACGGTGAAGTAGCCCGCGCGCTCGCGGACGGGCAGCCAGCGGCCCTCGTGCAGGATCTCGTAGCCGGGCTGGTCGGTGCAGATGGTGGTGATGAACCCGCTGTCGGAGTGTTCGACGATCCCGGCACGGTCGCCCAGGCCCGCGCGGTAGTGGTTGACCGTCGTGTAGCACAGTCCGGTGTCCGCGCGGGCGCCGCCCGTGACGAGCTCCCGGTCCTGGGCGGGGATGCCCAGGACCTCGAAGACGCCGTCCAGGGCGTCCAGGGTCAGCGCCTTCATCCGTCGTAGCACCGCGCTCACGTCGTCCGGCAGGTAGCGCTGCCACAGGAAGCTCTCCAACTGGAGCTGTTCCACCTGGTCGGGTCGGTCCTCGTAACCCAGTTTCGAGTCGGGGTGGCCGTGCTCGCGGTGGCCGCGACGGCGGTCCGCTGGGTCGATGGCGGGCCGGTAGAAGCTACGGCAGAAGTCCAGGCCCGCACTGACGTCGAGGTCAGCGGGGACGGCCAGGTTGAACGCGCCGAGCCGGAGGGCCAGGTCCGCGTCCTCGGCGGAGGCGAACCGGAGCCCGGTCGCCCCCACCGCGGCTGCGGGGAGGGTGAGATGGGTCGCTTCCCCGGCGGTGTTTGTCGGCATGCTGGTGGTTCTCCCATCGTGGTCGGTCACTGCTGTGGTGGCGGCGCGGTTACAGCGCCGCGTCGTCGTCGTAGGTGCGGTCGACCTCTTGGGCGGCGAAGTCGGCGACCGACTGCACCGGCCGTGCCGTGCCGTTCTCCAGGCGGTGGATGGTGCCGTCGAGGTCGGAGTCCAGGAAGGTCACGTAGGAGGTCCGGTCGGGCCGGCCGGCGGTCCGTTCGGTGGCGACCACGCCGTGGATGTTGGCGCGCACGGGCGTGGGCAGGGCGGCGGTGAGCACTTCGAGGGAACTGCCGAAGTTGACGATGAAGTGCTCCGGCACGGGGTTGATGGCGCCCAGTTCTCCTTCGACCAGCGCGAGCAGGCCGGGTTCGACGGAGCGGAGTACGGTCACCCATCCGGAGTCGCGGTGGAACTTGCAGCCGCGGGTGGCCTTGTTCGAACGGAAGTGGTTGAACGCGAGCATCCGGTGGCCATGGTGCTCGGAGAGCCCGCCGGTGACCTCGCCCCACAGCCGTGGGGGGACGTCCAGGTGCCGTAGGACCGCGAGCAGGACGGCGACCCCGAGGTCGGCCATCCGGTGTCCCAGTGTGGCGACCTCGGCGGGCAGCAGGGCCCAGTTGGCCCGCTCGATGTAGAAGTTCTCCCACTGGTCGTGCTCGCGGTCGAAGTAGCCCTGATAGGTACCCGGGACGTCGACGGTCCGGTAGCCGCGGTAGCGGTCGAGGGCGTCGCCGGCCCGGTCCTGGTGGAAGTGGGCGGCGAACCGGTCGCCGGGCTCGGTGTCGAGGCCGGCGGGGAAGCGCAGCAGGAAGAAGCCCTGGGCCAGGGCGCGGTCGAACCCTCCTGCGCGGTCGAAGACCAGGTCCTCGCCCTGGAGTCGGGAGCGTTCGAGCTCGACCGGCGGGTGGGCGGCGAGTGCCTCCCGCTCTCCGGGCATCGGGGGCAGGCCCACCGGCGGCCTGGCGGTCACGGGGTTGCTGGTCGTCATCGGTTCGGCTCCCTCGATGGGTCGGCGTCACGGTGGATCGTGATCGTCCCGGGCTGTGCGGGGCGGGGCATGGCGGCGTGGTGCCTCAGCCGGAGGTCGATGCCGTCGGTGGTGACCGTGTAGCGGCCATACAGTTCCGTGAGGACGACGGACTGCATCCGCACGGAGAAGAGGCGGCCGGGGCACTTGCGCGGGTTCCGCTCGGCGTTGACCATGCTGAACGAGTTGATCTCGTAGCGGCTCCGGGAGAGCAGGGATGAGACGGTCTCCCGTTCGGAGCGGGCGATGGCCCTGATGTTGGCCAGGTCGAAGCGGCAGGGCTCCGGGAAGACCGACGGGTCGCGATTGGCCTGCCGCCGGTCCAGCCAGAGCATGGTGTCCGCGGGGACGGCGACCGTGGCCCCCCGGTGGTGCAGGGTGAAGGGTGCGGTGGTGCGCCGCCACAGGGCGCTGGGGTTGCTGCCGCCCAGGCGCACGGCCTCCAGGACCGCGAGGTCTGCCACGGAGGGGAACGAGTCGCCGTGAGGGCACCCGTGGCCCGTCCCGCCACCGCCCCGCGCCTCTGCCGTGAGGGCGGCCTTGACCTGCGGCGAGTCCTCCACGTAGCCGAGCGCCCACATCAGGCTCAGGGCCGTGGTGTCGTACGTCGCCACGATGACGGTGCCCAGTTCCTTGATCCGTGCGGTGTCCAGCGCGGCCACGCCGGCCCGGGTGAAGGGGATTCCCCACAACGCGAAGTGGCGTCGGATCATGTTGTCGGCGGGCGCCCCGGCCAGGGCCTCGAAGTTGTCCGTCAGCAGGGCGCGGACGAAGGGGACGATGACGTCGAACTCCCGCATCGCCTGCGGGTTGTCGTTGCTGATGACGTCGGAGGCGAGGTCGAAGAAGCCGCGCACCACGCCCCCGTACTCCGCCGAGTGCAGGTACTCGGGCAGCGGCCGCTGAGTGAGATCGAGGACTCCGGGGACCATGCTATCCACGTACGCGGTCAGGGACAGCGTGAAGTCGTCGAGCGGGACCGGGTGCCCTGCCACACGGCGCAGGTGATCGGCGGTGTGCCGCCGGATGGCCGGCTCCAGTTGCTCCACGAACTTGGCGTTCCCGAGGGAGCGTTCCACCGCGGACCGCTTCGCCGGCCGGTCCGGGTGGTCGTGCGGCATGGACCCCATGAAGTCGCCGAACAGTGCGCTGTTGGCGTCGGTCGAGGGGGCGAGCGCGTCGTCGGCGACCAGGGGTGCGTTGGTGATCTGGTACAGGGCGAGCCGCTGCCCCATCCAGAACGTGCACAGGCCGCCGTTGCGCTCGGCGAGGGCACTGATACCGCAGGAACGGAAGTAGTGCGAGGCGGGCCGGCCGCACACCACGGTCGCCTCGTGGAAGGCCTGGGCGTGCCCGTGCAGCCGACTGGGGCCGGGGTGGTGCGCGAGCACGCCTGGGAAGGGGACGCCCGGCTGTCGCCCCGTAGCCACGGTCACGACGCCCCGCCCCCGCCCGCGCCGACGGGCCGGGCGATCCCGAAGTCGGTGTGCCGGTCGGACCAGGTCCGTTCGTTGAACTCCCGCAGGAAGTCCGCGGAACTGCGCACCGCGGCGGCGGAACCGTCACGGCGGACCTGGTAGAGGTCTCCGGTGGCGGGTGGGTTGGCGAAGGCGGCGAAGGAGAAGCGGTCGGTGCCGCCGGATGCCGGTGTGCACTGCCGGACTCGGTGGAGGAGGGCGCGCACCGGGCGGTCCAGTGCCGCGGTGAGCAGTTCGAAGGCCCCGCCGAAGTTCACCACGAAGTAGCCGGGGACGGGGTCGACGGGGACCCAGGCGCCGTCGACGGACGCTTCGAGGCCCGGCTCCTCGTTGTAGAGGACGGTCACGAACCCGGTGTCCTTGTGCGGGGCGCAGCCCGGTTGGGTGCGCTCGGAGCGGTAGTGGTTGGCTGCGAACCAGTGCGTGCCGTGTCCGTCGACGGCCCCGCCGGTGATCTCGCTCCAGAGCCTCGGGGCGATGCCCAGGTCGGTCATCGCGCAGCGCAGCACCAGCAGCGTCAGTTCGTCCATCTGTCGGGTCATGGCGAGGAGTTCCCGGGGGAAGTGGCGCAGGCGCCCGGGACCGTCGATGAGCACGTGTTCGGTCTGGAAGTGCTCCCGGTCGAAGTAGACGCCGTCCAGGGCCCGGAAGCCGCGGTAACGTCGGGTCGCCCCGGAGCCGTCCTCGGGAGCGCGATGGAATTCGCGGCACAGGGTGATGCCGGGCCCGGGGTCGAAGGTGCGGGGCACGGCGAGCAGGAAGCAGCCGTCCAGCAGCGCCCTGGGCAGGCCGCCGCGGGTGTCGAACGCCAGGCCCGTCCCCCGGACCGATGCGCGTTGGAGTGGCAGGGGGCCGGTGCTCATCCGCGACCGCCTTCCGCTGCGCCCCGGGTGGTGGGCGCGAGGGTGTCGGGTACGGGCGGGTCCGGTGCCTCGGTGCCGGCGTAGATCTCGTGGTCGTTCTCGTCGATGAGCTCGCGCGAGCCGCAGACGCGCTCCAACCCGATGCCGGCCACGTAGCGGTGGATGCCCTGGTCCGCACCGGGCACACAGCCGCTGGATGTGAAGTGCCCATAGCTGGACCGGTCGTCCCGCTGGCGCGCGACCCGGTGCATGATCGCTGCGACGGGTGTGCCGCTGTCCGCGGTGAGGATCTCCATGGACAGACCGAAGTTGACGACGAAGCAGTCGGGGTTCGCGGGCACGGCCTCCCACTGGTTGCCGCGGGCGACCTCCAGCCCGGGGCTGGTGGTCCGCAGGATGGTGAGGAAGCCGTCGTCCTTGTGCGAGCTGAGGCCGATGTCCTCGTGTGCGGGCCGGTAGTGGTTGAACGTGAGGTGGTACGAGCCCTCGGCGCGGGAGCAGCCGCCGGTGGCTTGCGCACGGTCCCGCTCGGGGACGCCCACATGGGCGAGCACGGAGTGCAGCACCTGTTGGGAGAGCCGGGTGAGTGCCTCGCCGAGTGCGGCGATCTCCGGCGGGTAGTCGGTGCCCCAGAAGCGCCGCTCCAGGAGGAACTGCTCGATCTGGTTGACGCGTTGGTGGAAGCCGAGCAGCGGGTCGCCGAAGTGGCTGCTGTCGAGGGTGCGGAACCGGCCGTACGGAGTGGCGGCCGGTCCGCGGTGGAAGGTCCGGGCGAATTCGTCACCGGCCGACACGTCGACCTCGGCCGGGATCTTCAGGAAGAATACGCCGTCCTGGAATGCCCGTTCCCGGGCGCCGGGATCGGCGAAGAGCATTGTCCCGGCCGTGATCTCGGCCTTCTCCAGCCGGGCTGCACTGACGGCTGGCCGGTCGGAGGACCGCTTCGCGTACACGTTCTGGTAGATCTTCCCCCGGCGTATCTCCGGGGCCGGTGTACGGGGCGTGCCGTTCATGCTCACCTGCCTTTCAGGTGGAGGGAGACGACGATGAGGTCACGGAGTTCGTCCGGCGCGCCCGGGTGTTCCCCCATCGCTATCTCGGACAGGGTACTGAAGGATCCCGGGTACACCATGACCGGAAGACCGTACTGCTTGAGGCAGGAGAATATGGCGAATTCCTCCAGGAAGTAGTCACTGGACATCCTGATGCGGTTCTCCAATTCCGCCTCGCTGATTCCGGAAGAGTGCTTTCGGTGATAGGAGCGCCCGAACAGCTCCACCGACGAGCGGAACGCCTCGTCCTTGTCGAAGAACGTTCGCAGTTCGTCGTGGAACTCGGTGAAATCGCTGCCATCCTGAACATCACTGCAGTTCAGATAGGTGAAGTCAGTGGCATCGCGGTACTCGTCGAACACGGAGCGCTCGTTCTTCGCGAACTGGCGGCCGAGTTCCAGGGCGTGATCCAGAGCTTCGTCGGGGGCCATGCCGCGGGTCGATTCCAGGGTGAGGCGATGGATGCTGTCACCGATCAGAACGGTGCAGCGGGAAAACCTGCGTGAGATCCATTCGACCATGCCGGAGAGTTTTGCCGGGGTGAAGTTGCTGTTCTCCAGGCTGACCCCGAGAAAGCATGAGTCGTGCTCTTCGAACGTGGTTCTGCTGGTTGTGGGGGAGACCGACGCTATCTTCGCCTTGTAGCGCGTCCGTGCATTCTGTTCCAGCTGTCGGTCGACAGGGGGGACCGTTTGGGTTTCCAACACGATGGCATCCGCCTAAGTTCGTCGCGAAGTGCAGGAATTGTTCTTTCTCGGCTTCCTTCGGGACGTACGCGCGGCCCCGTGAAATCTCCTGAAGGAGCGCCGGCAAGATTTCGCCGATCGCTTCCGAAGGCCGCTCGAAAATTGGTAGCAAGCAAACGATGGGACAGCCAACGGCCGGGCGCCGGATCCGGCCAGGCGGGCAATGCACTGCGGCTTTCCGGGCAAACGGGCTGGCCACGACAGGCGCACGGTCGCATGCCCGATGCGGCGGGTGGCCGGACGGCGGTCCACCCGGACCGGTGCCGGGCCCCCGGGCGGGGCCGCTCGGCGACGCGGGTGGACGGCGGGCGCTGAACTGGTACTCCGGCGTGCAGGCACCGGGCGAGCGGTCTCCGGCCGCGAGACGGGGGAGCGTGCACGGCACCGGGGGCGCGGGCGGGTCAAAACTCGGCCAACGATGGCCGAATACCCCACCCGGGGCGGTCCGACCGGTCGCTGCGGCCGCCGGGTGGACGTTGGCAAGCGGTGCGGCGTCGGTTACGGTGGGTTCTGAGCCGTCCGGCGCGCAGCGGGTGCCCACCCGTTCGGAGCGCCGTCCGACAGGCCCTGCGGAGCGACCTCACCACACCGCTCTCCGCCCTCCCCCCCCCCCCCCTCACGCAGCGACCGCCCCTGTCCGTCCGGGGCGACTTCTGGCTGCGCCCTCCCCCGCCGACAGCACCTCGGCCGCCGCACAGCTGTGCGGCGGCGTTCCCGACGATGCCGCCGCTGACGACGGCGGCGGCGCGAAGAAGGAGGCCGGGGCGGTATGACACCGACGCCCACCACCCGACGCTGGGCCCTGCTGGCCGTGGCCGTCGGTGTGTTCTGCATCCAGTTGGACTCGTTCGCCCTGAACCTGGCGCTGCCGCAGATCGGCCGCGAACTGCACGCCGGAGGCGACGGACTGCAGTGGGTGGTCAGCGCGTACCTGCTGTCCACGGGGACGCTGATGCTGGGGGCGGGCCGCCTCGGTGACCTGTTCGGACGGCGGCGGCTACTGGTCCTCGGCCTGGTGCTGTTCGGTACCGCGTCGCTGGCCTGCGCGCTCGCCCCGACGCTGCCCGCACTGGTCGGCGCCCGGGTGGCCCAGGGGGCGGGCGCCGCGCTGATCATGCCGGTGGGCCTGTCCCTGCTGACCAACGTCTACCCGGCCGGGCTCCGGGGCCGCGCCACCGGCCGGGCGCTGGGCATCGGCGGGATCGCCACCGCCTGCGGCCCGTTCCTCGGCGGCGCGCTGACCGACGCGGTGTCCTGGCGGGCGGTGTTCTGGCTCAACGTGCCCCTCGCCGCGCTCGGCGCGTGCTGGGCCCGCCGCACGGCCGAGAGCCGCGACGCCGGGGCGGACCGCACGGTCGACTGGCGCGGGCTGTTCACCGCCACGGCCGCGCTCGCGGTCCTCGCGGTCGTGGTCGACCGGGGTCGGCACTGGGCGTGGCCCGCGGGCCCGGCGGGCCTGCTGGTGGTGGTGGCGCTGTTCGCCTGGTTCGCCCGGCAGGAGCGCGCGGCGGCCGCCCCGCTGGTCGACCTCGCGCTCCTGCGCAACGGGCCCTACACGGCGCTGACCCTCGCCGGGGCGGTGGCCAACACCGCGACGGTCATGTTCCTGTTCGTCGTCCCGCTGACGCTCCAGGGGCAGTGGGACCTGTCGGTCGGCGCGGCGGGTACCGCCTTCCTCGCCCCGGCCGCGGCCATGGCGCTCGCCGGTCCGCTCGCCGGCCGGGTGGCCCCGTGCGCCGCGGTGCGCGTGATGGCAGGCTGTCTCGCCGCGGGCGCCGTGATCCTCTTCTGCCTGGCCCGGGTCCCCTCGCTGACGGGGTACCTGCTCACGGCCACCGCGGGCGGCCTGGTCCTGGGAACGGCCAACTCGCTGACCCTCGTGGCGACCCAGGCGGTGATCAGGCCGGAGCGGGCCGGCGAGGCATCCGGGGTCACCAAGACCGTCATCACGGTGGCGGCCGGCCTCGGGGTCGCCCTGGCGGGAACCGTCACCGACCAGCACCACGGCGCGGGCTCCCAGGCGGCATCCGGTACGGCACTGCAGTTCACCGCACTGGGGTGCACGGCCGCCTGCGTGATCCTCGCCGTGTGGGACGCCACCCGTGCGAACCGCCACCCGTCGCACCGCCGGGCCGTCGGAAGGTGAGCCACACGGGCCCGTGCCGCCACTCATCGGCGGGGAGCCTGGACCACTTGCGCCGTACGAGGCCGCGCTGCGGCTACCGAGGGTTCGTCCCACGGTGATGGCAGCGGGGCCCGGTCCGGTGCTTCGGGGCCGGGCCGCCGGTTCCCGTAGGCGGGTGTCACGCGCCCTGTTCAGCGCCGGTCAGCAGGGCGAGCAGACTGTGGGGCGCGTTGTCGTCGATCATGGTCGCGTAGAAGCCGTCGTCGTTCGCCTCCACGGTGGCGGCGCGGGCGAACATGGTCTGTTCGTGGGCGGCGAGGGCGGCCTCCGTATCGCCGGGATGTGCGGCCAGGGTCCGACCGAGCTCGGCGCCGTCCAGCATCGCCAGGTTGGCTCCCTCGCCGTTCGGCGGTCGGAGGTGGGCGGCATCGCCGAGCAGTGTCACCCCCGGCACGCGGTCCCAGCGGTGCCCGGGCGGCAGGGTGAAGACGGGGCGCAGGACCGGCGGGGTGTCGCTGTCGGTGATCAGGGCGGTGAGTTCGGGGGCCCAGCCGTCGAACTCCTTCGCCACCTGCTCGGTGAGGGCTGCGGCGTCGGCGGCGTCGAGGCCGGTGAACCAGCTCCGGGGCTTCCTCAGCTGCGCGTAGGTGTGCAGGGTCGCGCCGCCCTCCCGGTGGGCCAGGAGTCCGCTGCCCGGGGCGAGTGCGAACAGCGATCCGGGCCCGACCGCCGTCGCGGAGGCGGGGTGGCGGGTCGTCGCGTCGAAGAGGAACGTCTCCACGCTGCAGACGCCGAAGTACTCCGGTACGGCCCCGGAGAGCAGCGGCCGTACGCGCGACCAGGCGCCGTCGGCGCCGACGAGCAGGTCCGTGACGACGGTGGTGCCGTCGGCGAAGCCCACCCGGTGGCGGCCCCCGGCCAGGGCCCGGACCCCAACGGCCTTGCGGCCCCAGTGGACGGTGCCGGCCGGCAGGGAGTCAAGCAGCGTCTGCCGCAGGGCGCCGCGCGGCACCTCCGGGCGTTGGCCGGTGCCGTCGTCGGGCAGGTCGAGCAGCACGCTCCCCGCCCGGTCCATGACCCGGTAGGCCTCGCGGCCCGGCAGGACCAGCCTGCGGAACTCCTCGGTCAGGCCGGCCGCCGCCAGGGCCGCCTGTCCGCCATGGGGGTGGAGGTCGAGCAGACCCCCCTGGCGGCGTGCGTCCGGCGCGGTTTCGGCTTCGTGGACGGTGGCCGCGATGCCGTGCACCTGCAGCACGCGGGCCAGCGTCAGGCCGCCCAGACCCGCGCCGATGATCGTGACCGACGTCGTCATGGCGTCCCCCGTCCCTCGGGCGGCGCTTGGCCCGGTGCCGGAGCGCCCGGTGTTGGATCGCCGGGCGTTGGATCGCCGGGCGTTGGATCGCCGGGCGTTGGATCGCCGCTCCAAACACGCTAGCACGGGTTTGGAGCGGCGATCCATCCATGAGATGCTCGCACCGTGGCGAAGAGGACGAGCGAGGGAACCGGGCGCGCCCCGCGGCGGACGGACGGCCTGTCGAGGGAGCTGATCGTCCGGACTGCGGTCGAGATCCTGGACGGCGGCGGCGAACGGGCCCTGACGCTGCGCGAGCTCACGGTGCGTCTGAGCACCGGATACGGAGCGGTCTACCACTATGTCGCGGACAAGGGCGACCTCCTCGCGGCGGCCACGGAGGACGTCGTCGCCGGAGTGGTGTCCGGTGCGGTCGCGGAGGCCGGCACCGATCCGCGTACCGCGCTGCGCCGCCTCGCCGTCGGGCTGTTCGATGCGACCGACGCCCACCCCTGGGTCGGGGCGGAGCTCTCCCGCCAGCCGTGGCGGCCCGCGCTGCTGGACTTCTTCGAGAGCATCGGCCGCCTGCTGGACGCCCTCGACGTCCCGGACGGCGCCCGGGTCGACGCGGCCGGAACGCTCGTGAACTACGTTCTCGGTGTCGCCGCGCAGAATGCCGCGCACGCCCGGCTCCGCGCCGACCGCGGCACGGACCGCGAGACCTTCCTGACGGAGGCCTCCGACCGATGGGCGCAGGTCGACCCCGGCCGCTACCCGTTCGTGCACGCGGCGGCGCGCCAGCTGGGCGAGCACGACGACCGTCGACAGTTCCTCGTCGGCGTCGACGTCTTCCTCGCCGGCATCTCGGCCCAGAGCCGGAACGCCACGGCCGACCCGTCCGCCTGACGGCCGGACGCGCACGACGCCGCGCTCGCGCACGACGCCGCGCTCGCGGCCGGCGGATGCGTCACAGGGCGATGCGGGGCTGTCCGCTGGAGGCGCCGAGGCCGCCGTCGACGGGGAGTTGGACGCCGGTCACGTACCGCGCGTCCGGGCCGGCCAGGAAGGCCACCACGGCGGCGATCTCCTCGGGGAGGGCGACCCGGCCGAGCGGGATGCGTTCGGCGAAGGCCCTGACCACGGGGGAGTCGGCGGCCAGGCCCGCCGTGATGCCGGTGTCCCGGGTGAAGCCCGGGTGGACGGCGTTGACGCGCACGTGCGGGGCGTGGTCCAGGGCCATGGCACGGGTCAGGTTGACGACGGCGCCCTTGGCCGCGTTGTAGGCGGCCATGCCGTAGTCGCCGCCGAGGCCGCCCGTGGAGCCCACGTTGACGATGGAGCCGCGCGCGGTCCGCAGCAGTCCGAGCGCGGCCCGGCTGGTGTGGAAGACCGCGTCCAGGTTGAGCGCCATCGTCTCGCGCCAGGCCCCGGGGGTCATCGCGTCGACGGCTCCGAAGCCCGGCGCGCCCGCGTTGTTGACCAGCACGTCCAGCCGCCCGAGTTCGGCCGCGACGGCGCCGAACAGCGCGTCGACCTGCTCGGGCACGGTGAGGTCGGCGGTCATGACGAGGACCCTCGCGCCCGCGGGTGCCCCGGCGGCCGTGCGCTCCAGTTTCTCCCGCGTCCGCCCGACCACGACGACCGTCGCGTCCTCGGCGGCGAAGCGGTGGGCGATCGCCGCGCCGATCCCCGATCCGGCTCCGGTCACCACCACGACCCGTCCGGTGTCCGTGCTCACGAAGTCCTCCTCGGCTCGTCCTGCCTGCTGCACCCGGTGCGGGGGAGGGCGGGAACCCGGCCTCCCTCGACTCCACCCACCCTAGGAGGGCCCGGTTCCGTACGCTTGGACATGAGTGCCACATCGACGGGATTTCAGCGCCAGCCCTGGGAGGCAACGGGTGTCGGGAACGAGCGGACCGGGAAACGGCGGGAGCTTCTCGGTCGATGTGACCGCCCCGGGCGCTCCGGAGCACGGGTTCGACCGGTTCCGGCAGGGCTGGGAGGAACAGGTCGGCGAGGCCTACCCCGCGCCGGCCTTCACCCCCGGGGCGACGGGTGAGTTCAGGATCAGCGCCCGCGCCGTCCTGGTCCACGAGGCCGTGCTCGCCGACGTACACAGCCGATCGCTGGCCGGTACCAACAGCAGCGCCTTGGACCAGGGCGACGACATGGTGCTGTTCCACGCGGTGACCCGCAACTCCTGGGACTTCGCCCGGCACGGTCAGGGCCGGCTCACCGTGCCCGCCGGGGACTTCATGCTCCAGCGCAGCGGACCGCCGACCGTCGAGACCGCCCGGCAGGCCAGGGCGACGGTACTGATCCTGCCTGCCCGAGGCCTCGGCCCGCTCATCGGCGACCGGCTGGTCACCGGCTCCGCGGCCACGGCCGAGGCGCGGTTGCTGCTGGGACACGCACAGCTCCTGTCCCGCAGCGCACCGGACCTCTCCCCGAGCGGGGCCGAGGCCGCCCAGCTGGCCCTGATCGAGCTGGTCCGGGGCGTGCTGCGGCAACAGCCCGACGCCACCGAGCCCGCCCACGCTCCCGCCCTGGCCCAGGCCGCCCGGGAGCTCGCGGAGGCCCGCCTCGCCGATCCGCAGCTCTCACCCGCCCTGCTGGCCGGGGAACTCGCCGTCTCCGTCCGCACCCTGCACCGGGCCTTCGCCGGTGCGGAGGAGACCGTCGCCGGATACATCCGCCGTCGCCGACTCGAACAGGCCAGGGCGGCGCTCCTGTCGGCGACCGGTCGGCCGAGCATCTCGGAACTCGCCGCGTACTGGCAGTTCGCCGACAGCAGCCACTTCGGCCGGGCGTTCAGGCGCCAGTACGGCCAGAGCCCGGCCGAGTTCGTCCGCGCGGCGACGAACCGCCGTAGTGGGCACGGCGGATGACCCCCACTCCGCCGCGCGCACCTGCGTCGGCTCCGGGCTCGCCCGGCGCCACCGTGGCCCCTGGCGTCGCACCGTCGCCCTGCCGTCGCGGGCGGTCGGACGCGGCTCGGCGAGCTTCCCGCCGCTCAGCGTCCGGCCGACGGGCGGGACTCAGCCACCGGGCGAACCGGGGCGCAGTACCGGACGTCACGGGATCGGTCACGCAGTGCCGCGGTCGTCGTCCGGGAAGGTGACGCCCATGCCGATGCGTCCCTTGCTGCCGGCGGCCAGACCGGTCATGACGCGGCGGAGCGGACGCAGGTTGGAGAGCCGGATCTGCTGCAGCTGCAGCCAGAAGCGGGGGCGGGTGATGTAGAGGTTCCCGCCGCGGCGCGCGCGTTCCTGGCAGTCCGCGACGAAGGGCCGCATCCGCCGGTCGTAGCGGGCGAACGCGAGGTGGTGATCGCCGTGGGCGGCGGCCAGTTCACCGGCCAGGACGTAGGCGCCGACGATGGCCAGGGTCGTTCCCAGGCCGGAGGAGGGTGAGGCGCAGTAGCCGGCGTCCCCGACGAGCGCGACCCGGCCGAGGTGCCACGCGTCCATGTGGACCTGGCGCAGGTCGTCGAAGTAGAAGTCGGGGGTGGCCGTGACCTCGTCGAGCAGACGGTCGGTCTGCCAGCCGTCACCGGCGAAGTGGGAGCGCAGCAGTGCCTTCAGGCCCTCCTCGTCGTACCGGTCGACGTCGAGGTCCGGGGCGGTCTTGCTGAACATCACGCGGGTGGAGCCCGCGCCGGCGAAGTAGCAGACCCGGCGGTCCGGTCCCGCGGCGTAGAAGGTCTCCCAGCGGTCGTAGCCGAGGAAGTTGGGGACGTCCCCGATGGCGATGTAGCGGCCGAGCCGGTGCAGGCGGTGGCCGTCCGCCGGGAACGCGATCGACCGGGTGGCGGAGCGGACGCCGTCGGCGCCCACCACCAGGTCGAACTCCCGGGCCGAGCCGCTCGCGAACTCGACGGTGACCGCCGAGGCGGTCTGGTCGATCGCCACCGGGTGGTCGCCGTAGACGTACTCGGTGGTGGCACGGGTGCTGTCCAGCAGCATCGTCGCCAGGTCGGTGCGCATCAGCTCGATGTCGGGGCTGCCCGCGACTCCGCCCGTGAGGGTGAACGCGGTGGTCCGGGCCAGGGTCCGGCCGCGGGCGTTGACGAAGTCCATGCCCCGGACGCCGGTCCGGGCGGCGTGCGCGGCGTCGAGCAGCCCCATCCTGGTCAGCACGTCGACGGCCCGGCCGTGTACGTCGATCGCCTGACCGCCCCCGCGGACCTGCCGCGACCGCTCGACCACGGTCGGGGTGAAGCCGTGGTGGGCGAGCCAGTACGCCAAGGTCGGCCCCGCGATCCCGGCGCCGACGATCAGGACCCGGTGGTTGTGCACGCTGGTTCGAGGTTCGGTTTCTCCCATGCCACCGAGCCTCATCCACAAGGCCGTTCGCGTCCAACGACGAACGGCGCTGACTACAATCAACAATCGTGATCGGTCTGGAGCTCCGGCAACTGGAGTACTTCGTCGCCGTGGTGGAGGAACGGAACTTCACCCGGGCGGCGGCGCGGCTGCACGTGGTGCAGTCCGCGGTCTCGGCCGGACTCAAGGCGCTGGAGCGGCAGTTGCGGGCCGAACTCGTCCACCGCACCTCCCGCGAGGTGTCCCTGACCGAGGCCGGTCGCGCCCTGCTCCCGCGCGCCCGCGACACCCTCGCGGCGGCCCGGGCCGCCGTCGACGCCGTCGACGAGGTCCGGGGCGGGATCCAGGGCGAGGTCCGGGTCGGGGTGATGTCCTCGCTGCCCGACATCGACCTTCCCGCCGCCCTGGGCCGGATGCGCGCGGACCACCCGCGGGTGCGCGTGCGGCTCAGCCACCGGCCGGGCGGTTCCCGCGACCTCGCCGACGACCTGGCCGCCGGCCGCCTCGACCTGGCCCTGCTCTCCGAACCCGGTCCCGCCGGCAACCGCCTGCGCCTCACCCCGCTGGTGTCCGTCGGCATGCGCCTCGTCGTCGCCCCGACCCATCCCCTGGCGGGCCGCGGAACAGCGGCCCTGGCCGAACTGGCCGACGACGTCTTCGTCGACTTCCCGATCGGCTACGGCAGCCGATCGATCGTCGACCGCGCGTTCGCCGCGGCCGGGCAGTCCCGCTACGTCTCCGTCGAGGTGGCCAACGCCGAGGCCGCCACGGCGTACGTGCGCCAAGGGCTGGGGGTGGCGATCCTGCCCGACGCCTACATCGACCCGGGCCCCGCGCTGCGCCTCACCGGCCCGGGCAGTGACCTCCTGACCTGGTCGTTGTCGCTCGCGACCGCCAGGAACCGGCACCCCGGCGCGGCGACGGAGGTGCTGGCGGCGATGGTCGAGGAGACCGCACTTCGGCGCACGGCCCAGCGACGACGCTCCGCGCCGTGACCCGGCCGAGCCGCTGTTCGTGCCGCACCACGGCCGGTGCTCGTGCCGCACCACGGCCGGGACGACGACCGCGGCCCGGCCGGGCGGCAGGGCCCGCCGGCGCTGACCCGTCGTTTCCAGCCGGTCGCGCAGGGGATCGGCGAGGCGGCCGACGCGCTCGTGGGTGGTCGTCGCACGGTTTCAACAGCGTTCAGGGGCATGGGGGTTGCGGAGTCGAAGGGGTGTCGGGTCGGTAATGCCCGCAGTCTCGGGGGCCGGTCGGACAGTTCCGTCCCGACGGCCCCTGACGGTGCCCCGGAGCGGTACCGTGGCAACGGCAACTCGCCTTTGGGGGAGGCAGGTTGCGACCACAGGCCGCAGGACCGGGCCGTCGGCGGCGGTCCGCGGGACATCCGGGCCGACGGCCGGCGATCGAACACAGGGGGGAACCGTGCTGGAGGAGATTTCGGAGCTGGCCGCGGCGGGAGCGGCGACCGTGGTGGGCGCGATGTTCACCGACGGCTGGGAGGCCGCCCGTACGGGGTTCGTCCGGTTGTTCCGGCGCGGGGGACAGGGCCAGGAGACGGCCGTCGAGGCGCAGTTGACCTCCGGCGCGGAGCTGGTGCAGCGGGCCGAGGACACCGATGCGGCGCGTCAGAGCCTGGAGCCGTTGTGGCGGTTCCAGCTGGCGGAACTCCTGCGCCGCCACCCCGAGGCCGTGGCGGAGCTGACCTCCTGGGTGGAGCAGAGCCGCGCCGCCGAGGCCCAGACACTGCCGGCGGTGGTCCAGAACGTGGAGGCCAGGGACAACAGCCGGGTCAACGCCGTCGTCCACGGCAACGTCATCGTGCACGAGGCCGCGCCCGCCGCCGACGCCTCGTGACGCACCCTGACGATCCCTCATGATCCTTTCTGACGAGGCCTCGTGACCCCCACCGCCGAACCGGAGCCCTCCGGCGGCGGGAACGCCGGCGACCGGATCCGGATCGGGCAGAAGGCCGTCGAGCAGACCATCACGGTCGCCGCCGGGTACGGCTACGGGGTGATCGGCGCCGACCTCCACGTCTTCGGCGACGGCCTGCCGCTCTACCTGCTGGAGAACCACCGCCCCGCCGACGGGGAGGACTCCGCCTGGCTGGCCGAGCTGCCCAGCCGGATGCTCAACGCCCGCTTCGCCGTGGTCCCGTTCACCGGACGGGACGGAGAACTGCGGCAGCTGGAGCAGTGGCGCGACGGCCGGCCGCGGCTGGCCCTGCGCTGGCTGCACGCCCCCGGCGGCCAGGGCAAGACCCGTCTCGCCCGCCACTTCGCGCAGGAGTCGATCGAGGCGGGCTGGAAGGTGCTGACGGCCGTCCACGGTCCGGGCTCCGTGCTGACGCCCGGCCGGAGCGAGGACCTGCGCCCGGACGGCTTCGCCGGGCTGCTCCTGATCGTGGACTACGCCGACCGCTGGCCGCAGTCCCACCTGACCTGGCTCCTGAGCAACGCGCTGCTGCACCGTCCCGAGGTGCCCACCCGGGTGCTCCTGCTGGCCCGCACGCTCGACCCCTGGCCCCCGCTGCGCGCGGCCCTGGCCGAGCGCCGCGCCGACCTGTCGAGCCAGCGGCTGGCGCCGCTCCCGCAGGAGTCCGGGCAGCGCACCGAGATGTTCGCGACGGCCCGTACGGCCTTCGCCGCCCGCTACGGGACGGCCGACCCCTCGGCCGTGCTCCCGCCGGGCCCGCTGGAGTCCGCCGAGTACGGTCTGACCCTCGCCGTCCACATGGCCGCCCTCGCCGCGGTCGACGCCCACCACCGCGGCCGCCGGCCGCCACGGGACCCGGCAGGCCTGACCGGCTACCTCCTGGACCGGGAACAGCTGCACTGGGCGCGCCTGGCCGGCGACGGCACCCATGAACTGGACCCCGGCCGCAGGGTCATCCGCACCCGTCCCGACGTGATGTACCGGGCCGTCTTCACCGCCGCCCTCACCGGGACGATGAGCCGCCCGGCCGGCGCCCGGGTGATAGCGGCACAACGGCTCCGGCCGTCACCCGAACAGGTCCTCGCCGACCACGGCGCCTGCTACCCGCCCGCCGCTCCCGCCCGGGACACCGTCCTGGAGCCCCTCTGCCCCGACCGCCTCGCCGAGGACTTCCTCGCCCTGACCTTCCCCGGGCACCCGGCCGACCACCCGGCGCAGGACTGGGCCCCGGCCACGGCCGCGCTCCTGCTGCGCGCCGACGGCGACGCCCCGCCGCCCTGGACCCCGCGCGCGGTCGTCTTCCTGGCCGCCGCGGCGGCCCGGTGGCCGCACCTGGGGCCCGGGTACCTGTTCCCGCTGCTCCTGCGCGAGCCGCGGCTCGCGCTCGCGGCGGGCAGCGCCGCGCTGACCGCCCTGGCCGGGATACCGGAGGTGGGGATCGACGTCCTGGAGGCCGTCGCCGCCCACTTCCCCGGGCGGGACGTCGGCGACCTGGCCGTCGGCATCGCCGCCGTGACCCGCGGCCTCGCCGAGCGGCAACTGGCCGGCACCCGGGATCCGGCCCGCCGCGCCCAGATCCTGTTCGACCTCGGGGAGAAGCTGTCGGCCGCCGGACAGTACGCGGCCTCGGCCGAGGCGAGCGGCGCGGCCGCCGCCCTCTACCGGCAGCTGACGGCAGCCCTGCCGGTGGCGCGGCCGTCCTGGTCCCGGAGCGGTGCCCTGCGCCGCCCCAGGAGCGAACTGGCCTTCCTGCGGCTGACCGTGCGGGGGAGGGCGGCACCGGCGCTCGGGGAACGGCGGCGGTTCCAGGAGGCGCAGGGGCTGGCGGTCGGACTGGCCTACTCCCTGGTCAACCTCAGCACCGCCCTCGCCCGGCTCGGGCGGTGGGAGGAGGCCGCGGACGCCTCCCGCGAGGCCGTCGGCTCCGTGCGGGCGGCCTTCCGGCCCGAGGAGGTGCGGCGCGCGGACGTCGGGCTGGGCGGGGCCCTCGTGAGCCTCGCGGTCGCCCTGGCCGGGCTGGGCCGCTACCAGGAGCAACTGGACGTCCTGCGGGAGGCGCTGGACGTCCTGCGCCACCAGGCCCGCCGGGGCAGTCCTCCGGCCGCCCGCGCCCGGCTGGCCAACACGCTCAGCAACCACGGCGTCCTCCTGGGGCGCCTGGCGCGGAAGGGCGAGGCGCTGGAGGCCACCGAGGAGGCCGTGCGCATCCAGCGCGCCCTGGCCCGGGAGGATCCGGCCGCCTACGGGTCCGACCTGGCCGTCTACCTCAACAACCTCGGCCGCCGCCGGGCGGACGTCGGCGACCGGGCGAACGCGGTACGGGCCACCGAGGAGGCGGTCGGGCTGCTGCGCCGCCTGGCGGAGGTCAACCCCGCGGTCCACCGGCCGCAGCTCGCCCGCTCGCTCGGCAACCTCGCCCAGCAGCGGACCGGGGACACCCCGGGCGCCCTGGCGGCGGCGGAGGAGGCCGTGCGGATCCTCCGCGAGCAGGCCGCAGGCGCTCCCGAGGCCCGGCCCGGCCTGGCCGTCTCCCTGGCCACGCTCGGCGGCAGGCTGTCCGAGGCCGGTCGGCACCGGGAGGCGCTGGCGGTGGCACAGGAGGCCGTCGCCCTGCTGCGGCCCGAGGCGGAGGCCGACCCGGCGGTGATGAACCTCGAACTCGCCATCGCGCTGGGGGTCCTGGCACAGGTGGGGGTCAACGCCTGTGCGGCCGCCGATGCGGACGCCGATGCCGACGCGGCCCGGGAGACCCTGGCCGAGGCGGAGGCCGTCCTCGCCCGGGCGGCCACCACGACCCCGGCGTCGGCCGCCGAGGTCCGCGGGCAGCTCCGGTCGCTCAGGGACCGGCTGGAGGCCCTGGACGGCCGTGGGCGGTGAGCGGCCCGTGGACCGGACAGGTCGGCGCCGGCCGGACCCTCCGGTAGGCCTTCCGGTCCGCCAGCCGCACCTGCCACGGCGCGTCGGACGACCCGCGCCTGAGGATGACGTGCCGGTTGCCGCCCGCGCCCAGGTGGCCGCGGTACTCGGCGACCACCGGTGCGTCCTCGCCGACGAGGCGCCGCACCTGGTCCTCGACGAAGCAGAACAGGCAGACGGATCCGCTCAGCGTCGCCGAGAACTGCCGCAGCCGCGGCTGGGCGACGAAGACGAAGACCGCCCCGGTGTGGCCGACCAGCAGGCCGATCGACTGCGGCCCGTCGAACCGGGCCGACTCCTGCACGAAATGGCTCAGCCGCAACGGCTCCGTCACCAGGGGCCGGACCCTGCGCACCAGCAGCGCGAGGACCGTGTGGACCACACTGACCCCCAGGTCGACGCAGAACGCCACGACGAACCAGCCCGGGCCCCGCACCAGCGCCAACCACAGCCACAGCCCGGTCACCACCACCAGGACCCCGACCCCGACCGGGCGCAGCGGCGGGGAGAACACCGCCCGGAACGCGCCCGGCAGGACGACCAGCGCGACCACATCGGCGCCCACCAGAACCGCGCCGGCCACTGCCTCCGCGCTCAACCGGCCTCCCTGTCAGGCCACTTGTCACCCTCCGGTCGAACCATGCTCGCACATCGCGGCTCGTTCGTCCGTCGGGTCGAGCAGGAGGCGTCGGCCCGCGGACGACGTGAGCCGGGGGCCGGCCCGGCTCCCCTGGGCAAGGGTCTGGGCAAGGACCTGGGCAGGGATCGACACGGGGGCGGGCGGGGTCACCGGCTGTGCCCCGGGCCGTGCCTCCGGGGGTGCCTCGGAACGTGGCAGACTTCGAAGAGGGCTTCCTAGAATCCGGTGCCGAAGCCGGGTCCACGGCTCCCCAGGCTCCCCAGAGATGCTCGAGAACTCCACCATCATGGCGCACCCCCTCACCCTGCTGCGGGCTTCGATGGGGCTTTCCCACCCCGAGTACGCCCGCCTCGTCGCACAGACCCACGTCGAACTCGGCCTGGGGCAGATGGCCGCCCGGCGGGAGAAGGTCTCCCGCTGGGAATCGGGCCGTACCGTGCCGGAGCTCGGCGCGCAGCTCGCCATGGCCCACCTCCACGGCGTCCCCGCCCATGAGGTGCGCCGGCTCGGCTGGCCCCACTGGATCCACCTGGTGATCGGCGACACCACGCTGCTCGATCAGCCCTACACTGTCGCGGGTGCCGAACTGGCACTCGGCGGCGCACTCCACCTGCCGAAGGCGCCGCGCACACCGTCGCTGCTGCTCACGGGAGGGGCGCTCACCGCCCAACTGCGCTCCGCCGTCGACCAGATGACGGCCGACGACCGCGGTGCCGGCGCGGATCCGGGTCGACCCGGCTCGTCCGCCGAGCAGTTGCGCTGGATCGAGACCCGGGTCGACGCCCTCGAACGGTACGAGTACGGGACCTTCGTCCCCGCGCTGTCGCTGTACCTGGCGGCCCATGCCGAACACCGCCTGGTGGTCCGGATGCTCGGCTGCAGCCGCCACGATGTCGAGGCCTCCCGTCGCCTCTTCCGCCTGGCGGCCCGGACCGCGCTGCTCTGCTCCTGGCTGAGCAGCGCCCTCGGGGAGGAGACGCGGGCCGAACAGCACAACCTCACCGCGGTCAGGGCGGCTGCGGCCGCCGGGGAGCCCGCCGTCGCGGCGGTCGCCATGACGCAGCTCGCCCTCCGGCACATCATCGCCGGGAATCCGGCCGACGGGCTGACGGCGGTCCAGGCGGCCCGCGCCGTCGACTCCCGACCCGGGGCGGGCGCCGCGACGCTCCTCCACAACGTGGCGGCCATCGTGCTGGCCCGGACCGGCGACGCGATCGGCGCGGCGAGGTCGCTGGACCGTGCCGCCCAGCACGCCGTCTCCGCCGCGGCGACGAGCCCGAACGCCTCGGGCGGCACCGATCCGTACGAACGTTCCGTCGGTGTCGCCCGCGCCCAGGCCTCGCTGTTCCTGGACGCTCCGCGCAAGGCGAGGTTCCAGTTCGAATCCCTCACCGGAACCCTGCTGGCACCGAGGGCCACCACACCGTCCCCGTACACCGGGGTGTGGCTCCTCTACGTCGTGGACGCGCACCTGGCGCTCGGCGACATCGGCCTCGCGGCCCGCACGGCCCACCAGGCCGTCGAGGTCGCCGGAGCGCTCCCGCCCGGGCTCGTCCTGCAGTACCGGGAGCGGCTGGCCCCGCACGCGCACGAGCCGGTCGTCCGGCAGGTGCTCGACCGGCTCGACGACGCCGTCCACCGGGAGCGGCCTCCGCAGGACCGGGAGTGAGCCGCGACCGGACCACGAGGGAGCCGTCGCCGGACCGGGAGTGAGGCGTGGGTGGACCGGGAGTGAGCCGCCGTCGGAGCCCGCCGGTGGTGGGCACGTTCCCGGCGCACTTCCTTTTCCGTCCGAATGCTTCCGACCGTCCCCGGAATTCCCGGGGCGCCTGGTTCCGGCGATATCCTCGCTTTTATCATGGCTTTGACACTTCGGGGTCGGAATGTTATCATCGGTCGGATACCGGTTGACCTTTTGATCGAACCGGGGCTTTGATCGAAGGCGCGACCGGATGCCCCCACCGTCGGCCGGGGCCGGCGGGCGGACCACCGCACTGACATGGCGACGCACCCCCTGGTCGCGCTGAGAACCGCGATCGGCCTCTCGCAGCCCGCGTACGCACAGCTCATCGCCCGTACCTACGCGGAACTGGGCTACGGCCGGATGGCCGCGCGACGGGAGAAGGTGTCCCGTTGGGAATCCGGCCGGATCGTCCCGGAGCTCGGCACCCAACTCGCCATCGCCCGCATCCACCAGGTGGACCGGGGCCTGGTGCTGCGCCTGGGGTGGCCGCAGTGGCTGCTCGCCGCCGGGGGTGACCACACCCTGCTGCGGCAGCCCTGGAGCCCGCAGGCCGCGATCGCCGTCGCCGAGTCCCTCGCGGGCGCGCCGGCAAGCCCCGGATCGGTGCCGATCGCCACCGGACCGGCCCTGATCGCCACCGGACCGGCGTTGAGGCTCCAGATCCGCGGCGCCCTCGGCGCGCTCGCCGGCGGCCTCCGCCCGCCCGGGCAGGACGGCCTCGGCATCACCCCCGGCACGCTCGCCTGGGCGGAGGCCCGGATCCGCGCCCTGGAGGAGCTCGAAGCCGGCAGCCCGATCCCCCAGGACGTCCTGCACGCCTCGGCCCGCGCCGAGTACCGGCTGGTCGGCGACCTCCTGAGCCGCCACTGCTACGACGCCCCCACCGGCACCCGGCTGCTCCTGCTCGCCGGACGGGCCGCCGCCCTGTGCGCCTGGACCAGCGGCGCGCTGGGGGAGGAGTTCCGGGCCGAGCGCTACGGCCTCGCCGCGATCCGGGCCGCGTCCGCCGCCGGGGCGGCCCGGCACACCTCGGCCTACCTCTGTCTGCTCTCGATCACGCACCTGCGTCGGGGCGACCCCCGGGACGCGCTCGCGCTGCTCCAGGCCGCGCGCACGGTCGACCCCCGGCCCTCGCCCCGGCTGGCCGTCATCCTGCACAGCCGGCAGGCCCGCGCCCTGGGCCGGCTCGGCGAGTCCACCGCCGGACTGCACGCCCTGGACCGGGCCGAACGCGCCCTCGCCGGAGCCGAGCCGCAGTGGGATCCGGACTGCGATCCCACGGCGAGCAACATCGATGAGAAGTACCTCACCCTGGCCCGCGGCCACACCTGGCTGTGTCTGGGGCAACCGGCCCGCGCGCTGGCCTGCTGCGAAGGCCTCCTGGACGGTGGCCCGCCGCCGACCGGCCCCCCGTCCCCGCACGGCCTCTCCCGGCTGCGCCCGGTGGTGGAAGCCCGGCTGGCCGTCGGGCAGGTCGACGAGGCCGCCGCCGCCGTGCACGGCGCCATCGCCCGGACCGGTGCCCTGCCGCCCGCGCTCGCCCGCTGGTTCGGCGCCCACCTCGCCCCGCACGCCGGTCAGCCGGAGGTTCGGGACGTTCTCGAACTGCTGCGCGAACCGTCCGCGCCGCCGCGCCGGTACGCCCCCGAATAGCAGCGCGCATTTCCCGTTCTGGCAATAGGGGCAGGCCGTGCCTCCGGGGGTGCCTCGACGCCTGGGAATTCTGAATCCCCCTTTCTAGAATTCGGGCCGAAACCGGTTCACGGTTCCCCCACGATTTCCAGGAACGGTTCAAGACCGCACCCATGGCGCACCCTCTCACCCTGCTGCGTGCCGCGAAGGGGCTTTCCCACCCCGAGTACGCCCGCCTCGTGGCACAGACCCACGTCGACCTCGGCTTCGGGCAGATGGCCGCCCGACGGGAGAAGGTCTCCCGGTGGGAATCGGGCCGGACCGTGCCGGAGCAGACGGCGCAACTGGCCATGGCGCACCTCCACGGCGTCCCCGCCCGCGAGGTGCGCCGACTCGGCTGGCCCTTCTGGCTGCACCTGGCCATCAGCGACACCACCCTGCGCGAGCAGCCCTACACCGTCGAGGGGGCCGAACTCGTCCTGGGGAGCAGCCTCCACCTGGCGAGAGCGCCGCGCTCCCCGGAGCTCCTGGTGCGGGGGACGGCGCTCACCGCCCAGCTGCGGTCCGCGCTCACCCAGATCGCGGCGGGGGGCGGGCGGAGCACCGGACGCGGCGGAACGCCGTCCCGCGCCGAGCAACTGGCCTGGATCGAAGCCCGCACCGAGGCACTCGAACAGCACGAGGCCGGCACCCTCGTACCGGCGGCGTGCCTCTACCGCACGGCCCACGCCGAACACCGCCTGGTCATACGTCTGCTCGGCAGCCGTGACCGCGAGGGACCGGCCACCGGACCGCTCTTCCACCTCGCCGCCCGCACCGCGCTGCTCGGCAGTTGGCTGAGCGGCGCCCTCGGCGAGGAGACCAAGGCGGAGCGCCACGGCCTCACCGCGCTCCGGGCCGCCGCCGCCGTGGCGGACCCTGCGCTCGCCTCGGCGGCCATGATCCAGATCGCGCTGCGGCATCTCAGCCTCGGCTCCCCGGCCGATGTCCTGGCGCTCGGGCAGGCCGTTCGCGCGGCCGAACCGCGGCCCGAGCAGGACACCGGGACCGTGCTGCACTGCGTGGAGGCCCTCGCCCTCGCCCGGCTGGGGAACCCCACCGGCGCCGCGCGGGCACTGGACCGGGCCGCGGCCGGCGCGGCCACGGGCAGCCGGATGGGTGCCGCCGCGATCGAGCGGCACCTCACCGTCGTCCGCGCCCGGGCCGCCCTCCTCCTCGGCGACCCGCGCGGCGCGAAGCCCCACTTCGTGGCCTTCACGGACTCGCTGTCGGCGCCGCGCGCCGCCGCGCCCTCGCCGCAGACCGCTGCCTGGCTGCTCTCCGCCGTCGAGGCGCACCTCGCCCTCGGCGAGCTCGACCGTGCCGCCCGCGCCGTCCACCTCGCCGCCGACATCGCCGGAACGCTGCCGCCCGGCCTCGCGCTCCAGTACCGCGCGCGGCTGGCCCGGCACGAGCGCGAGCCGGTCGTCCGGGAGGCCCTGGAACGCTTGGAGGATCTCCCCTGAGCTCCGCTCACCTCCGCAGACCGGCATCCGCCCCTCGACCACCGCTGGAGCCGCCATGGTGCACGCCAACCCCTTGACCCGGCTGCGCGCCGGGCTCGGCCTGTCCCGACCCGAGTACGCCAAGCTCATCGCGAGGACCCACGGTGCGCTCGCGCTCGGGCAGTTGGCCGTCCGCGCGGACCGGGTCGCCGGCTGGGAGTCCGGTCGCGCCGTGCCCGTGCACACCGTCCAACTGGCCATCGCGCACGTCCACGGCGTCCCCGCCGGTGAGGTGCACCGGTTCGGCTGGCCGCACTGGCTGTGCCTGGCCGACGGCGAGGCCACCGTGCTGGACCGGCCCTACACGGACCACGGCGCCGTCCTCGCCCTGCGGGCCGCCCTGCACCTGCCCCGGGTCGCCTGGTCGCCCGAACTGGCGTTACAGGGACGTCCGTTGGTCGGTCAGCTGAACGAGGCCCTGAACGGGCTCGCGGCGGCGGCCCGGGCGGACGGCCGCCGTCCGGGGGAGGGGCCGCCACGGAGCGAGGCGCCACTGCGGTGGATGGAGGCCCGCACCACCGCCCTCGAACAGTACGAGAGCGGCACCCTGCTGCCGCCCGCCGCCCTGTACGGCGCGGCCGACGCCGAACACCGGCTCGTCGTCGGCCGCCTGCTCACCGGCACCGACGGCCGACCCCCGGCACCGCGGCGGCTGTTCCCGCTCGCGGCCCGCACCGCGCTGCTCTGCACCTGGCTCAGCAGCGCGGTCGGCGAGGAGACCAGGGCCGAGCGGTACAACCTGGTCGCGCTCCGCGCCGCCGTCGCCTCCGGCCGCAGGGCCGCCGTGGCCACCGTCCTCGCAAAACTGGCGACCCGTCACCTCCTCGCCGGCGACGCCGCCGACGCGCGGGCGATCCTCCGGGTCGCCCGGGCCGCCGACCCGAAGCCGGAACCCGCCCTCGCCGTCCTGCTGCACACCAGGGAGGCGCTGGCCCTCGCCCGGCTCGGGCGGTCCGGCGACGCGGCACGGGCACTCGATCACGCCGCCGACGCCCTGGCCTCCTGCGACGGGCGGCACCGGCCCGGCTTCCCGTTCACCGTCGACGGCCGCCACCTGGCCGCCGCCCGCGCCGACACCTGGCTCCACGCCGGTGCGCCGCGCCGGGCGGAACCCCATGTCGCCGATCTGCTGGACGAGTTGGACGGTCCCGAGCCGGTGCCCGCCCCGCCGCTCAGCGGGCGGATCCTGCTGACCGCGGTCGACACCTACCTCGCCCTCGGCGAAGCCCGCCAGGCGGCCCGCGCCACGTACTGCGCGATCGCCCTCACCGGCACCCTGCCCCCGGGCCTGGCCCGGCAGTACCACCGCCGACTCGCCGCCCACCAGCACGAACCCGTGATCCGGGACGCCCTGGAGCGCCTGCGGGACCAGGAGCCGTGAACGTCGGCCGTCCGGCCGCTCAGTCGGCGCGGTCGACCTCTGGCCGGTGCCCGCGCCGGGACGGTACCCAGGACCCGTCCCGGACGGTGAAGTCGCCGAACAGCTCAGGGACTTCGCCGCGCAGCAGCTCACCGATCCGGCCGAAGAGCAGCCGGCTCTCCCGGTCCGCCTCGGGCGCCGTGCGGGACTCGACGGCGTGCCGAAGGGTGCGGAGGTCGGCGGTCCAGAGCAGATCGACGGTGGGGTCTCCGGGGGCGACCGGGCGAGGGGAGGAGTCCGGTCGCGCGGGGGAACCGGCGGGGCGGGCCAACTCCCGGGCGAGCGTGCGGCGGACGCCGCGCAGCACGAAGCTGAAGTGGACGTGGTCCAGGAAGGATCCGCCCGCGGAGCCGTGCCCGTCGTCACGGGGGCGGCTGTCCGCCGCGGGCTCGGCTTCGAGGGACGCCGGGGCAGGCCCCGGTGCCCAGGAGCCGCGGGGCAGGCGGTCGGCGAGATCGGCCAGCGCCTGCGCATCGTGGAACCCGCCGTCCGTCCAGGACCGGTCGAGGCCGACGAGCCACCGCTCGCCGCCGACCTCGCGCAGGTAGGCGGACACCTCGTCGATGTCGAGGGTCGGGCGGGCGATGATCCGAACGCTCGGTTCGACGAGGTCCACCGGCTCTCCTTGGGCTGTACGGGACGTCCCGGCAGGCACCCGGCTGCGACAGCAGCCCGAGACCTCCGGCGCGTGAGTCGGATCGTACGGAGAACTGTTCGATCCACGCCAAGCTCCGGAGCACCCCCGGAGGCACCCCGGCGGCGCTCCATGCCGTCTGGGGCCTGCGCTCACCAGAACCGGGCGAGCGAGCTCTCCTGGAACGGCAGGGGCGAAATGCTCAGGTCCCCCACGAAGGGGCGGTCCAGGAGCAGGACCAGCAGGAGGCTGAACCCGATGAGTGCGGCGACCGAGCTGACGAACAGCATCCGGGCGGCCTGGCCGGGGACTCTGTACAGCAGGGCCA
>NZ_JBFBGS010000038.1:0-97021 GCF_040684795.1 Kitasatospora sp. NPDC089797 | reverse complement strand
CACCATTAAATACACATCTTTTGTAACAGTCTTTCCCAACACTACGCTCTTCGGATCTCGCCGACAACCACCCGGGGTGCGCCGCCCCCGTCCCGGGCCGCGCGGCCCCGCTCGGCAGGCACGGGGGGTGCCCGGGCGCCCGCCGCCCCCGCCCGGAGCGGGAAGTCGTCCCCGCCGACTTCCCGCTCCATCCGGCTGCCCGTTCCCGCTCCCCGTCGGCGGGGCGGTGTCGGACCCGCGCGCTAGCGTGCGCGGCATGACGACCCACTCCCCCGCGGCCTCCGGCTCCCTGACCCTCGCGCCCTGGTCCGCGCGGGGCCTGGACGTGCTGCACCGCCAGAACACCCCCGAACTGACCGAGCACCTGGGCGGGGTGGAGAGCACCGAGCGGATACGGCTGCGGCACGAGCGCTACCTCGCGATGACGGACGGGCGGATGTTCCTGCTGATGCTCGACGGCGAGGCGGCCGGGTCGGTCGGGTACTGGCCGCACACCTGGCAGGGGCAGGAGGTGTACGAGACCGGGTACGCCGTGCTGCCCGAGTACCAGGGCCGGGGCCTGGCGGTGCGGGCCCTGCTGCTGTGCGCCCGCCGGGCCGGGCACCCGGGCGGGCCGGCGTGGCTGCACGCCTTCCCCTCGGTGCGGCACGACGCCTCCAACGCGGTGTGCCGCAGGGCGGGGTTCGAGCTGCTCGGCGAGGTCGACTTCGAGTACCCGCCGGGCCGCCGCCTCCGCTCCCACAACTGGCGCCTGGCACTCACGGTGTAGCCACGGACGGCGGCGGGCCCGGCGCTTCCCCCGCACGCCGAGGGGGCCCGGCGGCGAGCGGCCGGGCGGCTCCCGGCTAGGCATCCGGGTGCCGGTGGTCGGCGCTGTCGTCGGCGGGGAGGCCGAACATCGGCAGGCAGGGGGTCAGGCCGTCGATCGAGACGGGGATCCCTGCCGGTGTCTGCTGCTCCTGCCAGCGGGTGCGGGTCAGCCTCAGGCGGCGCTTGGTCGCGGGCCGGCCGCGGACCACGCGGCGCTCGGTGCCGTCGGGTTCGTAGCCGAGCTTGCGGGAGACCCGGTACGAGGTGTCGTTGTCCTCGAAAGCGCCCGACGTCGCCTCCAGCGCGCCCAGCCCGGCGAAGGCCAGGTGCAGGACGGCGGCCCGCATCTCGGTGCCGATCCCCTTCCCCTGGTGCCGCGCGCCGAGCCAGGAGGCGGTGCCGACCTCGCGCAGCACGGCGAAGTCGCGGGCGGTGACGGTCTGCAGGCCGACCACCCGGCCGTCCTCGAGCACGGCCAGGTTCAGGGACCAGTCCTGCGGCGACCAGGCGCCCCGGCACAGCCAGTGGTGCTGCACCACCGAGCGGGCCCGCTCGGCCGGGGGCAGGTCGGTCCACGGCACGAGGAACGGCATCCGGTCCGGGGCGTGGATGCCCTCGGCCGCGAGCGCGGCCAGGTCGGCGAGTTCGTCGTCGGCGGGCAGCCGCAGCTCCAGCCGGGGCGTGGTCAGTCGCAGGGCCAGCAGCGGCCAGTGATCGGTCAGCATGCGTCATTGTCGGTGACGGTCGCGGCCGCGGTCATCCGGTTTCCGGGGCCCCGGTTTCCGGCCCGGCTCCCGGCTCCCGGCCCGCGCGCGGGTGCTCAGCCCAGGCGGTGGGCCAGGCCGGGGTAGTCGCGCACCAGGCCGTCCGGGTCGATGAGCAGGTCGGCGTGGTAGTCGCCGGAGGCGTAGCGGACGGTGGCGGTGCCGTCGGCGGCGCGGCGCAGGTGGGTGTAGGTCTGGCGGGAGGGGTGGACGGTCAGGTCGGGCACCCGGATCCAGGCCATCAGGAAGTGCCGCTCGCCGGGGCCCTGGTGGAGGCCGTGGCGCAGCACCGGCGGGGTGTTGGTGAGCGGGGAGAGGCCGAGGTCGCAGTCGAGGGCGCCGTCGAGGTCGGGGCGCGCGGTGCCGTCGACGCTCCAGCGGCCGGTGTCGTCGCGGCGCAGGTCGAGGGTGCGGGTGGCCTCGGGGGTGTGGGCGGTCAGCTGGAGGCGGCGGGTGGTGAAGTCCGGGGCGGTCTCGAGTGCGTAGGTGAGCCAGTAGGGGGCCGGGCGGGTGGCGGCGACCCGGCCGCGGGCGGCCAGGGTGGTGGGGGTGCGGGTGATCCAGGCGGTCTCCAGGCCGTCGGTCTCGTCGATCTTCCAGGTGGGGACGGTGGCGGGGGCGGTCATCGGCCCACGGTAGCGTCCGGCTGTGACAGTGCCTCGGACGCCGGGGCGGGGCCGTCGGCGAGGGCGGCGAACAGGACGACGGGCAGTTCGCGGTCCTCCTGTCCGACGCTCAGGCCGAGCCAGCGCGGGCCCGCTGCGCCGTCGGGCAGCGGCCAGACGTGCAGGGTGACGGCCTTGCCGCTGAGCAGGGCCAGCGGTTCGGGGGCGGGGCGGCCGGGGTGCTCCGCGTCGTGGTCCGTCGTCAGGTGGGGGAACAGGTCGACGGCGTACGGGCGGCCCCAGCGCGCGGTGAGGACCTCGGCGAGGGCGGCGAGTCGGGCGGCGGCCAGGTCGTGTGCGCGCTCGCAGGCCTACCCGTCCTCGTCGTCCCAGAAGTCCCGGCTGACGTGCAGTTCCTCGACCCGGTAGCCCGGGCCGGCGTACCCGGTGGCGTGGGCGCTGTCGGCCGGGGCGTAGGGGTCGGGGTCGGCGAGCAGTTCGTCGACGCGGTCGAGGTGCTGCGGCGGGGTGGGCGCGGGATCGTTGACGTCCTCCAGGCCCTAGAGGACCTGGATTCCTACCACCGGAACGTGCCGGTCTGGGTGGGTTCCTGCTTCAACGCGCGGTGCCGGGACCGAAGCCCCGGTCTTACCTACGCTCTGCGAGGCGTTTAGCCTGTCCGTCCGTCCGGCGGCCAGGATGTTGCGTGCGGCGTTGATATCGCGGTCGTGGACAGTCCCGCAGTCCCCGCAGGCCCACTCACGGACCGACAGCGGCTTGGGGCCGTCCTTGATCCCGCAGGCGGAGCAGACCTGAGAGGTGGGCTCGAAGCGGGCGATGCGGCCGAAGTACCGGCCGTGCTTGATGGTCTTGTACTCCAGCATCGCAAGGAACTGCGACCATCCGGCGTCGTGCACGGACTTGGCGAGGTCGGTCCGCGCGAGGCCCTTCACCGCGAGGTCTTCCACGTACAGCGCTTGGTTGTCGCGCACGAGTCGCGTGGATTCCTTGTGGTGCCAGTCCCGGCGGCGGTCGGCCACGCGGGCGTGCTGACGCGCGACCTTCCTGCGGGCCTTGGCCCGGTTGTTGCTGCCCTTCGCGCAGCGACTCAGGGCCTTGTGCATCCGCTTGAGCCTGCGCTCTGCCCGGCGGAGGAACTTCGGGGCGTCGATCTTCTTCCCGTCCGACAGGACGGCGAAGTGGGTGAGACCGAGGTCGATCCCGGTCTCGCCGTCCAGGTCGCCGCCGAAGTCCAGGTCTTCGATGATCTGCGGTTCGGTGTCCACGACGAAGGATGCCCAGTACCGGTCGGCGGCGTCCTTGGTGACCGTGACCGAGGTCGGGGCGGCCGGGAGAGGACGCGACCAGCGCACCTGAAGGTCGCCGATCTTCGCCACGTACAGACGGCCGTTGTCCCGCAGGGAGAACCCGTTGGCGGTGAGCCGGACCGACTGCCGATTGTCCCGCTTCGACTTGAAGCGAGGGGGTGCGATCTTCGGACCCTTGCGCCTGCCGGTGACCGAGGAGAAGAAGTTCCGGTAGGCGGTGTGCAGATCCCGAAGGGACTGCACCAGCACCACCGACGACACATCCGCCAGCCACGCACGTTCCTCGGTGTGCTTCGCGGTGGTGATGACCTGCTTCTGCAAGTCGGTGTCCTTGACGTACGGCAGCCCCGCCGCATGGGCTTCCCGACGTGCCCGGAGGCCGTCGTTGAAGACCACCCTCGCGCACCCGAACGCCTGAGCCAGCGATCGACGCTGACCGGGCGTGGGATGCACGCGGTAGTTGTATCGGAGCTGCACGACCCTGATCGTATCGTTTGGTCCATGGCTGTCGAAACCGACTACAGACGCGGCCGGCACGTGGTTTCCGCGATGCATGTCCACTTGGTCTTCGTGACCAAGTACCGGCGCGGTGTCTTCAACGACGAGATGCTGACCGTCTGCGAGGAGGCGATGCGGAAGGTCTGTACCGACTTCGAAGCCCAGCTGATCGAGTTCAACGGTGGAACCGATCACGTCCACCTGCTGGTGAACTACCCGCCGAAGGTCGCCGTCTCCAGCCTGGTGAACAGCCTCAAGGGCGTATCCGCGCGCATCCTCCGCCGGGACTTCACCGGCCGTGCGAACCGCGCCATCATGCACGGCCACTTCTGGTCTCCGTCCTACTTCGCCGCGTCCTGCGGCGGCGCACCGCTTACGATCATCCGGCAGTACATCGAACAACAGCAGCGCCCGGTGTGAAGATCCGCACTGACGGACCGTTCCGTCCAACCCCGCCCTGAAGGACGGGCCTTGCGCCGGAAGACCCGGTCACGGGTGGCAAGGGTAGGCGGCGGCACCGACAGGCGGGGCCGTCGGCCGGGGCGGCGGCGGGGCGTCGACGGCCTGGCGGCGGGGGCGGCGGTCTCGACGGGGGCGGGTGGGCGGGCCCATCCTCGTCCCGGGGCGCGCCGTACGACCCCGACCCTCGCCCGAAGGAGCTCCCGTGGACGACCAGTCGAACCCGCCCGACGCCCGGTGCCCGATGGGGCCGCGTCTGGTCCTGGACCCCACCGGGCGGGCCCGCGACGCCGAGAGCGCCGAGCTGTTCGCGCGCGGGCCCGCCACCCCCGTGGACCTGCTCGGGGTGCCGGCCTGGGCGGTGGCCGACCCGCTGCTGCTGGAGGAGCTGCTGCGGGACCCGCGGGTGTCCAAGGACGGCCAGCAGCACTGGCCGGACTTCGAACGGCTGGTGCCGGACTGGCCGTTGGCCCTGTGGGTGAGCGCGCGCAACATGTTCAACGCGCACGGCGCCGACCACCGCCGGCTGCGCCGCCTGGTGGGCGCCGCGTTCACCGCCCGTCAGGTCGGCTCGATGGCCGAACGGGTCGAGGAGCTGACCGCCGCCCTGCTGGACACCATCGCCCTGACCCCGCCCGGGACGGCGGTGGACCTGCGCGAACGCCTGGCCTACCCGCTGCCGATCCAGGTGATCGGCGAACTGCTGGGCCTGCCGGTCGAGTTGCGCGACCGCTTCCGCCACCACGTCGACCGGGTCTTCTCCACCACCCTCACCCCCGAGGAGGCCGCGGCCAACGCCGCCGCCTTCCTCGGCATGCTGGAGGAGCTGATCGCGGCCAAACGGGCGCAGCCGGGCGAGGACCTGACCTCGCTGCTGATCGGGGTGCGCGACACCGAGGGCGACGGCGGCGCGCTGAGCGAGGAGGAGCTGCGCGACACCCTGCTGCTGATCGTCTCGGCCGGGTACGAGACCACCGTCAACCTCATCGACAACGCGATCACCCTGCTGCTCACCCACCCCGAGCAGCTGGACCTGGTGCGGGCGGGCAAGGCCGGCTGGGCGGACGTGGTCGAGGAGGCGCTGCGCTGCGAGGCGCCGGTGGCGCACCTGCCGCTGCGCTACGCGGTGGAGGACATCGCCCTGCCGGGCGGGGCGGTGATCCGCCGGGGCGAGGCGATCCTGCCCTCCTACGCGGCGGCCGGGCGCCACCCGGTGCGCTACGGGGCGGCGGGCGCCGTCTTCGACGTGCTGCGGCCGGCGAAGGACCACCTGGCCTTCGGGCACGGCCCGCATTTCTGCCTCGGCGCGCCGCTGGCCCGGCTGGAGGCGCGCACGGCGCTGCGCGCGCTGTTCGAACGCTTCCCGCTCCTGGTGCTGCTGCCGGGGGCGGAGCTGGAGCCGGTGGACTCGCTGATCTCCAACGGGCACCGCTCGCTGCCGGTGCTGCTCACCCGGGAGTGACCGGGCGGCGGGGGGCCGTGCCGGGAGTTCTAGGGTGTGGATCATGCCCATACCCATCGAACTGGTGATCTTCGACTGCGACGGCGTACTGCTGGACAGCGAGCGCGTGGCGGTGAAGGTGGACGCGCAGGTGGCGGCCGCGATCGGCTGGCCGCTGTCCGAGGCGGAGATCGTGGAGCGCTTCGTCGGCCGCACCCACGCCGACATGACCGCCGAGCTCGCCGCCCATGCGAGCGTGCCGCTGGAACCGGGCTGGGAGCAGGCCTACCAGCACCTGTACGACGAGGCGTTCGCCGCCGAACTCGCCCCCGTGGACGGGGTGGTGGAGGCGCTGGCGGAGCTGGAGCGGGCCGGGGTGCGCGACTGCGTCGCCTCCTCCAGCGGCCACGCCCGGCTGCGCGCGACCCTGGGGCGGACCGGGCTGCTGGCCCGCTTCGAGGGCCGGATCTTCAGCGCCGAGGACGTCGCGGCCGGCAAGCCCGCGCCCGACCTGTTCCTGCACGCCGCGGCCGCGGCGGGGGTCGAGCCGGCCACCTGCCTGGTGGTGGAGGACAGCAAGTACGGGGTGGCCGCCGCCCGCGCGGCCGGCATGCGCTCGCTCGGCTTCCACGGCGGCCTCACCCCGGCCGCCTGGCTGGCCGGGCCGGGCACCCGCACCTTCGACTCCATGCGCGAGCTGCCCGCCCTGGTCACCGGCGCCGCCGCACTGCCGCTGCCGTGACGTGACGTGACCGGGCGGGGTGAACGGCGCGGCGGGTCCGGGCCGTTGTGCCGGAGGGGGAAGTGGACGGCACCGGCCCGGGGCCGGCGCGGCGACAGGAGGCGGAACGTGGCGGCGGAGCACGCGGTCATCGAGCAGGTACGGCGGCTGGGCCCGGGCCCGGAGCGGGACCTCTCCCCCGACTACGCGCTCCTGCCCCCGGCCAGTCCGGCCCGGCCGGCCGGGCCGGACTGGCAGCGGCCGCTGGACGCCCTGGGGACGGTCCTCATCCCCCCGCAGGCCCGGCCCGCCCCGGCCGTACCGGCGCCGGCGCCGCTGACGGTGCCGACGCCGCTGCCGGTTCCGGCTCCCGTACCGGTTCCGGCCGCTCCGGCCCCGCTCCCGGCCCCCGCCGCCCTCCCGTACACCGCCCCGGCACCCCTCGCCCCGGCCCCAACCCCCGCCCCGACCCCGGCCCCGGCCCGGCTCGGCCGGCTGCTCGGCCGGGGCGAGCAGCGCGAGCGGGAACGGCTGACCGCCCTCATCCGCACCCCGCTGCACCGTTCCTTCCGGATCGCGGTCATCGGCCTCAAGGGCGGCGTCGGCAAGACCTCCGCGACGCTGGGCCTGGGGTCCGTCCTCGCCGAGACCCGGGCCGACAAGGTCGTCGCCGTCGACGCCAACCCGGACACCGGCACCCTGAGCCGGCGCATCCGCCGCGAGGGTGCGGCCACCGTCCAGGGCCTGCTGGCCGCCGCGCCCTCGATCACCGGCTACATGGACATCCGGCGCTTCACCTCGCTGACCCCCAGCGGCCTGGAGGTGCTGGCCAACGACGCCGACCCCACCGTCGCCGACGCCTTCGGCGGCGAGGACTACCGGCGCCTGGTCGAACTGCTCAGCCGCCAGTACCCGATCGTCCTGGCCGACTGCGGCACCGGGCTGCTGCACGGCTCCATGCGTGCCGTGCTCGACCTCGCCGACCAGCTGGTCATCACCGCCACCACCAGCATCGACGGCGCCGCCGGGGCCGACACCACCCTGGACTGGCTGTGTGCCAACGGCTACCAGGACCTCGCCCGGCGCAGCGTCACCGCCGTCTCCGGCGTCCGGGCCAAGGGCCGCACCGTCGGCGCCGACGACCTGCTGGACCATTTCGGCCGCCGCTGCCGGGGCGCCGTCGTGCTGCCCTTCGACGAACACCTCGCCCTCGGCGGCGTCTTCGAGCCCGCGCGCCTGCACCCCCGCACCCGCCGCGCCCACCTCACCCTGGCCGCCCTCGTCGCCGAGGGCATCCACCCGTCCGCCTCCTGACGGGCCGCCGGCCCGGACGGCGGCGGACGGGCCCAGAGGGTGTCCGACGATTCGCGTCGGATTCAGCGCGCGGCGTGGGCCACTGCGGTCGGGCGTCTTCCGGCCGAAGGCCGGGGGCGTCGGCGACCGACGACGCGGCGGGGTGCGTGCCCCGACGCCGCGCGCCCGGCTCGCACCCGGCGGGAATCGTCGGACGGGCCCCGGCTGTGTCGACCACCGTCGACAACGCTCGTGGTCGATACACCCGGCGGGCCGCAACGGGCTCCGCCCTCGGCCGTCAGGGCTTCCAGGCGCGGGGGCGCCAGGCGTGGCGGCGGGCGGTGGTGACCAGGAGGGCCAGGCCGAGGGTGAGGACGACGGTGGCGAGGACGGCGGCGGCGACGGTCGCGGCCTGGTGGGGGGCGGGGTCGGGGGGCGGGGGTTGGAGGGCGGGGGCCGTGGCGGGCGGTAGGGCGGCGGCCGGGGTGGCGGGCGCGGTGGTGGTGAGGGCGGCCAGGGGGTCGACGGTGCCGTAGCCCAGGCGGGGGTCGGGCAGGGCGGTGCCGGGGTGGTAGGCGGTGGATTCGAGGCGGTCGCGCAGGTGGGCGGGGTCGAGGTCGGGGTGGTAGCCGAGCAGCAGGGCGGCGGTGCCGGCCACCACGGCGGTGGCGAAGCTGGGGCCGCTGCCGGTGAAGTAGCCCCGGCCGGCCGGTCCGGTGCTCATCATCGCCTCGCCCGGGGCCGTCAGGTCGACCCGGGGGCCGGCCGGGGTGCCCGCCGGGGCGGGGGTGTCCTGGGCGGTGACGGCGGTGACGGCGGTGACGGCGGCGCCGCTGCCGCTGGTACCGCTGCCCGTGCCCCCGCCCCCGCCGCTGCCCGTACCCCCGCCCGGGGCGGTGCCGCCCGGGGCGAGGGCGGCGACGGTGAGGACCTGGGACGGGGCGGAGGCCACGGCGGCGTTGCCCTGGTCGAAGGCGGCCGGGGCGACGACCAGGGCGCCCTTGCCGTCGGCGTGGCGCAGCGCGTCGTCGAGGGCGGGGTCGCCGGCGGGCAGGGGCAGGGCGGAGGCGATCACCCGGGCGCCGGCGTCGGCCGCGTCGCGGATGCCCTTGGCGAGCAGGGCCGGGGTGGTGGCGCCGGTGTCGTCGGTGACGGCCACGGCGAGGATGCGGGCCTCGGGGGCGATGCCGGCGAAGCCGGTGCCGTCCTGGTGGCGGGCGGCGATCAGGCCGGCGAGGAAGGTGCCGTGGCCGACGCAGTCGCGGGTGGAGTCGCCGGTGCCGTACTCGCGCGGGCCGGTGACCAGGCGTTCGCCCAGGACGCCGGAGGCGCCGTCGACGCCGGAGCCGACCACGGCGACGGTCACCCCGGTGCCGCGGCTGAGCGGCCAGGCGACCTCGGGGTGCAGGTAGGTCTGGGCCCAGGGGGTGCGGTCGGTGCCCTTGTCGGAGGGTTTGAGGCACTCGCCGGGGCGGGCGGCGGAGCGGTTCTGGGCGATCACGGGCAGGGCGGAGGCGTCGCCGGAGGCGGCGGCCGCCGCGGTGGACAGGAGGGTGAGGGCGGCGAGCAGGGCGAGGGCGGTCAGCAGGGCGAGCGGGGTGAGGAGACGGGCCGTCACGCCGCGCTCCCGCGGACCAGCGCGGGGACGTCCTGGGGCAGCAGCAGGCTCAGTTCGGACACGTCGCCGATCTCCAGGCGGGCCAGGCGCCCGGCCTGGCGGGTGACCATCGCCTCCAGGGTCTGGCGGGCGAAGCGGCCGTTGCCGAAGGTGCGGTCGCGGGGGACGGCCGTGCACAGGGTGCTCAGCGCGGTGAGGGTCTCGGGGGCGCAGAGGTAGCCGGCGTCCTCGGCCTGGCCGGCGATGATGGTGACGAGTTCGTCGGCGCTGTAGTGCTCGAAGGTGATCTGCTGGGGGAAGCGCGAGGCCAGGCCGGGGTTGGAGGCCAGGAAGCCCTGCATCTCGTCCTGGTAGCCGGCCACGATGACCACCACCTCGTCGCGGTGGTCCTCCATCAGCTTCATCAGGGTGTCCACGGCCTCCTGGCCGAAGTCGCCGGAGGCGGCGGCGCCGCGCGGGGTGAGGGTGTAGGCCTCGTCGATGAACAGGACGCCGCCGCGGGCGCGTTCGAAGGCCTCCTTGGTGAGCTGGGCGGTGTGGCCGATGTAGCGGCCTACCAGGTCGGCGCGGGCGGTCTCGATCAGCTGGCCGGTGGGCAGCACGCCGAGTTCGGCGAGCAGGGCGCCGTAGAGGCGGGCGACGGTGGTCTTGCCGGTGCCGGGCGGGCCGGCGAAGACCAGGTGGTGGCTGATCCGGGCGGCGGGCAGGCCGGCCTCCTCGCGGCGGCGGGCCTGGGTGATCAGGTTGACCAGGTTCTCCACCTGTTCCTTGGCCGCGGCCAGGCCCACCATCGCCCGCAGCCGGGCGAGGAGTTCGCTGCGTCCGTCCGGGCCGGCGCCGGGGCCGGCGGCGCGCACGGCGTCGGCGCCGAGGTCCTCGGGCAGCAGCAGCGGCAGGTCGGCGTCGGTGACCTCGGGCAGGGCGGCCAGCCGGGAGGCCTGGCGGTCGACCATCTCCTCGAAGACCTTGCGGGCGGCGCGGCCGTTGCCGAAGTCGGCGCCCTTGGGCATCCGGGTGAAGTGGGCGCCCAGGGCCTGCGTGGTGGCGTCGGCGAGGTCGAACCCGTGGGCGGCGGCGGCGCGTTGGACGATGGTGACCAGTTCCTCGGCCGAGTAGTTGCGGAACTCGACGGTGCGGCTGAAGCGGGAGGCCAGGCCGGGGTTGGAGGCCAGGAAGTCGGTCATCTCCTCGGAGTAGCCGGCCACGATCACCACCACGTCGTCGCGGTGGTCCTCCATCAGCTTGACCAGGGTGTCGATCGCCTCGCGGCCGAAGTCCGGGCCGGTGCCGCCGGATCCGGCGGACAGGGTGTAGGCCTCGTCGATGAACAGCACGCCGCCGAGCGCGGACTGGAAGACCTCGGTGGTCTTGATGGCGGTGCCGCCGACGATGGAGGCGACCAGGTCGGCCCGGGCGACCTCGGTGAGGTGGCCGCTGCGCAGGACGCCGAGTTCGGCCAGGATCGCGCCGTAGAGGCGGGCGACGGTGGTCTTCCCGGTGCCGGGCGGCCCGGCGAAGATCAGGTGCCGGCCCATCGGCAGGGCGGGCATGCCGGCCTGTTCGCGGCGCCGGGCCAGCTTGTTGAGGTTGACCAGGGTGGCGACCTGCTCCTTGACGCCCTCCAGGCCGACCAGGGCCTGGAGGGCGGCCTGCGGGCCCTCGGGGTCGGGCGGCGGCGGCTGCTCGGCGCCGTCCGGCCGGGGGGCGTCCGCGTACCCGCCGTCGTCCTCCCCGTGGTCCCTGTGGTCCCCTTCCGCGGGGGCCGGGCGGGCGGCGGGGACGGGGGCGCCGGGGCGGGCCTCGGCGCTGCCGTGGCTGTCGGCGTGGGCGTTGTCGCGGCTGGTCAGGTCCTGGACGGCGAGGCGGGTGCTGGGCCGGCTCTGGCGCAGTCCCGAGCCGCGGTTGCCAGTGGCGGTGCAGCCGGTGACGCGCACCGGTTCCTCGGAGTCCACCCGCAGTCCGTCGCGGCCGTTGTCGGTCAGTTCGCAGCCGGTCAGGGCGGCGCGGGCGCCGGGGGCGAGCAGGGCGCCGTGGCGGCGGTTGCCGTGGATCCGGGTGCGGGCGGCGGTGAGTTCGCCGTCGTCCTCGACGAGCAGGCCGTCGCCGCTCCAGTCGGCGATGTCGCAGTCGCGCAGCGAGACCAGGCCGCCGGGGCCGATCTCGACGCCGTTGACCGCCGCCGCGGCGGTGCCGGTGCTGCCGCTGCTGCTGCCGCGCACGGTGGTGGCGCCGACCTGGGTGTTGCCGCCGTCGGAGACCCGCAGGGCGGCGCGCCCGCCCGCCCCCAGCAGGCAGGACTCCAGCCGGCCGCGGCCCTCGCGCAGCACCTCGACGCCGTGGCCGCCGACCTCGGCGACGTCCAGGCGGCGCAGCAGCGGGTTGGCGCCGTCGCGCACCACGACCCCGGCGCCGGCGGCGCCCCGCACCTCCAGGCGGTCGAACTCGGCGGCGCTCTCGCCGGTGTGGTCGACCGCGTCGCCGGCGCCGCCGGTGACGGTGGTGCGGGTCAGGACCGGGCTGGCGGACTCGTCGACCAGGATGCCGGTGCCCTGGGCGTCGGCGACCGCGCACTCCTCGAAGCGGCCCCGGGAGCGGCCGGTGACGTGGATGCCGTGGCCCTTGGCGCGGGCGGTGCGGCAGCGGCGCACCAGCGGGTCGGTGCCGCCGGCCAGGACCAGTGCGTGGCCGCGGGTGCTCTCGAGGGTGCAGTCCTCCAGCAGGACCTGCGCGGCGGAGCTGACGTAGACGCCGAGCGCGACGTCGCGCACGGTGGTGCGCAGCACCCGGGTGGTGCTGTGCTCCTCCAGGGCGATGGCGGGCTTGTCGGTGGCGGAGATCTCGCAGTCCTCGACGGAGCCGCGGCCCTCGCCGTTGGCGCAGACGCCGTTGCCGCGGGCGTCGCGCAGCACGCAGCGGCGGATGACGGGGTTGGCCTGTTCGCCGATCACCACGGCGGAGCTGCCGAGGTGTTCGATGACGGTGTCCTCGATGACGCTGGTGCCGGTGGAGGTCTCGACGATGCCGGCGCCGGCGGGGTTGACGACGCGGCAGCCGCGCATGGCCAGGGAGCCCTGCTGGCGGGTGAGGACGGCCGTCCAGGAGTTCCCGGCGACCTCGCAGTCCTGGAGGGCGGCCTGGCCGCGCGGCACGTCGACGGTGGGCAGTTCCTCGTCCTGGCCCTGGAGGACCAGGCCGGTGAGCTGGACGGCCTCGGCGACGACCTGGACGACGGCGCCCCGGCGCGGGGAGATGCGCACGCTGCCGGGGGCCTCCTCGGCGGTGATGGTCACCATCTTGGTGATCACCAGGTTCTCGTCGTAGCGGCCCGGGCGGACGCTGATCACCGCTCCGCTGCGGGCCGCCTCCAGGGCGGCGCCGATCGTGCGGTAGCCGCCCTCGCGCGGCTGCGCACCGACCGTCAGCACATGGCGGGTCATAGGGGCGTTCTCCTCCGTCGTTCGTGGCTGTGGTGCGGGTGGTGCTGGTGCTGCGGGTGGTGCTGGTGGTGCTGGTGGTGCTGGTGGTGCTGCCGGTGCTTCTCGCCGGCCGGGGTCAGCCGGTGCAGTCGGCCTTGACGGCGGAGGCCGCGTGGTGGGCGAAGGTCTTGACGCTGTCGCCGACCCAGTCCTGGCCGCGGCTGTGCATCGTGACGGCGATGCGGCCGCCGCTGAGCGGGAAGGTGCCCGCGGAGACCCACTGGCCGCGGTAGGAGACCTGGTTCACCTCGAAGGAGCGGCCCTGCACGGTGTAGTAGGTGGGGGCGCCGCCGACGGACTTGAGGTCGCCGTTGGGCACGTAGACGGACAGCCGGCAGCTGCCGGTGGTGAGCGGGCCGGTGGTGAAGGTCCACACCACGGTGTTGCTGTTGTCGTCCTTGTTGGCGGCGCCGGACATCGGCATCGAGGTGAAGCCGCCGCCGCAGCCGTCGCCGGTGTAGCCGCCGGAGTTCTTGCGCCAGCCCTTCTGCCCGTCGTCGTACCAGCCGCTCTGCTGCATGGAGGTGGAGCCGCCGCAGCCGGGGCCGGCGACGCCGTGGTAGGTGGGCGCGGGCGGCGGGGCGGGCTGGGTGGGCTTGGCCGGGGGCGGGGCGGGTTGCTGGGGGGCGGGCTGCTGGGGCTTGGTCTGCGGGGCGCCGGCGCCCTGGCCGCTGCCCTGACCGGTGCTCTGGCCGGTGTTCTGGCCGCCGTCCTGGGTGGCGGCGGGCGCTCCGGCGGTGCCCGGGGCGCCGGCGGCGGTGCGGCCGGCGGCCGTGGTCCCGTGGCCGCCCTGGTCGGCGGCGGCGCCGGGCAGGACGGCGCCGAGGGCCGCGGCGGCGGGCACCACGCCGTCCCCGGGCTGGGGGGCGCCCGGCTGGCCGGGTTCCGCGGGCTGGCCGGGCTGGCCCGGCTGCAGCGGCTGGTCACCGGGCGGGTTGCCGGGGTTGTCGGCGCCGGGGACGTAGCCGTTGCCGCCGCCGTCCGGCTGGGAGAACCCGGCGGGCGGCGGGCCGTCGGCGCCGTGCGGGCCGGGGCTGTCCCCGCCGAGGCCGGCCACCCCCAGCGGCACCCCGACCAGCACCAGGCCGGCCAGCACCGCGGCGGCCACCATCGGCTTGGGGATGCGCCGCTGGGCGCCCTCCCCCTCCGCCGCACCGTCCGGCGCGGGCACGGCACTGATGCCGGGCCGGGCCGTCCCGGTGCCCGCCGCCGTCGCGGCGGCCTCCCGTACCGGGGGCACCGCCCCGGCGGCGCCCACCGCCGCGGGGGCCCCGGGCGGCGCCGCGGGGCTCCCGGACTGTTCCGCCTCCGCCGCCGCCGGCTCGGGCAAGGCCCAGGCCACGGCGGGCAGTTGGATGCCCCCGCCCGACGACCGGCTCCCCCGCGCGCTCCGTTCCCTGCCCACCCGCACTCCCTGGCCTTGGACGACACCCGATGCCCAACACCTCTGCCGGGCCCGGTCGGTGACGACCGGGCCCGGCACAGGACATGGGCCCTACCCGTAGCGACGGGCGGCACGGCGCACCGGGTTCAGCCGATTTCCGGGCGGCGACGGCCGGGCTCCGGCCCGCGCCGCGCCGGGGGCCCGGTTCGGGCGTTGTGCGTCGGCCCGGCCCCGCGCGGGCGCGGGCCGCGGGTCACCCGGCCCGCGGGCCGGAGGCGGTGGGGATCCCGAGGGCGGCGGCCGTCGCCGCCCCGGCCACCGGCGGCGGCGCCGCCTCGGCCGGGGTGCCCTCGGCGTCCGGGACCTCAGCAGTGGGCTCCTCGACGGTGGGCTCCTCGACGTCCGGGACCTCAACGGTGGGCCCCTCGGCGGCGGGCTCCTCGACGTCCGGCGCCTCGGCGGCGGGGGTGCCCTCGGGCCCGGCGCCCCCGCCCGGTGCCGCCGCCGGGACGGCCGCGCGCAGGGCGTCCGGGTTGACGGTCAGCATCGCGTCGGCCGTCGGGTTGAGCAGGACGCCGTGGCCCTCCGGGAGGCGCTCCAGCAGGCCCGGCAGGTCGAGGAGGGCGTGGCCCAGGCGTCCGCCCGCCGCCCAGTGGCCGCCCGCGGTGAAGGCCAGGACGACGGGCGTGCCGGCCGGGTCCACGGCGGCCAGGAGCTGCCCGTCGGGGGCGAGCGGCACGGCGACCCGCGTCCGGGTCAGGCACCGGACCACGTCCTCGCCCGGGCCGTAGCCGGTGGCGGCCAGTTGGACGGCGGCGTCGACGGCGTCGGTCGGCGCGGCCCAGCCGAGGGCCTGCGGGGAGGGCCGGTACTCGGGGTTGGGCAGGAACTCCTCCGTCTCCCCCGCCTCGTCCGAGCGCCAGTGGCCGAGCACCGCCCACTCCGGCGGCGCCGCCTTGTCCCCCCAAGCGGGATCGACCACGCCGATCCAGTGGTCGGGCGCCAGCCGGGCCGCCTCCCGGACGTGCTCGGGCACGGGGATCTGCGCCGCGGCGGCGGGCCCGGCGTCGGCAGTGGTCATCGTCGGCTCCAATGCGGTGTGGTGGTGCGGCAGATACCAGAACGGGTCGGCGCGCGGCGGGGGTTCAATCCGGCTGTCCCGCCTGGCTCTCCTCGGTCAGCCAGGCCACGTGGTGGTGCCAGTGGCCGCCCCGGCGCTGGAGGAGCCTGCGCTCGGCCGCGGTCAGGTTCCACTGGCCCAGGAGTTCGCGCACGCGCTCCTCGACCACCTGGGCGAAGACGCCGGGCCCGGTGATCCCGGAGGCGGAGAGGTCCCCGGCCAGGTAGTCCAGCGTGAAACTGTCGTCGTCCTCTTCCAGTTCCGCGATCTGCTCCGTCAGCTCCAGCTTCTGCGCGAGGAACATCGCCATCGCCTCCTCCGGGACGTTCTCCTGGTTCTGGAACCCCGCAAGGAGCTCGTTCACGGCTTGCAGCTCGTTCAACGCCCCTGTCAGCCCCGGGGTGTCCAGGCGCCGCAGCCTCGCCACGACCTGGTCCAGCACTCGGGTCATGAACGTGGAGTCCTGATGGACGGCGATGAAGTGGTTGCCGTACTGGCCCTCGCCGAGCAGGTGGTCCACCGCCCACGGGAGTCCCGCCCCGGCGGGAGCGCCGTCGCTCTGCAGGAGCCCGTTGAAGTGTGTCTGGTTGCGGATCAGGGGGCCGAGGACCGGCAGGCCGCCGGCCGGCAGGGCGAGGGCGGCCTGCCCGAGGTCCAGGTGCTCGCCGGGGCCCAGGTCGACGTCGGCGTAGACGCCGCCGTGGCTGCTCAGGATGCTGTAGCGGGCCAGGTCGGAGGCCGCCGCGTAGGCCGGGCGGAGTCCGGCGGCGGCGCCGGCCCCGCTGCGGTCGACGGCGATGTTGTAGTAGCGCCTCAGGTCCGGGTGCAGCACGCCGGCGATGTCGTGCTGCGTCGCGCCCGGGAACTCGTCGGCGCCCCATGCGTTGAGCTGGTCCGTCCAGACGGCGACCTCCCAGTCGGTGCCCTGGGTCCGTGTGATCCAGTCCTGGATGTTGTTCCTGGCGGCGTCGTTGATGTGGGCGCCGATCCAGATGAAGTGGATCGTCCTGGGCACCTCCCTGAGCGCCGGGGCGCCGGGGCCGGTGTGCTGCCAGGCGTCGAGCAGCGCCTGCCCTCCCGGGGCGTCGGCCATCCGCCCGCCGATCACCTCGGCGGCCTCCGTGTCCCCGTCGAGCCGCGCCCGGTCGTAGCGCTCGCGCACGGCCCCGACGACCTCCTCGCCGACGTGCGTGGGCGGGGCCGGCACGGTCACGTTGAGCTGCTGCATGATCTGCTGGGCCAGGTCGCCGCCGTCGTCCGTGAGGCCGTGGGCGGAGCCGCCCGGGCCGGCGGGCCGGCCGCCGGGGGCGCTGTCGATGATGCTCGGCGGGTCGGGCTGGTGGCCGGGGTCGGGGGCGGGGTCGGCGGGGGTGAACAGGCCTGCCAGGCGCTGCTGTTCCACCGCGGGGGCGGCCTCGCGCAGTTCCACCGTGAACCCGTAGCCGCGCTCCGCGGCGAGGGCCTCCAGGATGTCCCGGATCTCCCGGGCCCGCTCGGGGGTGGGCAGGGGGTCCTTGGGCTTGAGGCCCCCCGGCGGCGGCGTCGCGGGCCCCGGCTCCGGCGGGGCGGGGGCGTGGCTGATGACGACGTGCCGCAGATCGGACAGGGCCAGCGGGCCGTGGATCTGCGTCTCGAAGTAGCTCTCCGTGTCCATGCCCCGGGAGCGCATCTCCTCGGCCCAGTCCGGGTCGTGCCGGAACCCGGTCGCCTCCGCGAAGGCGAGGCGCACCTGGTGCACGTCCCCCCACAGGAGCAGCGGCACCAGGTGCCGGTCGGAGGTCACGGCGCGGGCGCCCTGCTCCCCCTGTGTCCAGGAGTCGCGCGGGGTGTGGGTGACGCGGGCCCGGATGTCGTCGGACCAGTGCAGGGCGAACGCGCCGTAGCGGCGGGCCACGCCGAAGGGCTGGAACTCCGAGACCAGCGCGCCGTACTTCGGCATCAGGCCGAGGTGCTCGTCCCTGGGGTCGAACTCGCTGTCGCCGGTGGCGGTGTCCTGGAAGAGCCTGCGGGTCCGGAACAGGCGGCGCAGGGCCCACGCGTAGCCGAGGTTCTCCTCCACGCCGCCCCGGCGTGAGGGCAGGACGGCGGCCTGCGAGGAGCCGGTCTCCCAGGCGTTGCGGATCAGCTCCAGCGGGTCGGCCCGCAGCATGTCCAGCAGGGTCTTCGACTCCGGCGCCTCCGGGGTCCCGTCGGACGTGCCGAGGACGGTCCGGCGGGTCGCGTTGGGCGCCCGGTCGAGTTGGAAGTTGGTGACGACGGACAGCTTGGTGCGCATGTGCCGCTCGACGTCGGTGATCAGCTCCTGCATCCGTTCGGGGGCGCGCTGGTACGCCGCGGCCCACTCCCAGTCCTTGCCGGCGGTGGTCAGCTTCTCCACGAGCAGGGCGCGGTCGCGGTCCTCGAAGAGCATCGACTTGCGTTCGATCAGGAGCAGGGCGGTCACCTGGACCGGGTCGAGCGTCTTCCAGTCCAGGCCGGTGCCGGTGAGTCGGTCCAGGAGTTCCTCCTCCTGCTCCGACCACGGCGCGCGGGCCGCGGGGGCCGTGTCCAGGTCCATCAGGTGCGCGACCAGTTCGAGGTCGCGCGGGCCGGGGATCATGCGCTGCTTGAACTCGTCGTGGAGGGCGCCGAGATGGATCGAGGCCTCCAGGTCCCTGGCCTCGGACTGCAGCGCCGCCAGGCGGCTCTGCTGCTGCTCGGCCTTCCAACTCCCCTCGGGGGCGGGTGTTTTGGCCTGCAGCCGGGCGATCTTCTCGTTCCTCCTGCGCAGGGCGGTGGCCAGGTCGCTGCCCTCGCGGTCGAGGAAGGTGGTGAAGCGCGTCCTGATCTGGCCCTCTTCCCTGCCGATCTGCCTGTTCGTCTGCGCGCGCTGCGCGTCGTCGGCTGTCGGATCCGCCGCCTTCTTGCGCAGTTCGGCCAGCCTGCCCCAGGCCTTGCCCGCGGCCTTGAACGGGTCCTTGACCTTCTCGCCGGGGATGCGCAGCGGGAAGTCCAGCGGGTGGTCCACCAGTCGGGTCGGCCCGCCGGGCGGCGGCTGTTCGACGGTCCCGCCGGTGGTGGTGGTGGCGATCTCCCGGGGGGTGGGGTGGGCGGTGACGAACTCCGCGCGGGGGGCGCCGGGTTCGTGCAGCAGGACCAGTCTGGTGCCGCCCGCGCCGTCCTGGGCGACGTACGCCCGGCCGGTGACCGCGTGCACGGTGCGCCCGGTGGCGTCGGCGATCTGCTTGAGGCCCTCGAGCGACAGGCCCGCCTTGCAGGCCAGCAGCACGATCGGCGCGTTCTCCGGCAGCGCGGCCACGGTGTCGGTGCGGGCCAGCAGGCGGCCGAACTCCTCGTGGGTGACGGGCCGGTGGCCCTCCCGGCCGTCCCGGGCGCGCACCGCGAGGTGCAGTCCCGCCTCGGTGCCGTGCAGGTTCGCGAAGTACGGCGTGACGGCCGGGTTCCACGGGACCTGGACCTCGGCGTCCTCGCCGTCGGTGTGGCCGGGCCGGTTCCCGCCCTGGTGGTAGGCCTCCCAGTTGAAGCCGCCGTCGGCGCGCACCGCCGCCGCGCGGTCGTGGCCCGGGTTGGCCACCTGGTGCTCGGCCGTCGGGGCGTTGGCCGAGAAGCGGTCGTGGGTCTCCTTGCGCAGGGCGAAGTCCGCCGTGGTGTGGAAGGAGTGCCCGACGACCGTGGTGTCGTCCTCGCCGAGGATGGCGTGGCGGATGAGTTCGCCGCCGTCCGGGAGGAACCGGGTGTGGCCGCTGTCGTAGATGCCGACCCCGCCGTCGGCGTCGCTGTCGGCGTCGTTGGTCACCATGAGGCCGCCGCCCGCCCCGCCCGGGTTCCCGTCCTGCCAGTCGTCGAAGTCGTGGCCGGGTTGTTCGACGGCGCGGTGGTCCGGGTAGTAGCCGGGGTTGGGGACGAAGGCGATCTGCTGCTCGTAGCGCCAGTCGTCCGGGTGCTGCCCGCCGTGCAGCAGGGCGACGTCGTTGACGTACTCGACGCCGACGATGTACCGGGGGTGGATGCCGCCGGGGAAGGCCACTTCCTGCTCGGCGTCGGCCAGTTGGCGGTTCGGGAACGTCGCGCGGATGTCGATGCCGCCGGGGGCGTCGATCAGGTAGCGGTAGGCGGTGCCCCAGCCGACACTCTGGTGGGTCGCCGAGCGGGTGGTGCTCACGTACGCGGAGGCGGGGTTGCTGTCGAGGTAGGTCTCCAGCGGCGGGTAGCTTCCCGCGTCCCGCGGGGCGAAGCCGTTCGCGAACACCTCGTCCGGGTGGCGGTGGTCATTCTCCCAGCGGTAGAGCAGGCTGTGGTCACCGCGCCAGCTGATCGGGGCCTGCCCGTTGCCGGCGTCGCTGTCGGAGTCGCTGTCGTAGCCGGCGGCCTCCGCGGCCACGGCCGATTCGACGTCGGCGAAGATCCGGTCGCGGTCGAACCCCTCGAAGGACGCGTCGCCTCCGGGCGCGGCCAGCTGCCGGGGCTGCTCCCGGGGCGGGATGAACGACTGGCCGGCCGCGCCGTGGAAGTAGTCGACCACGATGTTGTGTTCCCACAGGTCCGCGACCAGCCAGTCGTCCAGCAGGACCTGCTGGACGACGTGCTGCTCCTCGTCGAGGTGCTGGTGCCAGCCGGCGTCCGGGTCGCCGCTGTCGATGATGCTCGGGACGTGCAGGCCCGTGGACGTGCCGGTGCCGACGCCCGCGCCGTCGTCCTCGTGCGGGGGCGGCGACGGCGTGCGGACGGGGACGGGGTGGTCGGCGGCGCCGGCCGGTGCCAGCGGCGTGTCCGCCTGCCGCAGCTCCACCCGGAAGGTGAGGCCGTGCTCCTGCCCGAAGGCCTGCAGCCGGTCGCGGAACTCCTCGGCCTGCTGCCGGGTGGGCAGCGGGTCGTCGCCCTGGGGCGTCGTCACGGAGTCGGGCTCGTGGCTGATGACGACGTGGTCGAGGTCGGACCAGGTCAGCGGGCCGTGGATCTGCGTCTCGAAGTAGCTCTGCGTGGTCATGCCCTCGGAGCGCATCTGCGCGCCGAACTCCGGGTCGTACCGGAAGTCGGTCGCCTCGCCGAAGGCCAGCCGGACCAGGTCCTGGTCGCCCCACAGGAGCAGCGGCAGCGGGTGCCGGTCGGAGGTCACGGACAGGGCGCCGGCGGGCCCGGCGGTCCAGGAGTCGCGCGGGGTGTGGGTGACGCGGGCGCGGACGGCGTCGGACCAGTGCAGGGCGAACGCGCCGTAGCGCCGGGCCACGCCGTAGGGCTGCAGGTTCGAGACCAGCGCGCCGTACTTGGGGAGCAGGGCGCGGTTCCCGTCCGTGGGATCGAACGCGCTGCGGTCGGTCTCGGTGTTCTGGTAGTACTCGCGGGTGCCGAACAGGCGTCCCAGGGCGAAGGCGTAGCCGAAGAGCTCCTCCACGCCGCCGCGCCGTGAGGGCACGACGGCGGCCTGGGAGGCGCCGGTCTCCCAGGCGTTGCGGAACCGCCGGGCCGCGTCCGCGAGCAGCACGTCCAGGAGGGTGCGCACCGGTTCGCGGTCCCCGCCGGCGGAGGGGTCGGCGAGGGTCTGGCGGTTGGCGTTGAGCGGCTTGTCGAGGTGGAAGTTGGTGGCGACGCCCATGTTCCGGCGCATGTGCCGCTCGACGACGGTGAGCAGGTCCTGGATCTGCCCGGCGTCGCGCGGGTAGTGCTGCGCCCAGTCCCAGTCGCCGGTGGCGGCGGCGAACTTCTCGGCGAGCAGGGTGCGGTCGCGCTCGGCGAAGAGCATCGCCTTGCGCTCGACCATGACCAGGACGGCGGCCTGTCCCGGGTCCAGGGAGTTCCAGTCCAGCCGCGGCCCGGCCCCTTCCCGGGCGGTCTGCTGCCCGGGCTCGACGCCCCGGAGCACGTCGAGGAGCTGCCGCTCCTCCTCGGTGAGCGGGGGCGCGTCCGTGCCCTGGAGGTGGGCGACCAACTGGAGGTCGCGCGCACTGGCGACCATCAGCTGCTTGGACTCGTCCGCCGCGGCGCGCCTGTCGATCTCGGTCGTCAGGTCCGAGACCTCGCTGCGCAGCCGCTCCAGGTGCGCCTGGTGCTGCTCGACCCGCCACTGTGCGGCCGGCGTCCGGGGGAGCTTGCCGAGGGCGGTCCCGAGGCGCCGGATCTCCTTGTTCCTCGTGTCACGGCCGGCGGCGAGTTTCGCGTCCTGGCCGCCGAGGAAGTAGCCGAACTCCCGCTTGATCCTCTCCTCGCCCTTGGTGATCTGCCGTTCGAGGTCGGCGCGCTGGGGGCCGCCCCGCGGCAGGGCCGCCGCCCTCTCGCGCAGCCCGGCCAGCTCGGACCAGGTCTTCTTCGCGCTCGGGTACGGGTCCTCGGCCGTCGGGCCGGGCGCGCGCAGCGGACGGTCCAGCGGGTGGTCCACCAGCCGCATCGGCTGCCCGGGGAGGGGTTCCGGGGCGGTGGCGGGCTTGGAGTGCTTGGTGCCCTCCACGATGGTGGGGGCCGCGTGGTGCCCCGTGGTGGGGGCCGGGGGCCCGGCGGTGGGGGCGGCGGTCGGCTGCTTGGGGGTGGGGTGGGCGGTGACGAACTCCACGCGGGGGGCGCCGGGTTCGTGCAGCAGGACCAGCTTGGTGCCGCCCGCGCCGTCCTCGGCGATGTGCGCCCGGCCGGTGACCGCGTGCACGGTGCGCCCGGTGGCGTCGGCGATCTGCTTGAGGCCCTCGAGCGACTGGCCCGCCTTGCAGGCCAGCAGCACGATCGGCGCGTCCTCGGGCAGCTCGGCCATGCGCTTCAGCAGTTCGCCGAACTCCGCGTGGGTGAGGAGCCGGTGGCGTTCGCCCTCCGGGGTGTGCACCGCGACCTGGAAGCCCTCGTCGGTGGCGTGCAGGTTCACGAAGTGCGGCTTCGAGGCCGGGTCCCACGGGAGCGGGACCTCGGCGTCCTCGCCGTCGGTGTGGCCGGGCCGGTTCTCGCCCCGGTGGTAGGCCTCCCAGTCGTAGCCGCCGTCGGGGCGAACGGCCTTGTGGGGCTCGTAGTGCGGGTTGACGACCTGGTGCTCGGCGGTGGCGAGGGCGGCCAGCTTGAGGAGGGCTTCCTGGCGCAGCGCGTGGTCCGCCGCGGTGTGGAAGGAGGAGCAGATCGCCCGGTCGTCGTCGCGGAGGACGCGGTGGACGACGTCGCCGCCGTCCGCGAGGAAGCGGTCGTGGCCGCCCTCGACGATGTCCGGGGCGGGCGGCTCCTGGGTGGTGGCGTCGGGGTGCGGGGTGGTGTCCGTGCCGGTGCCGACGCCCGCGCCGTCGTCGTGCGGCTGCGGGTGCGGCTGGGGCGCCGGGACGGTGGCGGGAGTGGTGGCGACGGGGGCCAGGAGGTCGGACAGGCGGTTGAGCACCGGCGGGTCGTCGGCGCCGCGCAGTTGCACCGTGAAGGTGTAGCCCTTCTTGTCCCGGAACTCCTCCAGCCGGGTGCGGATCTCCTCGGCCCGCTCCCGGGTCGGCAGGGTGTCGTCCTTCTTGGCGGAGCGGCTGCCGGCGGCGGGCGCCTGGGCCTGGGCCTGGGCCTGCGGGGATTCGTGGCTGATGACGATGTGCTGCAGGTCGGACCAGGTCAGCGGTCCGTGGATCTGGGTCTCGAAGTAGCCGTCGGTGATCATGCCGCGGGCCAGCATGCCCTCGCCGAAATCCGCGTCGTGCCGGAACCCGGTCGCCTCGCCGAAGACCCGCCGGACCATGTGCGGGTCGCCCCACAGGAGCAGCGGCAGCAGGTGGGTGTCGGAGGTGACGGCGCTGGCGCCCTTCTCCCGCAGGGACCACGAGTCGCGCGGGGTGTGGGTGGCGCGGGCCCGGACGTCGTCGGACCAGTGCAGGGCGAACGCGCCGTAGCGGGGGGCCACGCCGAAGGGCTGGAGCTCCGAGACCAGCGCGCCGTACTTCGGCATCAGGCCCCGGTCCTTCTTCTTCGGGGCGAAGCCGCTGTCGTCGGTGACGGTGTCCTGGAAGAGCGCGCGGCTCTCGTGCGTACGGCCCAGGGCCGGCGCGTAGCCGAAGTGCTCCTCGACGCCGCCGCGGCGCGAGGGCTGGACGGCGGCCTGGGAGGCGCCGGTCTCCCAGACGTTGCGGAACTGCCCCTGCTTGTCGGCCACCACCCTGTCCAGCAGGGTCTTCGGCTTCGACGCCAGCTTGCCCAGGAACCCGCCGGAGGCACCGAAGGCGGTCTGGCGGTTGGCGTTGAGCGGCTTGTCGAAGTGGAAGTTGGTGGCGATGAACATGGTCGTGTTCATGTGCCGTTCGACGTCGTCGATGAGCTGCCGGACCTGCTCGGGCCCGCGCGGGTAGTGCTGCGCCCAGTCCCAGTCGCCGGTGGCGGCGGTGAACTTCTCGGTGAGCAGGTCGCGGTCGCGCTCCTCGAAGAGCATCGCCTTGCGTTCGACCATGACCAGGGCGGCCGCCTGGACCGGGTCGAGCGTCTTCCAGTCCAGGCCGGGGCGGGTGAGCCGGTTCAGGAGGTCCTGCTCCTGGTGCGTCCACGGCGCGTGGGCGTCGGGGTTCCGGTCGCTGCGGAGGTGGGCGACCAGTTCGAGGTCGCGCGCGCTGGGGACCATCTCCTGCCTGGCCTCGGCCGCCTGTGCGGAGCGGTGGAGCTCGGCCTGCAGCTCCCGGGTTTCGAACTCCAGCACGTCCAGGCGTCGTTGGCGGTGCTCGACCGCCCAGTCCGCCAGGGGGCCGGGCTGCTCCGTCCGGATCCGGGCGAGGGCGTCCTCGCGCTGCCGGAGCGCGTGGGCGAGGTCGCTGTCCACGTGGCCGAGGTGGCTGTTGAAGCTCCTCCGGAGATTGTCCTCGGCGCGCCGGATGTCCTTCCCCAACTGCACGCGCCCGGGGTCGCCGGACGGCAGGGCGGCCGCTTCCTCCCGGAGCGCGGCGATGGCGCTCCACTCCTCCTCGGCCGGGAACGGGTCCTCGGTCCTGCGGCCGGGCAGGGCCAGCGGTGCGTCCAGGGGGTGGCCGACCAGGCTCATCGTGGCGCCGGGGGGCGGCGCCGAAGCGTCGTGCTGGCGGTCGGCGGGGATGGTGGCGGCGGTGTGGGGCTGGTCGTCGGCGGGGGTGATCTCGTCGTGCTGCTGGTGCGCGGCGGTGACCTGTCCGCCGCCCTGCCCGGCGTCGTTCCCGTGGCCTTCGGTGTCCCCGATGTCGAAGATGGAGGGGCCGGTGCCCTCGTCCGCGTCGTGCGCGGGGTGCCCGGTGACGGAGGGGTGGAGGGTGAGCCGGTCGAGCACGGGCGCCTGGTCGTGCGGACGCAGGTGGACGGTGAAGGTGTAGTCGCCGGACGTGCGGCGGTGGGCGAGGAGCCGGTCGCGCAGGGCCCGGGCGGTCTCCAGGGTGGGCACCGGCCCCGCGCTGCGGTCGGCGGCGCGGCCTTCGGGCAGGTGCACGATGGTGACGCTGTGCAGGTCCCGCCAGTGCAGGTCGCCGTGGATCTGCGACTCGAAGTAGCCGAGGGTCTCCCCGCCCTCGCGCAGGAGCCGGCGGCCCTCATCGACATCGTGCTCGAAGCCGGTGGCCTCGCCGAACACCCGCCGGACCATGGAGGGGGTGCCGTAGTTGAGCAGCGGCAGCGGGTGGGAGTCGGAGGTGACGGAGCGGGAGCCCGCCGCGCCCGCGGCAAAGGAGTCCTTCGGGGTGTGGGTGACGCGGTCGCGGACCTCGTTCTTCCAGCGCAGGACCGCGCCGCCGTAGCGCACCGACACACCGCGCGGCTGGAGTTCGGAGACCAGTGCGCCGTACTTCGGCAGGCTGGCCGCGCCGTCCTTGCCGGGGGCGAAGGCGTTCTGCTCGGAGTGGGTCTGCTGGAAGTCCTGCCAGGTGTCGGGGGCGCGGTTCAGGGTCGCGGCGTAGCCCATGTGCTCCTCGTTCGCGCCGCGCGCGGACCTGTCGACGTCGCCCTGGGAGTCCCCGGTCTGCCAGAAGTTCTTGAACAGCTGCGAGGGGTCGTCGATGAGCAGGTCCAGCAGGGTCCGGCGGGGCGGCTGGGCGCCCGGTGCGGACTGCGGTCCCGGCGTCCCCAGCGAGGGGGCGCGGTGGATCCCGCCCGGGGGCCTGTCGAGGAAGAGGTTGGTGGCGACGAACATGCCCTGGTGCAGGTGGTCCTGGACCCGGTCGACCAGCCGGTCCAGGGCCTCCTCGCTGTCGCGGGGGTAGCCCGCCGCCCAAGCCCACTCGCCCTCGGCGGCACGGAGGTTGGCCTTGAGCAGGGCGCGCTCGCGCCCGGCGAACTCCCGGCCCTTGCGCTCGATCATCACCAGGGCCGCCGCCTGGTCCTCGCCCAGCTTGCGCCAGAAGTCGAAGGAGCGGCCGGCGCCGCCGGGCCCGGCGAGCTGGTCGTACAGCGCGTGCTGCTGTTCGGTCCACTCCTGCGGCCGGTCGGCGCGCTCGACGACGGGGCGGCGCAGGTGCTCCACCATCTCCAGGTCCCGCGCGCTGGGCACCATGTCCTGGTGGGCGGCGGGCCTGGGGCCCGCCGGGTCCCCGGCGGGGCGGTCGGGCGGGTCGAGCGGGTGGCGCACCAGCGGCATGGGGGTGCCCGGCAGGTGCGCGGGGGCGGCCTGCGGCGGGGCCTCCTGGTGCGGGGCGGGGGTGTTCCCGGGGGTGGGACGCACGGTGACGAACTCCACCCGGGGGCGGTCCGGTTCGTGGACCAGGACCAGCCGGGTGCCACCCTCGCCGTCCCGGGCGACGTACATCAGGCCGGTGACCGCGTGCACGGTGCGCCCGGTGGCGTCCGCGATCCGCTTGAGGCCCTCGATCGACAGGCCCGCCTTGCAGGCCAGCAGCACGAGCGGCGCGTTCCCGGGCCGGGCCGACAGGCCGGGCAGCCCCCGCAGGATGTCGGCGAAGTCCTGGTAGGAGATGTCCCGGTAGCTCTCCCGGCCGTCGTGGTCGGGCACGGCGACCTGCAGCGTCTCCCCGTTGGCGTGCAGGCTCGTGAAGTACGGCTTCGACGCCGGGTCCCACGGGAGCGGGACCTCGGCGTCCTCGCCGTCGGTGTGGCCGGGCCGGTTGCGGCCCTCGTGGTAGGCCTCCCAGTCGAAGCCGCCGTCGGCGCGCACCGCCGCCTGGCGGTCGTGGCCCCGGTTGGCCACCTGGTGCTCGGCCGTGGCGAGGGCGGCCAGCCCGGCGAGGGCCTCCTCGCGCAGCCTGCGGTTGGCCTCGGTGTGGAAGGAGGAGCCGAGGAGGCCGCCGTCGTGGCCGAGGAGGGTGCGCTGGACCGGTTGGTCGTGTCCCGGCACGAACGGCAGGCCGGAGCCGTGCGTGGCCTCGAACACGGTGGGGGCGTGGAAGAGGTCGTGCAGGATCTGCGCGGGGTTGCGGTGGGCGGGCCAGTAGAAGGGGTTGGGGACGAACTCCACCTGCGTGACGTACCGGCCGTCCGCGCCCAGCCGGACGCCGCTGACGTACTCGACGCCGACGATGTACTCCCGGCGGATCCCGCCGGGGAAGGCGACCTCGCCCTCGTACCCGGCCAGGCCCCCGTGCGGGAGCGAGCGGTCGACGTCGATGCCACCAGGGGCGTCGATCAGGTAGCGGTAGGCGGTGCCCCACTCGTCGTGCTGGGCACTCGCCAGGCGCGTGGTACTGACGTACACCGAGGGCTCGTTGTCGGTGACGTAGGCGTGCAGGTTCGGGGCGTGGTCCGGGTTCTGCGGCCGGAAGCCGTTCAGGAACACCTCCTCCGGGTCCCGGCTGCCGTTCTCCCAGCGGTACAGCGGGCCGAAGTCGTGGCGCCAGAGCAGCCGTTCGCCGCCGGCGTCGATGGCGTCGCGGTCGTAGAGGGTGATCGCCCAGGTCAGGTCGGGGTTCTCCTCGCTCTCCCAGGGCCCGGCGAACGCCTCGGCCTCGTCGTGCGGGGGGAGGTAGGGGAAGAGCATCACGGAGTTCTCGTCGACCGTGACGTTGCGGTGCTGCAGCTCCGCGATCGCCTGCCCGGAGATGTAGTACCCCTGCGGGACCGGTTGTTCGGCGGGCTGCTCGACGTTCTGCTGGACCGTCAGATCGTCGAAGTGGTCGGCCAGTTGGCCGACGTCGCCGCCGCCGTCCGACTCGTCGTCGCTCGTGTCGAGGTAGCCTCCGCCGCCGTCCGACTCGTCGTCGCTCGTGTCGAGGTAGCCTCCGCCGCCGTCCGACTCGTCCTCGCTCGTGTCGAGGTAGCCTCCGCCGCCGTCGCTGTCGGAGTCCTCGGAGTGGTGCGCCGGTGCGGCGGCCGGGGGGTGCAGCGGTCCCGGGGCGACGGTGCCGGGCCCCGGGGCGGGGCGCGCCGGCGGGGCCGGCGGGTCGGAGCGGTAGCGCTCGAAGGTCAGGTCGTGCAGGACCGGGCCCGAGCGCAGGACGTCCTCGATGCGCTGCAGGTGGCGGGGCAGCAGCGTGAAGTCGTCCCGCAGGGCGGCGGTGCCCATCGCCCCGTTCTCGCCCGCCCAGCGGTCGCGGCGGCGCAGCGCGAAGGCGTCGCCCGGCTCCTTGGCCGGTTCGACGTACTCGTCGGGCAGGCCGAGGAAGTGCAGTAGTTCGTGCAGCAGCACGCCGGGCGGGCTCTCGGGGGACCAGGTGGACTGGTCGTTGCGTTCGAGGCCGGGGCTGACGGTGACGGTGTGGTGCGCCAGGGCCGGGTCCTGGGTGCCGTCCACCCGCAGGTGGACCTGGTCCTGGTCGCCGCCGGGCAGGTGGAAGCGCTCGTTGAACCGTTCGGCGACCACCGCCCGGGCCCGGTCGAGCAGGGCGGTGGCCTCGTGGCCGGGCAGCGGGCGGCCGTCCGGCCCCTGCAGGTGCAGGTTCAGGGTGAACTCGGTGACCCAGTGGCCGGGTCGGGCCTCGAAGCGCCGTACGTCGTAGCTGATCGTGGTGTCGGTGCCCTGCAGCCCGCCGAGGTCCGGGCGCCGGTTCTCGAACTGCTCGCGCACCCCGGGCCCGGCGACGGCGCCCGAGCCGTACTGGCCGCGCACCCGGGGGTCGAAGCGCACGGTGTCCATCCGGGCGGGCAGGGCGAGGGCGCGGATGTCGGCCCAGGCGGAGGCGGGCAGCACCGTGTCCGGGGCGGGGGTCGTGAGCGGGCCGGACGGGGTGTCGGGGGTGGGCTCGGGGTGCTCCTGCGGCCGGGGTTCGGGCTTCGGGTCGGGTTCGGGGCGGGGGCCGAAGACGTTCTCGTGGGCGGCCTCGTGGCCGAGCCAGTGGACGCGGTCCAGGTCCTCGGGGCCCCAGTGGTCCTTGTAGGCGTCGAAGAACTCGCCGCCGTAGCGGACCTTGAGCTCCTGGGCCTCCTCGGTGCGCAGTCCGCTGCCCTGGGCGCGGCGGTCGTGGTCGGCGGCGGCGCGTTCGCGGGCGGGCAGCACGGCGCTCTCGAAGGCGACGTGCTCGGCCAGGCCCTCGGTCAGGCGCTCGCGCTCGCGGCGCCACTGCTCCAACCGCCCGGGCAGGTCGGCCCGGTGGTCGGCGGCCGGGTCGCGCAGCAGGGGGCGGAAGGCCTCGTCGAAGGCGGTGCGGATGCGCTCGGTGTAGCCCTCGCGCACCCGGCGGGCGGCGCTGGAGGCGGGCGGCTCGGAGCCGTCGGTGCGGCTGCCGCGCACGGGCCGGCCCAGGGCCGTCTCGATCGAGGCGGCGGCGTCGCCGCCGTGGTCGGGGTCGTCCGGGCCGCCGAGGTCGTGCGGGACCGCGGTGCGGGCGCTCTCCGCGGCGGCGCGCACCGCCTCCTCGCGGCCGCCGTGCAGGGCGAGCAGGCGGTTGGCGCCGGCCGGGGAGATCAGGGCGTCCAGGCGCTCCTTGAGCCGGGCCGGGTCGCTTCCGGCCGCGGTGTGCTCGGCGATCAGGCGGTCGGCCAGGCGGGCGAGGTGGGCGCGGGCCTCGGCGACCGCGCGCGGGGACGGGCCCTCGGCCAGGCCGAGTTCGCGCAGCACATCGGCGCCGAACTGCTCGGCGGCGCCGTCCTTCCAGCCCGCGGCCGCGTCGTCCACCGCGCCGGTGGCGCGCTTGAGCACGGCCTCGCGGACCGCCTGGACGGTGAACTCGTGGGCCAGCCCGGCGCGGTGGTCCTCGAAGGCCTCCTGGAAGTCGGCGTCGAGCCGCTCCCGGCCCAGGGCGGCGGAGTCGAGGGCGGCGAGGTCCTCGCCGTGCTCGTCGGTGATCTCCAGGAAGCGGGCCCCGTCCTCCTCCCGGTGGCCGCCGCCCGCCTCGTCCTCGTCGGCGTGCAGGGCGGTGCGTTCCTGGTAGCGGCCGTGGACGTCGTCGAGGCGCCGGCGCATCTCCTCGGCGAGCTGGTCGCGGGCCTCCGAGGACACCCGGGCGTCGTGCGGCACCCCGGCCGCGTCCAGCAGGGCGCGGTCGGCCTCGGAGAGGTCCTCGCGCCTCCAGTCGCGGTGGGCCCGGTCCAGCGCCTCCTCGATCCGCCCGGTCTGCGCGGCGCGCGCCTGCCGGACGTCCAGGTCCCCGGCCGCGTGGCGCAGCCGGCGTTCCAGGCCCTGGAGGGCCAGGGTGTTGCGTTCGGGGGTGAGGTCCTCGGGGGTGGCGTAGACCTGGTCGAGGTCGCGTGCGGCGTCGGTGCGGAAGCGCTCGGCGGCCTCGCGGCGGATCTCCGCGCGCAGGTGGTCGCCGGCGGCCGTGTCCCGGCCCAGGCCCCGTTCGGTCAGCAGGTGGTCGAAGCGGTCCACGGCGATCCGCAGGGCGAGTTCGCGGGCGCCGGCCAGGCGCAGGCGGTCGGCGGCGCCGGCCAGCAGGTCCTCCCGCTCGTGCGGGCGGGCCTCGATGTCGCGCCGCAGGTCGGCGGTGGTGCGGCGCCATGCTTCCGTGCCGGGGGCGGTCAGGGTGCGCAGGTCCCGGGGCAGGTCGGCGTGGGCCTCGATCAGGTGGTCCTCGACGGCCTCGTGCAGGCTCTGGCGGGTCTCGGCCTCGGTGAACACGGCGTCGTGCCGGTCGGCGAGGGCCTGCTGCTTCTCGTGCCAGGCGGCGCTGCGGGCGTCGGCGGCGGGCGGGGCGGCGGGTTCGGGTGTGGTCGCCCGGCGGCGGGGGCCGGGGACGGCGGTGAAGGGCGCCTGCGGGTCGGGGCCCGGGCCCTCCGGCTTCGGGTCGCGCGGCGGGGCGGCGGGTGGCTCGGGGTTGCGCGGGTCCGGGTTCCGCGGGTCCGGGCGGTCGGGGTGGTCGGCGACGGGCTGGTTCGGGCCGGGGCGCTTGGGCGGCCCCTGCGGGTCGGGCTGGTTCGGGCCGGGGCGGTTCGGGTCCGGGTGGTCCGACGGCCGCTGCGGGTCGGGCTGGTTGCGGTCCGCGTGGCCGGAGCCGGTCGGTGTGAGCGGCGCGGAGCCGTCGCCGGGGTTCGGGTGCGCGGGGGTGCGGCCCGTCCCCGGCCCGTCGGCCGGGCCCGCCGGGCCGCCCTGGGTCGTGTGCTCCGCGCTGTGCAGCGGCGGTTCGTCCTGTTCCGCGCGGACGGTGGAGCGGCGCTCCGGGTCGGGCCTGGCGGAGGACCGGGACGGCTTCGGGGTGCCGCCCTGGCTGTCGGCGGAGGCGGTCGCTTCCTCGGTGCCGCCGCGTCCCGGGGTCTTCGGCGCGTTCCCTGCGCCGCTGCCCGCCTCTGTGGGGACCCTGGACGGGGGGCCGGGGACGGTGGTGCCCCGCTTGCCGGTGGTGCCCGTGCTGCCGGTGTCCTTGCCGCTCTTCTGCGGGCCGGGCTCCTCGGGGTCGGGCTTCCTGCTCCGGGACTCGGTCGGGACCTTCTTCGGGTCGGCCTTCGGGTCCCGTTCCCCGTCGATCGAGGAGCCGTGGCTGGTCCTGCCCTCGGGGTCGGCGAGGACGCCCTCGCCCTCGCCCCGCGGGCGGCCGGTGGTGCCGGTGACGGAGCCGAGCAGGCTCGAACCGGACAGCGAGGCGCCGTCGCCCCTGAGCGGTGCGCCGTCGCCGCCCGACAGCCGCGTCCCGCCGATCTGGTCGATGTGCCCGGGCCGGGGCACCGGGAACGGGGCCGCCGACTGGCCGCCCATGTGGCTGATCACCGCGAGGATGGTGATCGGGTGGAGCGGGCCGTAGTACTTGTCGCCGTCCTCGGGGATCCGGGACCACTCCTGGCTGCGGACCCAGTCGGTGTACCGGATGGTCAGCGGCGAGGCCAGGCCCATGATCATGTGCCGCATGCCGGCCATCATGAAGCCGCCGAGGAAGCTCATCCCGCTGGCCTGCCACTCACCGTTGTAGATGGTGTTGTAGATGCCCTCGGTGAGGTACTGGTTGATGCCCGACTCGAACTGACCGCCCAGCACGGTCCCGAGGTGGAACATCTTGTTCATCTTGTTGATGCCGCCCGCGAGTTCGGGCACCTTCTCGACGAGCAGCTTGAGCTCGGGGGTGAGCGCGACCGCGCCGCCGTCCTTGGCGAGGTTCTCCAGGGTCTCCACGAGCGCTTCCCGGCTGCTCTCCTTGGCGACCGTCTTGAGCGAGTGCTCGGCGAACTGCCGGGCGAGGTGCTCGCCCATCTCCCGGGCGAGGTCGGCGCCCAGTTCCTTGCCGAGTTCCTGCTCGAAGAGCTTGCCGAAATCGTGCACGAACTCCCGGCCGGTCGCGGCGCCCACCTTGCGTCCGGCCTTGAACCCCTTGGCCAGGTACTGGGCGTTGTCCTTCAGGAGCTTGGCGATGCCGCCGGCGAACCGTTCGGCCGCCTCGTCCCCGAGCAGCCGGCCGAAGCCCTCGCCCGCCTCCTTGCCCGCCCCCTTGGCCGCGCCGCCCGCGGCCCCCTCCCCCAGGCCCTTGCCGAGGCCTGCGGCCAGGTCCTTGCTCAGCTCCTTGCTCAGCCCCCCGGCGAGGTCCTTGCCGACGCCACCGGCCAGGTCCTTGCCCACATCCCCGGCGAGGTCCTTGCCCACGCCACCGGCCAGCCCCTTGATGAGGTCGTCGAGCGTGGTCTTCACGAACAGCTTGCTCAGCCCGGCGCCGAGCAGCTTGCCCAGGCCCTCGCCCAGGATGCTGAGCGGGCCGCCGATGGCGCCGCTGATCGCGCCGAAGATCGCGGCCTGCTTGGTGAGGTCGGTGTCCCACTCGTGGCGGTCGCCGCGCCCGAACTGGATGGCCTGCAGGACCGCGTCCAGGACCAGGCCGCCGATGACGCCGCCGATGGTGTGCATAGCGATCAACTGGCCGAGCTTCTTCAGCAGTTGGATGAGGAACTGCCGGGTCAGGATCTTCTGCCACTCCAGCTCGATGAGCGAGGCGCCGCCGGTGAAGACGGACCAGGCGATGGCGAAGGCGATCTCCACGAGCAACTGGACGAGCTGGGCGATCGCCATCCACTTGGTGTACTCGACACTGAGGGCGACCTTGTTGGCCAACTCGGCCAGCTGGGTGCAGAGTTCATGGGACTGGTCGAGGGGGCCCGGCTCGCTGTCCGTGCCGACGAACTTGCCCCACTCCTTGCGGAAGGCCTGGGCGGTCAGGCCGTCGAGCCGCTGGTCGCAGTTCCTCACCGCGTCCTGGATGTAGCTGTTCAGCTGCGGCAGGTCGTCGGCCAGGGCGAGGTAGTCGTCCCGGACGTCGCGCAGCAGCCCCTCGTCGGACTCCGGCCAGGGCATGCCGCTGATGATGTGGAAGAACTGCGCCAGGCCCGGGGAGACGTGGATCGAGGAGTGGGACACGGCGCGGGGCCTCCGGGGGCGGGACTGGCGGCAGGCGGGGGTGGACGGTGCGGAAGGGGCGACGGACCGGGGCGGGTGCTACGTCGTCAGGTCCACGTTGTGCTGGTCGGTGTCGTGGAAGAGCTTGACGGTGGCCTTGCCGTGCGCGGCCATCGCGTCGATCTTGGCGCTGATGTCCGTCGTCAGCGTGTGCAGGTCCTCGGTCGGCTTGTCGATCTTCTCGTGGTACTGCTTGCCGATGTCGTCGCCGCCGCCGGCCCTGACGTTCTTCTCGTAGATGTCGTTCATCTCCCCGGCGACCTTCTTGACCAGGGCGGAGACGTCCTCGAAGTTGCTGAACGCCTTGGTCAGGTCGCCCTGCACCCGCAGCGTGTCACCCATTGAACTCCTCCTGCTTACGGGACTTGGCCTTCCGGTCGGCGCCGGGGCGCATCGCGGTGAGCGGGGCGAGCAGCGTGTCCAGGTCCAGCCCGGCGCCGGCCGCGAACGGGTCCTCGTCACCGCGCTCGCCGGTGAAGTTCATCCGCAGGCTCTGGCCGACGCCCTCGAAGCTGCGCATCTCGGCGGTGATCCGCTCGCCCATCCGGGCCTTGGCCTCGTTGAGGACGTCCTTCAGCAGGTTGCTCAACTCCGCCGGGGCCATGGACTGGTAGGCGGTGGTGTGGAAGTTGAGCGCGAGCAGCTCGCCCTGCGGGCCGACCTTCGCGGTGACCATCCGGTCCTTGCTGGTGGCCTCGGCGGTCATCGCCTGCATCCGGCGGGTGGACTCGGCCAGCTTGGCCTTCTGGTCCTCCAAGTCGGCCAGGGCCTGGTTCAGTTGGTCCTCGAACGCGTACGACATGCCTCTCCTGTTTCCGGTCTGCGGGCCTCGTCGGGTCAGCGGCCGATGACGCCGCTGACGGCACCGGTCTCGGTGCCCCACACCTCTTCGTCCTCGGCCAGCCAGGTGGTGCGCTGGCGGGCCTTCTCGCCCTGGCCGCCGGCGCCCATGCCGCCGCCCATCGGCGGCATCATCGGCATCCCGCCGCTGGTGGACACCGAGCGGCCGCGCATCGCGGCCGCCTCCTCCTCGGCGGCCAGCGAGGCGGCCTTCTGCGCCGCGGCCTTCTCCGCGGCGGCGCTCTCGGCGGCCACGGTGGCGGCCGTCTTCCCGCCGGGGCCCAGCCCGCCGCTGTTCTCGATGGCCTGTGCGCTCATCCCTCCGCCGGAGCTGACCATCCGGGGCAGGGAGCCGGAGGCGCCCGAGCCGCCCGCGCCGCCGCCCAGGCCCGGGTACGAGGGCAGGACCCCGATGCCGGAGCCCGACCCGGAGCCGGACAGCCAGTCGGAGCCGCCGCCGTGGTCGCCGAGGGAGGAGCCGAGGTCCAGCTTCCAGTCCGAGCCGGTGGACGGCGGGCGGATGCCGCCTCCGCTGCCCGTCCCCCCGCCGCCGCTGCCGCTGCCGACCATCGCGTCGATCGCGTGCTGGCGGTCGGTGTAGCGCTGGGAGATGTCGGAGATCGGGCGGCCGGTGGAGTCCAGCAGGGTCCCGTCGTCGGCGATGGAGCCGCCCTTGGGCAGCACCACCGTGTTGCCGTCGCGGTCCAGCACCTCCTTGCCGTCGGGGCCGATCACCGTCCCGTCGTCGCGGACCTTGGAGCCCCGGGGCACCTTGGCGTTCTGCCCGTAGATGCCGCCGCCGGTGCCGGGCGGCACGTCCGAGCCCGGCGGGACGACGACGGGCTTGCCGTCCTTGCCGATCACCTTCTGGCCGTTGGCGTCGTACACCTGGCCGTCCTTGCCGATGTAGCCGCCGGGCGGCAGCAGCACCGGCTTGTGGTCGGCGCCCAGGACGGGCTTGTGGTCCTTGTCGAGGATCGGCGTGCCCTCGCCGCCGCCCCCGAGGCCGCCGCCCCCTCCGCCGGGCCCGATGACCGGGGGCGGCGGCGGCAGGTGGGTCTTGGAGTCGCCGCCCTTGCCGTCGCCGCCTCCTCCGGCGCCGCCGCCCAGGTCGAACTTGCCGTTGCCCCCGCCGCCCCCACCCCCGCCGCCGAGGTCGGGGACGTCCTTGTTCCCGTCCTTGTTCCCGTCCTTGTTGCCGTCCTTGTTGCCGCCGGTGCCGTCGTCCGTCCCCGGGCCGGGTGGCGGCGCGGTGGGCAGGTCCATGCTGGCGTTGATGTACATGGCGCCGAAGTCCACGGCCAGCTGGTGGTAGGCGGTGCTCAGGTCGGTCGTCACGTCCCTCCCGTCCGGGCCCTTGCGGACGTCGAGGAACGCTTTGACGTTGTCCAGCCACTTCTGCTTGGCCGCCGCCTCCAGGGCGATGTAGAAGGCGTTCTCCCTGGGGTCGCCGAGGGCGGTGCTGATCGACGTCACGGCGTCGGTGTAGATGTCCACCGTCGGGGTGACGTTCAGCAGCGTGTCGTACAGCACCTGGTAGATCGCGTAGGAGGGCCACAGGGTCTGGGAGTCCCACCACCCTCGGTGGACGGTCTGGAGGGCCCGGACCGTGGGGGCGATCTTGCTCGCGGCGTCCCGGAGGTCCCGCGGGTAGGTCGTCGTGTCGAGCTGGAGCCTGATGCTCGTCATCTCCGTCGCGTACTGCTTGAGCAGGAACTTGAATTCGCCGGCCGCGTCGCCCTGCCAGTTGCTGTCCGGGCCGTCGATCAGGTCGACCCACTTCTTCATCCGCGGCAGCCAGGTGTCCAGCCAGGTACCCACCTCCTCGACGTGGTCCGCGGCGTCCCTCAGGCTCTGGGGGTCGATCGTGGCGTTGCCGACCCCGTCCGCCAGCGGGGCGAAGATCGCCTCGTGCTGGTGGATGAACTGGGACAGCGGCTTGTCCGCGTCGTTGCCCCAGTCCGTGTAGTTGACCGGGACACCGATCAGGATGTGGCGGTTCTGGCTGCCGCTGCTCACGTAGTTCCACGCCCACCACACGTCGGGCTTGTCCTCGCCCTCCGCGGCCCTGTCCGTCTTCCCGGTGTCGGCCTTGTCGCCGAAGTAGAAGTCGGGTGCCGACGTGCACTTCGAGACCTTGTCCAGCAGAATCCAGGACTTCGCCCCCGTGGGCAGCTCCGCGACCGACTTCCGGTCGACGAGCTTCTGGCCCGCGCCCCCGAAGAACGCGAGCACCTGCTCCCAGGTCACGGCATCGGACTTGGGATCGGGCTTGGGATCGGGCATCAGTTCCCCACTCCGCCTCGTACGGTCAACTCTTGTGCGGTCAGCTGCTCTTGGGCGCCGTCGCGGTCGACACCTTGGTGAGGACCGCCATCATCTCGGCCGCCGTCATGGCCTCCTCGTGGGCCGTCTCCATGATGTCCAGCGCCAGCTTGAGCTTGATCCTGGCGGTGGACATCTGCGCGTTGAGGGTCGAGAGGTCGGTGGCCACGCCCGTGGCCCACCTCTTGAACTCGAGCACGATGGAGTCCGCCGCGAAGTACTGGTTGCCCACCAGCAGCGTGTCGCCCGATCCGCCCGTCGCTCCGCTGTAGCGCTGCATCGCCTGGTAGCCCGGGTTCCCCGTCATGTCGGCGATGAAGCCGGTGATCTCCTGGTCCGCGAAGTACGTGAGATCGTCCTTGTTGACACTGAGGGTGTGGCTGTAGTCGGGCTCCCCCGGCGCCGCCATCAGCCGATGCCCGCGGCGCCGCGCTTGTCGGCGTCGCGCAGCAGGCCGTGCATGGTGCGCAGGACGTCGGCGCCCTGGCTGATCTCCTTGTTCATGTCGTCGTTGTGGGCGGAGAGCGCCGTGTAGAAGGCGTCGGCGGCGCCCTTGAGGTCGCCGTCGAGTTTGGCGCTGAGGCTGGTGACGGCCGCCCTGCAGTCGTCCGTGGCGTTGTGCATGGCCTGGCTGGCCTGGGTCAGGGCGTCGGCGGCGTCGTCGATGTTGGCGTGGTTGAGCAGGATGTCGGCCATCGGGGGTGCTCTCCTCCGGGGTGTCGGTTCGTCAGGGGCGGTGCGGTGTTCAGGGGTTGAGGCCCTTGTAGACCTCGTCGGAGCCGGAGCCCCAGTGGGTGCCGGCCTCCACGGCCTGGTTGTGGGCGTTGCTGATCTGGCGGTGGCCGTCGCCGAAGGTGGTGTGGAAGGTGCGGTAGGCGTCCTTGAGCTTCTGGTAGTTCGCCTGCCATTCGGCGATCTTGCCCCGGTAGGCGTCGCTGCAGGCGGCCTGGAAGTGCTGCTGGATCTCGCCGTCGATGTCCTCGACCTGGGCGCCGGCGCGCATCATCGAGTCGATGTGGCTCTCCAGGGTCGCCAGGAGGTTCTGGACGTCGGGATCGTTGATCTTCAGGTTGGGGGCCATGCGAGGGCTCCTCTCCGTCGGGTCCGGGCCGTGGCTCGGCCGGGTTCATTTCAGGTCAACGTCACTTCGGGGTGCGGGGGTTCACCGGGTGCACGGCGGATCCGCGGCGGCCGCCGGAGCGGTGGGGCCGGCGCCGGTGAGGGCGGCCGGGTCGAGGCTGGGGCCGGTGGGCAGCAGGGCCAGCAGGGCGGCCGGCACGCCCGCCGGGGCGGCGGCGCCGTAGCCGAGCTGTTTGGCGACGGCCGGGGCGGCGAGCGGGTACTTCACCCCGGCGTCGGTGACCAGGTAGAGGGTGGCGCCGGTGCCGGCGGTGGACAGGGCGCGCACCAGGGCGCCGCCGCCGGGGCGCACCGCGATGGTGTCGGCGGGGGTGCAGGCGGCCCCGATGCCGGGCTGGGCGGTGGGGGCGGGGCCCTGGACGGCGCTGTCGTCGACGAGGGCGAGGGTGGTGGTGGGCCCGGGGTCGCCGGGGTGGAGTTCGGCGCAGACGTCGCGGCCCTGGGGGGCGGTGAGGAGTTCGGGCACGGTGGCGGGCAGGCCGGCGGCGCTCTGGGCGGGGGCGGGGGGTGCGCTGTGGGCGGCGAGGTCGGCGGCGCCGATCGGGGCGGGGGTGACCGCGGCGTCCTGGTAGGCGCTGTGCTGGGTGCGGGGGTCGGCGAGCAGGAGTTGCCGGGCCATCGGGGTGAGCGGGGTGAGTCCGGCGCCGGTGAGCAGGTAGGGGTCGCTGCCGGGGCCGGTGAAGAGCTGTCCGATCCGGGTGGGCCGGGTGGCGAGGTCGGGGCCGGGGGTGCCGCGCTGGTCGAGGTCGGGGGCGGTGAGGTCGGGGCCGGCGGGCAGGGCGTTGAGGAAGGCCTGGGTGACGGGCCGGGCGGCGGTGGCGGCCTGGCCGAGGGCCTGGCGGGCTCCGTTGCGGGTGTCCAGGCGCAGCCGGCGCCCGTGCCACAGCAGGTACTGGGTGTCGTCGGGGGCGGCGACCAGCAGGGCCTGGTCGTCGGTGAGGGGGGTGCCGTGGTCGGGCGGGTCGAGGGCGAGGGCGAGGTGGGGGCGGCGGGTGCCGGAGGGGTCGGGCTGCTGGGTGGCGCAGGCGAGCCAGGGGGCGGCGGTGAGGCGCTCGGGTGCGGGCAGGCCGTCGGGGGCGCCGGGGATGCCGAGGGGGGTGCCGCGCGGGGTGCCGTCGAGGGAGCGGGTGCTGACCTGGTCGACGGTGAGCTGGTCGCCGGCGAGCAGGCGGGCGGTGGCCTCGTTGAGGACGGGGTGGAGGGTGCCGTCGAGGTAGAGGTAGCGGGCGCCGCTCTCCTTGACCAGGACGAGGGTGCCGGGTTTCTTCCAGCCGGTGGCGCCGCCGGGGACGAGGATGCCGTAGACGGCGGCGATCAGGCCGGCGAGGGCGGCGATGACCAGGCCGGTGGCGATGCCGCGGGAGGTGCGCCCGGTGGGGGCGTCGGGGGCGTCGGGTTCGCCGCGGAGCATGCCGGTGGCGAGGCGGCCCATCACGAACAGGTGGGCCTGCACCTGGTCGCGCTTCGACTGCATGGCGGTGGTTCTCCTCGGGGGCGGGGCTCGGGGCAGGGGGGTCGGAACGGGATGCGGGATACGGGATGCGGGGGCGGCGGGTGACGGGTGGTCAGCCGCCCAGGGCGCGCAGCGCGTGGAAGGTGCCGGCCGCGGCGAGGGCCAGCGGCAGGACGGCGACGGCGGCCAGGGTGTGCAGCAGGTCGGCGGCGCGTCCCCAGTAGGGCAGCAGCCGGCGGCCGGGGACGGTCCAGGAGGCGGCGGCCAGCAGGGTGGCGGTGGCGAGCAGCGCGGCGAGCAGGCCGAGGCGGGCGGCGGGGCTCTGGCCGGCGGCGAGGTGGGCGGTGAGCAGGACGGGGCCCAGGACACCGGGGACGAGGACGGCCAGGCGCTGCGGGACGGAGCCGATGCCGCGGGCGTGCAGCAGCAGGAGCAGGGACAGGGCGCAGGTCAGGGCGGTGGGGGCCCAGTCGTCGCGGTCGGTGAGGGTGGCCAGGGCGAGGGCGATGACGGGGGCGAGGGCGAGGTGGAAGGCCGTCAGGAAGCCGTCGGCGACGGTGCTGCGGGCGCGCACGGTGGTGGCGGGGACGGCTTCGATGCCTTCCTGGAGTTCCTCGGCGTTGCGGGGCAGGGCGGGCAGGCGCAGTCCGGACAGGCGGAAGCACAGGCCGGGCAGGAAGGCGGCGGTGGCGACCGGGAGGACGGCGAGGGCGGCGGCGGTGGCGGGCACGGTGAGGCCGGCGAGCAGCAGGACGCCGGCGGCGGTGGCGTGCAGGGCGAGCAGGAGCAGGCCGAGGTAGAGGGGGGCGGCGCAGCCGACGGCGGCCAGGGCGAGGGCGGCGGCTCCGGCGCCGGCGCAGCCGCCGGCGAGCAGGCGGGCTCCGGTGGCGGAGGGGCCGGCGGCGGTGGTGAGCAGGGCGCCGGCCAGGGCGAGGTAGGGCACGGCGGTGGCGCCCAGGGCGGTGCCGGCGCCGGCGTCGCCGACGGCGCGGGAGGCGCTGAGGGCGCCGAGGAGCAGGAGCAGGCCGGTGACGGCGGCGGCGCCGGCGCGCAGGTGGGGCGGGCCGGGCAGCAGGAGGAGGGCGAGGCCGCCGGTGAGGGCGGTGACGGCCAGGGCGAGGGCGGTGTGGTGGGTGAGGGCGGGGCGCCAGGTGTCGGGGCGTTCGCGCATGCCGGTGGCGAGGCCGTCGGGGAGGTCGTCGTAGTGGACTTCGGGCAGGGGGTCGCGGCGGGGGCGCAGGTAGAGGTCCTCGCCGTCGCGCAGGTCGAGGGCGTCGGCGCCGAGTTCCTCGTCGAGGGGGGCCTGGCCGAGGCGTTGGAGGGTCCAGCCGTCGTGTTCGGCGCCCTGTTCGTCGAGGTCGTCGCCGGCGTGGTCGAGGACGGCGGGCAGCAGATCGGCGAGCGGGACGTCGGCGGGGATGACGAGTTCGAAGACCGTACCGGGTGCGTGGAACCTGAGCCGGCACAGTCCGGTGGTGGTGCCCGCGGTGCCGGTGGCGGCGGTTGCGGTGGCGCTCCCGTTCAAGGTTCTCCTCAACATCCCGTGCGGCCCGGGCCGTCGGCGCCCGCGCGGGGCCGCTGCCCGGCCCGGGCGGTGGCCCGTGCGGGGCGGTCCCCACCCTGGGCGACGGGCCGCGGCGGCTGCCGGGTTCACCGTCGGGCGGCTTTTTCCGTCGGCCGGTTGAACCCGGCGCGGGGCGCCGTCCGTGGTCCTGGAGGACGGTGGCCCGGACGGCCGGGCGCCGCTGGCCGTCCCCCGGGTCCGAGGAGCGCGTTCGTTGAGTGTGGTGCTGGTCGACCGTCCGCCGCGGCGTCCCGGGCCGGCGATGCCGGACGGCGAGATCCAGTTGCAGGAGCCGCCGGTGCTGCCGGAGTCGCAGGGCGGCATGTCGAGCATGATCACGATGGCGCCGATGGCGTTGAGTTCGCTGTCGATGGTGTTCATGTTCCTGCGCCCCGGTGAGGGCGGGCTGATGTCGTACGTGGCGATGGGCATGATGGGCCTGTCGGCGGTGGGCATGCTGGTGACCTCGCTGATCCGCGGATCCAGTGACCGCAAGCGGGAGTTGCGGGCCGAGCGGCGGGACTACCTGCGCTATCTGGCGCAGATGCGCCGGCAGGTGCGCGGGCACATCGTGCGCCAGCAGGAGGCGTTGGCGTGGCGGCATCCGGCGCCGGGGTCGCTGGTGTCGCTGGTGCGCACCTCGCGGCTGTGGGAGCGGCGCAGCGCGCACCCGGACTTCGGGGACGTGCGGATCGGGCTGGGGCACCAGCGTCTCGCGGTGCGGCTGGCGCCGTTGTCGACCAAGCCGGTGGAGGATCTGGAGCCGTTGTGCGCGCACGCGTTGCGCCGGTTCATCCACGCCTACGGGACGGTGGCGGACCAGCCGATCGCGGTGTACGTGCGCGGGTACGCGCAGGTGCTGGTGCGCCCCGACGAGCCGGAGGCCGGGCGGGCGCTGGCGCGGGCGATGCTGGCGCAGCTGGCGCTGTTCCACGCGCCGGACGAGCTGCGGATCGCGGTGGTGTGCGGGGCGGAGCAGCGGGGGCAGTGGGAGTGGGCGAAGTGGCTGCCGCACGCGCTGCACCCGGTGGAGAGCGACGCGTTGGGGCCGGTGCGGCTGGTGGCCGGGTCGGTGGCGGAACTGGAGCAGGTGCTGGGGGCGGAGTTCGCGGGGCGCGGGCCGTGGGAGCCGGACGTGCAGCCGGGCCGGGAGGAGCCGTTCACGGTCGTGGTGCTGGACGGGGTCGCGGTGGGTGCGGGCAGCCGGGCGGCGCTGGCGGGGTGGCGCAACGCGGTGCTGCTGGACCTGGGCGGGGCGCTGGAGTGGAAGCCGTTGCGGCACCGGTTGCGGCTGCGGCTGGAGGGGGGCCGGCTGGCGATGGTCGGGGTGGACCGCAACCACCGGGAGGAGGAGACGGCGCTGGGGCGGGCGGACGCGTTGTCGCTGCCGGCGGCGCGACGGCTGGCGGGGCTGATGGCGCCGTACCGGATCGGGGACCAGGCGGAGGCCGGGGAGCCGCTGGCCGGGGACTTCGACCTGGCGTCACTGCTGGGGATCCGTGATCTGCACGGGCACGACGTGGCGCTGGGCTGGGCGGGGCGCGGGGCGGGCGGGCGGCTGCGGGTGCCGCTGGGGATCGCCGGGGACGGCACGCCGGTGGAGCTGGACATCAAGGAGTCGGCGCAGGGCGGCATGGGGCCGCACGGGATGCTGATCGGGGCGACCGGCTCGGGCAAGTCGGAGCTGCTGCGCACGCTGGTGCTGGCGCTGGCGCTGACGCACTCCTCCGAGACGCTGAACTTCGTGCTGGTGGACTTCAAGGGCGGGGCGACGTTCCTGGGGCTGGACCGCCTCCCGCACACCTCGGCGGTGATCACCAACCTGGCCGACGAGGCGGCGCTGGTGGACCGGATGCGCGACGCCCTGCACGGGGAGCTGGTGCGCCGTCAGGAGCTGCTGCGCTCGGCGGGCAACTACAGCTCGCTGCTGGAGTACGAGGGCGCCCGGGCGGGCGGGGTCGCGCTGGAGCCGCTGCCGACGCTGTTCGTGGTGGTCGACGAGTTCTCCGAACTGCTGGCCGCGCACCGGGACTTCATGGAGCTGTTCATCATGATCGGCCGGCTGGGGCGCTCGCTGGGGGTGCACCTGCTGCTGGCCTCGCAGCGGCTGGACGAGGGGCGGATGCACGCCCTGGAGTCGCACCTGTCGTACCGGATCGGGCTGCGGACGTTCTCGGCGATGGAGAGCCGGGGCGTGCTGGGGGTGCCGGACGCGTACCACCTGCCCTCGCAGCCGGGCAACGGGTTCCTGCGCAGCGACATCGCGACGCTGACCCGGTTCAAGGCGGCGTACGTGTCGGGGTCCTACCGGGCGCCGCGCCCGGCGGCGGTGCGCCGGCAGGCGGCGGCGGGGCAGGTCGCGGTGTACGGGACGGGGTACGTGGCGCCGCGTCAGCCCGTGGCGGTGCCGGCGGAGCCGGAGGCCGAGGAGGCGGTGGAGAGCCGCAGTCTGCTGGCGATCGCGGCCGAGAAGCTGGTGGACGCCGGGCCGCCGGCGCACCGGGTGTGGCTGCCGCCGCTGGACGTGCCGCCGACCCTGGACCAGCTGCTGCCGCCGCTGGCGCCGGACGCGGTGTACGGGCTGACCACGGAGGCCGATCCGGCCCGGGGCACGCTGCGGGTGCCGGTGGGCGTGGTGGACCGGCCGTTCCAGCAGGTGCGCGACCTGCTGAGCGCCGACCTGTCGGGGGCGGACGGGCACGTGGGCGTGGCGGGCGGGCCGCAGAGCGGCAAGTCCACCCTGCTGCGGACCCTGATCGCGGGTCTGGCGCTCACCCACACCCCGCGCGAGGTCCAGTTCTACTGCCTGGACTTCGGCGGCGGCACGCTGTCCTCGCTGCGGGCCCTGCCGCACGTGGGCGGGGTGACCGGGCGGCACGACCCGGAGCGGGTGGTGCGCACGGTGGCGGAGGTCAACGCGATCCTGGCCCGGCGCGAGCAGCGCTTCGCCGAGCTGGGCATCGACTCGGTGGCGGCGTTCCGGCGGGCGCTGGCCGAGGACGCGCTGCCCGGGGAGACCCACGGTGACGTGTTCCTGGTGGTGGACGGCTGGAACACCGTGCGCCAGGAGTTCCCGGACCTGGCGCCGGCGCTGACGCTGATCGCCCAGCGCGGCCTCAACTACGGCATCCACCTGGTCGTCGGCACGACCCGGTGGGGCGAGATCACCGGCGCGCTGCGCGACCTGCTGGGCACCCGTTTCGAGCTGCGGCTGGGCGACCCGGTGGACTCCGCGATCGGGATGCGGATCGCGGCGACGGTGCCCAAGATCCCCGGGCGCGGGCTGACCGGTGAGCAGTTGCACTTCCTGACCGCGCTGCCGCGGCTGGACGGCAGCGGCGGCACCGAGGACCTCGGCGAGGGCGTCGCGGACCTGGTCGACGCCGTCGCCGAGCACTGGCGGGGCCCGCGCGCGCCCGAGGTGCGGATGCTGCCGCTGCACCTGCCGGCGGCGGCGCTGCCCGCCGCCGAGGGGCGGCTGCGGGTGCCGCTGGGCCTGCAGGACGTGTCGATGTCCCCGCTGTGGCACGACTTCGAGGAGTCGCCGCACCTGGTGGTGGTCGGTGACAGCGAGGCGGGCAAGACCAACCTGCTGAAGCTGGTCGCGGCCGGCATCACCTCCGCCTACCGGCCCGACCAGGCGCGGATCATGCTGGTCGACTACCGGCGGGTGCTGCAGGGCGCGGTGCCGCAGGAGTACCGGCTCGGGCACGCGGTCGCGGTGGACGTGCTGCGCCAGATCGTCGACGGCGCGGCGCGGGCGATGGCCAACCGGCTGCCCGGGGCGGACATCCCGCCGGAGCGGCTGCGGCTGCGGGACTGGTGGGAGGGCCCGGAGCTGTTCATCCTGGTCGACGACTACGAGCTGGTCGCCGGCTCCTCCGGCGGCACGGGCGCGCACCCGTTCGCGCCGCTGCTGGACTACCTGGCGCAGGGCGCCGAGCTGGGCCTGCACCTGGTCGTGGCGCGCAGCGCCAACGGCATCGGGCGGGCCTCCTCGGACCAGTTGCTGCGCAAGCTGGAGGAGGTCAACTCCCCGGCGGTGCTGCTGTCCTGCCCGCCGAGCGAGGGCTTCCTGTTCGGCAGCACCAAGCCGCGGGTGCTGCCCCCGGGGCGGGCGCTGCACGTCACCCGGCGGCGCACGGTGCTGGTGCAGACCGCGCTGCTGGAGGACGGGGACACCGGGAGCGGCACGGGCGGCGGGAACGGCACGGGCGGCGGGGGGACGGGGCGATGAGCACCACCGAACAGACGGGCACGGCGCGGCGCTGGCTGGGCCGCCGGCGCTCCGGTGCCGTGGCCGCGGCGGCGGAACTGCACGAGGTGGGACCGCACTTCGTCATCGCACCCGGCACCGCCGGCGGGTCCGGACCGGCCGGGCTGCCCGCCGCGCTCACCGACGCGCTGGCCGCGCTGGCGCCCGTGGTGGGCACCGTCACCGTGCTGGCGGCGGCCGCCGACGCGCAGCCCGTGCTGCTCGAACGGCTCGACGACCTGGCCCGCACCGCCGCCCGCCGCAAGGCCGCCACCCTGGTGCTGGCCGCCTCCGGCCTGGCGGCGGCGCCCGGGGGCGGGGACTCGGCCGGCGGCGGGGGTTCGGCCGGGGGCGGGGCCGGGCGGCGGCCTGCCCAGCGGATCGCCGAACTGGCCGCCACCAGCATCGTCGCCCCGGACGGGGTGGTCACCCTGCGCCCCGACGGCACCCTGCTGACCTCGGGCGCCACGGATGCCGAGCCGTCCTCCTGGTGGCTGTGCACCCCGGACGGGCGCACCCGCCGGCTCGGGGCGCTGTGGCCGCTGCCGGGGACGGGCGCGGCCCAAAGCCGGGCGGGCGGGACGGCGGGGGCGGCTGCCGGTGCCTCTGCTCCGGCGGCAGCGGAGGCGGGCCCCGCGCCGGAGGAAGGCGCTGTGCCGACGGAGGGCGCCGCGCCGAAGGCTCCCGATCCGGCGTCAGCCGCGGCGCCCGCCGGGCCCGGGAGCGGCGCGGTGCGGGCCGTCGCCGGGGTCCCCACGGTCCCCGCCGCGGCCCCGGCCCCGGCCGGGGCCCCCGTCGCACCGCTCGGCGCGACCGCGCCCCCGGACGGCCCGGCCGAACCGGCCGAACCGGTCGAACCGGTCGAACCGGCTGCACCCGCTGCACCGACTGGACCCGCTGCACCGGACAGCCCGGCCGAACCGCCGACGACCGCGCTGCCGCACGGCCGGTGGCTCCACGGCGCGCCCGCCCCGGCCGTCCCGCCGCCCGCGCTGCTGCTCGCCGCGTCCGCGCCCGGCACGCCGGTCCTGGTGGTCGGCCGCCCGGGCGCCCCGCTGCCACCGGCCGCCGAAGTCGCCCACGCCGCGGCCCGGTTGGGCGCTCCCGGGGCCGGCCCGGCCGAGCTGCTGATCAGCGCGCCGTGGGCGGCCACCCCGGCGCTCGTCGCCCTGGCCGGCGAGCTCGCGGCCGGACTGGGCCGCGAGGTGCGGGCCGCCGTCGGCCTGCCGACGCACACCGCGCACGGCTGCTCCTCCCGCATCCTGACCGCCGACGGGACCCAGACCTGGGAACCGTGGCTGACCGAACTGACCGCCTGCCCCGACCTCGGCCGGGTGATCGCCTCCGCCTGGCGCCCGCTGCCCGCGGGCTTCGCGCCCTGCGGCCCCGCGCTCCACCAGGCCCCGGTCGCGGGCTGGCGCCTGGAGGCGGTCCCCGCCGGGGTGTGGCTGCGCCCCGAGCGGACGCCGCTCGACCGGGGCCCCCGACTGCTCGACCCGGACCCGGACCGCCCGACCCTCATCGCCGGCTCGGCCGACCGGACGCCGCCCGCCGAGGTCCTCGACCTCCTGGACGACCTGCTCTCCGCCCTCACCGACCCGGGCACCCCGGCCCCGCGCCTGCTCCTGCCCGCCGCCCCGGCCGGCCCCCGTCCCGCCCCACCGGCCGCGGCCGCCACCCCCGAGGCCGTGGCACCGGCGAGCACGACGCCGACGGCCGTGCCCCCAACGGCCTTGCCCCCAACTGCCTTGCCGCCAGCGGCCGTAGCACCGGCGGGCGCGCCACCGGCCGCGGAGGCGCCGACGACCGAGGCGCCGACCGCCGCGCCACCGGCGAGCACGGCCGGCGACGGCGGCACGCCCGCCACCCCCGAGGCGCCCGACTCCCCCAGGCCGGACGTCCCCGAGGCGCCCGACTCCCCCGTCCCGCAAGCCGTCCCCGCCGCACCCACCCCACCCGCCGCCCCCGCCCCGCCCCGGCTCCTCGTCCCGTCCGCCACCGCCCCCGCCGCCGCCGGGCGGGTGTCCACGGCCGCCGAGCGGGCGGCCTTCCGGGCCCTGCTCGGGGAGCGCTTCCACCGCTACGCCAGCCGCGCCGAGCAGGCCGCGCTGCGGATGCCGGCCCTGCGCGCCCAGGACCGCGAGGAGCTGAAGGACGACCTCACGGCGGTCTACCTGCACCACACCGACACCGGGATCCCGGTGCACCGCGCCGAGTTGGTCGAGGCGGCCCGCCGCGGCCCCGGCGCCGGAGCGCTGGCCCCGTACCTGGCCTGCCTGGGCTCGGGGCTGCGCCGGCTGCCCAACCACCGGGGCGCGGTGCTGCTGGGCGCCGAGGCGGGCGAGGAGGCGTTGCGGCAGTACGTGCCCGGCGCGCTGCTGGTGGAGCCCGCGCCGGTGGTGGGGACGGCGGAGGCGGAGGTGGTGCCGGGCACGTGCGCGGAGTTCCTGGTGTGGTCGGCGACCGGGCGCCGGACGGCGGCGATCGCCGAGGACGGGGACCCGGAGGTGGTGTTCCCGCCCGGCACCCGCTTCACGGTGCTGGACGTGCTGCCCGCCGGCGAGGACCGCCCGGCCCGGGTGCTGCTGCGCGAGGCCGGCCCGGCGTCCGCGCCGGACGCGGCCGGGGAGGAGCAGGACCGGGCCCGGCTGCTCGCCTGGCAGGAGCGCCGCGACCGGCTGGCGCCCGAGCGCCGGCGCGCCCCGGCCCGCCCCGAACGGCTGCGCCTGGCCCCGGGGGTGGCGCTGTGAGCGCGCGGGCGGAGGGCGACGGTCCCGTGGAGCCCATGGAGCCGGGGACGGCCGGCTGCGGGGAGTGCGCGGACTGCGTCCCCGTGGCGGATCCGCCGCGGTACGCCCTGTACCGGGAGGACGCGAAGCTGCTGGCGGCGATCGGCGAGCACGTCGACGCCCAGGTCGACCGGGTCACGGTGCGCCTGCCCGGGGCGCTGGCCCGGGCCGCGGTGGCCGCCTGGGACCGCGACGACGAGGGCGACCTCGACGAGGAGACCCGTGAGCAGTACGAACTGCGCGGCCAGGCAGGCGACTTGGCCCTGATCGGCCTGGCCGTCTCGGAGCGCGGCCGTTGGGAGGGCGAGGAGGTCGTCGTCGACCTGTTCGTCAACCTCGCCGGGGCGGCCCTGCTCGCGCACATCGAGGCCGCGGGGGCCGACTACCGGTCCCCGAAGCCGTGAGCGCGGCCCGGGGGCGGCCGCACCCGTAGCAGCCGCCCTTACCCCACCCCGGCGCCCGCGGCGCGGCGGCACGCCCCTGTCGGATGTCAGGGACCGTGGCCGCCCGCGCGTTCCTAGGCTGGCGAGCACCGGGCCCCGACCCCACGTCGGGGCCTCCACCAGCAAGGGAGAACCACCCATGCGCAGGATCACCCGTGCCCTGGCCGCGATCGGGATCGCGACCGCCGCGCTGACCACGGTGGGCGTCGGCAGTGCCGGCGCCGCCGACGGCTCCTGGGCGGGCTGCCCGTCGGGCGCCGTGTGCGTCTACCCGCAGGACCAGAACCCGGCCTCCTCCCCCTCCGCCGTGTACTGGAGCTACGGCGCCCACAACCTGCAGGGCCAGTACGGCAACCACTGGGTGCTGAACAACCAGACCGGCGGCGCCCACGCGCACCTGTGCCGGGCCTCCGGCGGCGGCGACTGCGTGTACGACATCCCCGCCCAGAACGGCGTCTACTACGACCTGGGCCCGATCAACTCCATCACCCTCGACCGTCCCTGACGGACCGTCAAGGATGATCGCACCAGAGCCGGGGGCGCCCGCCGCATCGGGGGGTCGGCGGGCGCCCCCACGGGAGTCACCACTGCGGGCCGGGGCGGAACACGCCCCGGCCCGCGGCCGTCCACCCCCGCACCCCGCACCGGCGGGCCCGCCACCACCGCACCCGGCCATTACCGCAGCGCGGCCCACCAGGGCAAGCGCACACGCCGTCAGATCGGAAAGCGTTCACGAAGATAACGAATAGAGGCGCATGCCTCCGAGTCTGGTTTTACTTCTTGACGCCATGTACGCGGTCAGGTTTAACTCCCCCCACCCCCGCCGCACCGCCGCGGCGGCCACCAGGGAGAGGCATCCCGCATGAACGCACGACTGCGTCGCGTCATCGTCTCGACCGCCGGCCTCGCGCTGGCCCTTTCCATGACCGCCGCCTGCGGCAAGGCCGGCGGCGACAAGAAGGACTCCGCCACCGCCTCCGGCGACAGCACCTCCATCGGCCTGCTGCTGCCCGAGAACGCCTCCTCGGTGCGCTACGAGTCCTTCGACAAGCCCTTCATCGAGGCCAAGGTCAAGTCCCTGTGCGCGAGTTGCAAGGTGCTCTACAACAACGCCCAGGGCAGCGCCGCCAAGCAGAAGCAGCAGTTCGACACCCTCCTCGCCCAGGGCGTCAAGGTGATCATCCTGGACGCCTACAACGCCGAGTCCACCCAGGGCTGGGTGCAGGAGGCCGCCGCCAAGGGCGTCAAGGTCGTCGCCTACGACCGCCTGGCCACCGGCCCGGTCGCCGCCTACGCCTCCTTCGACAACGAGAAGGTCGGCGAACTCCAGGGCCAGGCCCTGCTGGACGCGCTCGGGCCGAAGGCCCCGGACGCCGACATCGTCATGATCAACGGCGACGAGGCCGACCCCAACGCCGCCCAGTTCAAGGCCGGCGCCCACAAGGTCCTCGACGGCAAGATCAAGAAGGTCGTCTACGAGCAGTCCGGGCAGTGGGACCCGATCATCGCCGGCCAGAAGGCCGCCGCCGCCGTCACCCAGCTCGGCAAGAACGGCTTCCAGGCCGTCTACTCCGCCAACGACGGCATGGCCGGCGCCATCATCACCCAGCTCCAGGGCTCCGGCATCAAGGTCCCCGTCGGCGGCCAGGACGCCGGCCTGGACGCCATCCAGCGCGTCGTCAACGGCGACCAGGCCTACACCATCTACAAGGCCTACAAGCCGCTCGCCGACACCGCCGCCGAGCTGGCCGTCGACCTCCTCCAGGGCAAGGACATCAAGTCCCTGGCCACCAGCACCGTGGACAGCTCCACCGACAAGAACATCCCCGCCAAGCTGCTGGACGCCAAGGTCGTCACCAAGGCCGACATCGCCCAGACGGTGGTCGCCGACGGCCTCTACAAGGTCTCCGACATCTGCACCGCCGACTACGCCGCCGCCTGCGCCGCGGCCGGCCTCAAGTAGCGCGCCCCGCGTGACCCGCCCCCAGTAGCCCGCCTCCCCCGGACATTCAGGATGGTTCATGTGACAGGCGCGCCCGTCCTCCAGCTGCGCTCGGTCTCCAAGCGCTTCGGCGCCGTCCAGGCCCTCACCGACGTCGACCTCGCCGTCCACCCGGGCGAGGTCCTCGCCCTCGTCGGCGACAACGGCGCCGGCAAGTCCACCCTCGTCAAGACCATCGCCGGCGTGCACCCCGTGGACGGGGGCACCATCACCTGGCACGAGCGCACCGTGCGCCTGACCCGCCCCCAGGACGCCACCGCCCTGGGCATCGCCACCGTCTACCAGGACCTCGCCCTGTGCGACAACCTGGACGTCATCGCCAACCTCTTCCTCGGCCGGGAGAAGCGCCGCCGCGCGCTGCTCGACGAGGTCGCCATGGAGCAGCACGCCCGCGAGCTGCTGGACACCCTGGCCATCCGCATCCCCGACGTGCGCGCGCCCGTCGCCGCCCTGTCCGGCGGCCAGCGCCAGGTGGTGGCCATCGCCCGCGCCCTGGTCGGCGAGCCGTCCGTGGTCCTGCTGGACGAGCCCACCGCGGCGCTCGGCGTCGAGCAGACCGCGCAGGTCCTGGACCTGGTGGAACGGCTGCGCGAACGCGGCCTCGGGGTGATCCTGGTCAGCCACAACATGGCCGACGTGCGGGCGGTGGCGGACACCGTCGCCGTGCTGCGCCTGGGCCGCAACAACGGCCTGTTCCCCGTCGCCGCCACCACCCAGGAACAGATCGTCGCCGCGATCACCGGCGCCGACGACAACGCCCACGCCCGCCGCCGGGCCCGGCGCGCCGAGGAGGAGGAAACCGCATGACCGCTCCCGCCCCCGACCCCCGCCTGCACGTGCCCGCCGCGACCTGGGCCGGACGCGCCGAGGCCGCCCGGCGCCGCCTGGCCTCCGGCGAACTGGGCTCGCTGCCCGTGGTCGTCGGCCTCGTCGTGATCGCCGTCGTCTTCCAGTCCGTCACCCACCACTTCCTCCAGGCCGACAACCTCACCAACATCACCCGCTTCATCGCCGGCCCCGGCCTGATCGCGGTGGGCGTCGTCTTCGTCCTCATCCTCGGCGAGATCGACCTCTCGCTCGGCTCGGTGGCCGGCGCCACCTCCGCCATCGCCGCCGTGCTGGCGGTGCGCCAGGGCTGGCCCGAATGGCTGGCCATCGTGGCCGCGCTCGGCGCGGCCTGCGTCCTGGGCCTGCTGCACGGGCTGCTGTTCGCCCGGGTCGGGGTGCCCGCCTTCGTCGTCACCCTGGCCGGCATGCTCGCCTGGAGCGGCCTGCAGGAATGGGTGCTCGGCGACGGCGGCACCGTGAACAACCGCCACGACGGCATCGTGGCGGGCCTGGACTCCACCTTCCTCGGCGACGGCGACGTCGCCTACGCCTGGGGCCTGGCCCTGCTCGCCCCGGCCCTGTACCTGCTCGTCCAACTGCGCACCGCACGCCGGCGCGCCGCCGCGGGCCTCACCGCCCGCCCGCTCACCGACGTCCTGCTGCGGGCGGGGGCACTGGCCGTCCTCGGCCTGGCCGGCGCGTACGCCCTCAACCAGGACCGCGGCCTGCCGCTGTCCCTGGTCGTCCTGCTGGGCGCGGTGGTCGCCACCGACTTCACGCTGCGCCGCACCCGCTACGGGCGCCAGGTGTTCGCGGTCGGCGGCAGCGTGGAGGCGGCCCGGCGCGCGGGCGTCAACGTCGCCCGGGTCCGCATCTCGGTGTTCCTGCTGTCCGCCCTGCTGGCCGGCCTCGGCGGGCTCTTCTACGCCTCCCAACAGGGCTCCGCCGACAAGCAGTTGGGCAGCGGCAACGTGCTGATGATGGCCATCGCCGCGGCCGTCATCGGCGGCACCAGCCTCTTCGGCGGCCGCGGCAACGCCTGGTCGGCGCTGCTGGGCATCCTGGTCATCCAGTCCATCACCACCGGGCTGGACATGGTCCACGCCGCCCAGGCCATCCAGTACATGATCACCGGCGCGGTGCTGCTGGCCGCCGTCGTCCTCGACTCCGTCACCCGCCGCACCCGCGCCACCCACCGATAGCCCGCCCGCCCCTCCCCCGCGCCCCGCCGCCCCGCCGCCCCGGGCCGGCGGGGCCCCGGCGTCGCAGGGCCCGCGCCAGGCGGCGACGAGGTCGTGGAGGCGCGGGAAGCGGGCGCCCGGGACGCTCTCCCCCCGGAGCGCCCGGCCGTCGAGCCAGCACAGGTCGAAGACCCCGGTCTCGGTGTCGAGCAGGCAGCACACTCCCCCGACGGCGGCGGTGAGGTCGGTGAACACCTTCCGCACGCTCGCGGACCGCTCGAACATCCGGCTCATGCCCGAGGTGGCGGCCGTGAACTGCAGCGACGCGAAGTCCGGGTGCCACGCGGGCGCAAGCCTGACCGTCAGGTAGATGTACCCGACCGGCACCCGCCCCTGCTCGTCGACCCGGTCGAAGTCCCCGTGGTGGAACGCGCGGACCACGTCGTCCACGGGGAAGGCGATCGACGTGTCCAGCTTGAACGTGCCGCCCGCCGAGCAGTCGACCGGATCGCTCCTGAAGTGCGAGGTGAACGGCACGACCACCCGCTCCCCACCCGGCAGGATCACCGGCGTCTGCGGCCCCTCGCGGTCCTGCGGGGCGAGTTCGGCCACCCGGGCCAGCGCCCGGGCCACGTTCCCCGCCGGCACGAAGACCTCGTAGCTGTAGTCCAGCCCCATGCCGCCCCACCCCCCGTTCGCGAACCGGCATCCTCGCACGCAACAGCCCGCCCGCTCACCTGCCTTCCACCCCGGGCTCCCGGAGCGCGGGCGCAGGAAGTCGGCGGGCCCGACGTCCTGCGTCGCCCCGGAGCGCGGCCCGAACCACTCCTGTTGCGGTTTCAGGGATCGATCCGCCGGGCGTGGACCCCCTCGCCGATCGGTGCGAACCCGTGGCGCCCCCAGGCCCGCCGGAGCCTGGCCATGGCCTCCTCGTCGGGCCTGCGGACCTCCGGGTCCTGCGAGGTGAAGCTGCACGGCTCGTCCGGCCCGTGGTCGTGGATCGGCGCCGGGTAGCAGACCGCGACGGCGCCCGGCACCGCCAGGCGGCGCAGCGCGGTGACGGCCAGCCCCGTCCCGACCCCGGTGCCGCGCCACTTCGCCTTCACCTCCACCGACTCCAGCAGGAGCAGCAGGGTGGGGCGCAGCGCGGCCACCGGCGCGCTCAGCTCCCCCGTGTCGGTGAAGACCACGCGGGGGATGCGGTCCAGCAGCCCCGGGTCTGCCTCCAGTGCCGCGTGGGGGTTCGGGGTCACTCCGGGGATCACCCGGGTGATCTCCGCCGTGCCGACGCGCTCGTCGGGCAGGTAGAACGTCACCGACCAGCGCTCGGCCTTGCGTGCCCAGTTCGCCTCGGCGAAGTGGCGCATCTCGTAGGAGAGCGCGAACCGCTGCAGGGGTTCCATGCCCCGGCTCCCGTCTTCCACGGGCGGGCCCCTCCGTCCACCCGGAGGGGCCCGCCCGCCCGGTGCGTAGGGATCGGGTTCCGCGCGCTCCCCAGGGTGACGCCCGGGCCGAGGCCCTGTCAGGCGCATCGCGTGCCGGTCACCCGCCGGTAGCGGTGCTGAGCACGGGAAGTCGGCGGGGTCGACTTCCCGTGCTCAGGCGGCGACGAGGGCGGGGGTGACGAGGACCCAGACGAACGTGCCGACGCCCCCCGCACGGGGACAGCAACCCCAGCGCTCCGCGAGCTCGTTGACGAGGAACAGCCCGCGGCCGTGTTCTTCGTCCGGTGAGGAGGAGCGGACGGAGGGCCGCCCGGCCCCGGCGTCGTGGACCTCGATGCGCAGCCGGCCGCCGGCGAGGGCGAAGCGGACCTCGATCAGCCGGTCGTCGGGGGCGCCCGCGTGCTGGACGGCGTTGGCGAAGAGTTCGCCGAGGAGGAGTTCGGCGACATCGCGGTAGCACTCGCCGGCGGGGTGGCCGGCGAGGTAGGCGCGCAGCAAGTGCCGGGCCAGCGGCGCGGATTCGACCCGGAAGTCGAGACGGGCGGCGAACGCGCGGGGGCGGCGGGATTCGAGCATGGCAGGGGACCTCTGAGGGTTTGCGGCGGGGCGCGATCACCGCTGCCGAGGCCGACGAACGCACCGACTATCTGGCTCTGCACCAGGAGATCCTCAGGCGGAAGTGCCCGCCTACGCTTCACGCGGTCCTTGAGGAGGGGGTGTTGCTGCGCCCCGTCGGCGGCCCACAGGTCATGGCCGGGCAACTGCGGCATATCGAGGAGTTGGCCGAACACCCGAACATCACGGTGCAGATCGCTCCCTTCAGCATGGGAGAGCACCTCTCCTTCACACTTCCGGTGGTTCTGCTGGATCTCCCGGACCATACGGTCGTGGCGTACGCGGAATCGACGGCCAGGGGCCATCTTGAACGGTCACGGGCAACGGTTGCGGGATGGGAACGTGACTACGATCAGCTACTGGTGGAAGCGCCGCCGACGGCCTCATCCCAGGAAATGGTCCGCAAGGCCCGAAAGGAACTCCGATCATGACCGACCGTGTAAACCTGTCCAGTGTTTCCTGGGTCAAGTCCTCGTACTCCAACAACGGCGGCGACTGCGTCGAGGTGGCGCCCGGCTTCCCCGGCCTCGTCCCCGTACGTGACTCCAAGGACCCCAACGGTCCCCGACTCGCCTTCCCCGCCGGGGCGTGGCGCTCCTTCCTGACCGCCGTCCGCACCGGCGAGTTCGGCGACGTCTGAACCGACGGCGCAGGCCCCGCCTCCCCAGGCCGTGGGCGCGCAGGAAGTCGGCGGGCCCGACTTCCTGCGCCGGCCGCCCCATCCGCCTGCGCATGGGCAACAGCGCCGGGAAGTCCCGGCCGACGCCGCTCCGGCGGGTTCGGCGGTCTCCGGCCCCGGGGCGGGCGAGTCAGCCCCGGGTGGGCAGGAGGCGGGCGGCGAGGTTGCGGGTGGTCAGGCCGAGGGTGGTGGCGGGGACCAGCAGGGCGGCGGAGCGCCGCATGGCGCGCTGGCGGGGGGTGACCCGGGCGCGGTGGGTCTGCTCGTAGTGGGCGAGGGCGGCCGCCGGGTCGCCGGGCCGCTGCGCGAGGGCGTCGGCGAGAGTGTGGGCGCCGGCGATCGCGAGACTGGAGCCCTCGCCGAGCAGTGAGAGGCAGGACGCGGCGTCGCCCAGCAGCGTGATCCGGCCGCGTGACCAGCCGGGGAGGTCGACGAGGCTCACCTCGTCGAAGTAGAGGTCCTCGGCCGCCCGCACCGCGTCGAGCAGGTCCGGGACCCGCCATCCGACGCCCCGGTAGGCCTCGGTGACGATCCGGCGCTGGGCGGCGACGTCGCGCAGGTCGGCGGCGGTGACGCCGGGGTGGCGGAAGATGAACGCGGCCATCGCCTCGCCGCGTCCCGGGTGGACGGAGACCAGCCGCCCCGGCACGTTGTGCAGCAGCACCTCGGTCGGGTCCGGGGCCGGCCCGCCGAGCGGCAGGGTGGCCACCAGCAGGCCGGTGGGCCGCACGAACTCCCGTTCCGGGCCGAAGGCCAGCCGGCGCACCGTCGAGTGCAGCCCGTCGGCGCCGACGACCAGGTCGAAGCGGCGCGGTGCGGCGCGCTCGAACACGACGTCCACTCCGGCGCCGTCGGCGTGCAGCCCGGTCACGGTGTCGCCGAAGACGAACTCGGCTTCGTGCCGGGCCGCTTCGTGGAGCGCGGCGGCCAGGTCGGCGCGCGGCAGCTCCAGCGAGCCGGGCTCCGGGGAGGACCGCACCCGGGCGACGGTGCGTCCGGACGGGCCGAGCACCCGCAGGGTCCGCACGGAGGTGGCGCGGGCGCGCAGCGCGGGCAGCACGCCCATCGCCTCGGCCACCGGCAGCGCGGGCCCGCGCACGTCCACGGGGTTGCCGCTGGAGCGCGGGCTCCGGGCCCGCTCCACCACGGTGACCCGCGCTCCGTTCCGGGCCGACCAGTACGCGAGGGTCGGGCCGGCGATTCCGGCCCCGACCACCAGAACACTTGGGGGTGTCATACCACCGACCATAACTGCACTCAGTGCAGATATGCAATGGATGCAAGTACGCGCTGCGGGCAGAGCGGCACCCGGCGCCGGCCGGCACGGCGCGCGATAGCGTGGGCGCATGTCCCTACGCGACCGCAAGCGGGCCCGCACCCGCCAGGCCCTGATCGACGCCGGCGCCGAACTGTTCGAGCGCCAGGGCTACGACGGCACCACGGTCGCCGACATCGCCGCCGCCGCCGAGATCGGCACCCGCACCTTCTTCAGCTACTTCGCCAGCAAGGAGGAACTGCTCTTCCCCGACGCCGACGAGCGCATCCGGGCGGCGGAGGAGGCGATCGCCTCCCGCGGCCCCGACGACGGGCCGGCCGACGTCCTGCTCCGCGCGCTGCGCACGAGCGCCCGGGACACCGACCTGCTCAGCCCGATCGCCGCGCGCCGGATCGAACTGATCCGCACCGTCCCGGCCGTGCGCGGCCGCGCACTGCAGATCCAGTTGGACGCCCAGCGGGTGATCGCCGACCGGCTCGCCGAGGCCTTCCCCGACCGGCTCGACCCGGTCACCGCCGCCGCCCTCACCGGCGCGTTCGTCGGCGCCGTCACCGGCGCCCTCCAGGTCCTGCTCGCCGGGCCCGTCACCGACGCCCAGGCCGTGCGCACCGCCCTGCAGACCGCCACCGACGTCGCCCTCGCCCCCTGGCAGCACCACACCGCCCGGGGCGCCGCCGCGCGCACCTGACCCGGGGCCGGGCCGCCCGCAACGGCCTCAGGCCAGGCGGGCCGTGGCCAGCGCGAGGGCGCGCTCGAGCGCCGCCGGGGCCTCGCAGGGCACGTCGGGGAGCACGCCGGTGCCCTCCCAGTTGGTGCCGGAGACCGGGTTGAGCGCCCGGGCGACGGGCACGCTGAGCTCCAGGTTCGGGTGCACCGTCCAGCCGTCGCGCGGGTGCGCGCCGCCCCGGGTGGCCTCCCCGACGACCTGCGCGCGCCCCAACTGCTGCAGGTCGTAGGCGAGTTCCTCGCCGGCCGAGAAGGTGGCCGCGCTGGTCAGCACGTACACCGGCTTGTCGGCGCCGAAGCGGGCGCCGGGGACGAACGGGGGCGTCCAGGACTGCTCGGCGACCTCCCCCTGGCGCGACAGCAGGGTGTTGAGGTGGGTGCGCCCGTCGAGCAGGTAGCCGCAGACGAAGGCGACCGTGTCCGGGTCGCCGCCGCTGTTGCGCCGCAGGTCCAGGATCAGGGCGCGGGCCGGGGCCACCAGGGAGAGCCCTGCGGCCAGCGGCTGCGCCGCCCAGTCGAGCGGGAACATCTTCGGCCCGATCTCCAGCAGCGCGACCCCGCCCGCCAGCAGCTCCACCCGCGGCACACCGCCCAGCGAGGTGTCGAACTCCCGCCGCATCGCGGCCAGCACCGCCGCGCCCCGCTCGCTCGGCACCGCCGCCGCATGGTGCTTGAGCGCCAGGTGCAGGTCACCGTTGACGGAGCGCAGGTCCGCGGTGACCGCCTCGGCCAACTCCTCGACGCCGGCGCCCCGGTAGGCACCCTCACCGTCGCGGCGGCGCAGCAGGTCCGCCAGCTCCCGCGCGGTGTCGGGGAAGACGTAGTGCTCGGCGACCAGGTCGGCGATCGAGGCGACCAGGCCGGCGGTCGACCCGTCAGGGACGACGGTGTCCGGTGCGGACAGCACGGACGGCACGGACGGCGCGGACGGCGGTGTGGTGGAGGTCATGGCTGGGAGTAGAGCAGCGGCTTGCCAAAGCGTCAAACACACTTAACGCTTGACGGTGTGAGCCAGCCACCCGACGAAGACGTCCAGCGGATCAGCACCCCGGCCCAGCACGCCGCCCTCGCCCACCCGGTGCGCCAGCGCCTGCTGTTCGCCCTGGGTGCCCGCCCCTCGACGATCAGCCGGCTCGCCGCGCAGCTGGGGGTGAACAAGGGCGGCGTCTCCCACCACCTGCGGGTGCTGTGCGCGGCGGGGCTGGTCCGGGAGGCGGGAACACGGCGCGTGCGCGGCGGCACCGAGAGGTACTACCGGCGCACCGCCGAGCGGCTGTCGGTGGCCGAGCCGCAGCCCGAGGGCACCGCCGCGCTGTTCGGCGCCGTCGCCCAGGAGCTGGACCGCTCCCCGGTCGACCACCTGCTGACGCTGCGCCACATCCGGCTGGGCCCGGCCAAGGCGGCGCGCCTGGCGCAGGCGCTGGCCGCCCTGGTGGACGGGGCGGAGGAGGACGCGGAGGGCGAGCCGGTGCACGGCCTGCTGGTGACGCTCTACCGGCAGGCCGGGACGTAGCGGGCGCCCCGCGGACCGCCACCGGACCGACCGGACCCGCCGGACCCGCCGGACCCGCCGAACGCACCCGAGCCGCCCGAGCCGCCGAACTCACCGCCCCCGCCGGGCTCCCCCGGGCCCCGCCCGTCCAGGGCCGCGCGCAGCCAGGCGTGGCAGTGCCCGAGGGTCGGCTCGCCCGGCGCGCTCAGCTCGCCGGCGAGCTCCCCGGAGCGGGCGACGACCGGATCGTCGGTGGCGTCGAGGAGGGCGCGCAGCCGGCGGCGGAAGGCGGGGGTGTCCCGGGTGGAGCGGGAGGCGGCGTGGGCGGCGACGAAGCTGTCGAGCGCCTCGCCCTCGCACGGGGCGCGGCCGGCGCGCAGGTCGGCCGAGGCCAGGTCGTAGGCCTCGGCGAGGCCTTCGTAGAGCACCGCCGGGCGGTGGTCGCGTTCCGCGGTGCGGGCGGGGGTGGCCGGGCAGGGGGTCTGGTCGCCCGGGTGACGGGCGGGTGCGGGGCGGCCCCGGGTGGCGAGCGCGGTCAGCCGGGCGAACGCGAGCACCTGGGCGGGCGCCGGGTCGGCCGGGGGCTGCGGGACGGCGGCGTGCAGGATGGCGGTGGTGAGCCGGGCGGGCAGGCCGGGCGGCAGGGCGCGCCGCCAGAACCGGGCGAGCGCCGTGGTGTCGGGCGGGGTGCCCAGGGCGCCGACGAGGGCGAGCCGCTCGGCGCGTTCCGCGGGCGGGCACTCGTGCAGCAGCCGCAGGGCGGCCTCCCGCCAGCGCAGCGCGGCGAGTTGGGAGCCCAGCTCGCTCAACTGGCGGGCCACCGCGTCCTCCAGCGCGCTGCCGAGCGCCTCGTCCTGTTCCAGCAGCCGCCCGACCTCGGGGACGGGCAGGTCGAGGGTGCGCAGCGAGCGGACCAGCAGCAGGCGTTCGAGCGCTTCGGGGCCGTAGCGGCGGTGTCCGCCGGAGCTGCGCCGGGCTTCGGGCAGCAGGCCGCGGTCGGAGTAGAAGCGGACGGTCTTGACGGTGACGCCCGCGTGTTCCGCGAGTTCTCCGATGCTCCACAGGACGGCAGGTGGCACGGGGTTGAACCTCCCTCAGGGGGAGTTCCTACGGTACCGGCATCGCCCGCCCGCACGGGGGTCGGGCGGGCGATCACCACTGGGGCCGCCGGGCCCGGACGACGCGCGGGAGGGGATGATGGTCGCATTCGTGCTGGTGCCGGGCCATTTCACCGGGGGCTGGATCTGGCGGGAGACGGGCGAGCGGCTGCGGGCGGCCGGGGCCGAGGTGTACGGGGCGACGCTCGACGCCCGGCCCGGCGCGGGCCTGGGCACCCACATCGGGGACGTCCTGCGGCTGGTCGACGCGGTGGCGGACCCCGAACTCGTCCTGGTCGGCCACGACTACGGCATCCACCCGGTGGTCGGTGCCGCCGACCGCCGGGCCGGGCGGGTGAGCCGGGTCGTCCACCTGGACGCCGGGCTGCCCGTGGACGGCGACCGGGCGCTGCAGCTGGTCCCGGACCGGCGGGCCCGCGAGCTGCTGGCCGACCCGGGCACCCGCCCCGCGGACGGTCTGCTGCCGGCCCCGGGCCGCCAGCAGTGGCGGCGCTGGGGCAGCACCGCCGGCCTGGGCCGGGCGGAGCTGGGGCGCCTGAGCGACCTGGCGACCGCTCAGCCCGTGGCCTCGCTGGTCGAGCCGCTGCGGCTGAGCGGTGCGTTCCGGTCGGTGCCGACCAGCGGGATCCTGTGCACCGCGGGCGGTCTGAGCACCGAGGCGGTCGAGGCGATGGTGCACTCGGGCCTGGAGCGGCTGCGTTTCCTGGCCGATCCCCGGGTGGGCTTCTTCGACCTGGACACCGGGCACTGGCCGATGCTCTCGTGTCCGCGGGAGCTCGCCGACGTCCTGCTGCGGGCGGCGGCCGGCGAGGGGCGCCGGATCGCCCCGCCGCCGGCGGCCGTGGCGGGCGCGTTCACGCGGGCGAGCGTCCTGGACCCGCCGGAGCGTCCGCTGCCGCCGTGCGGGCACGAGCGGGCCGGGAGCCTGGACCTGTACCTGCCGCCGGATGCCGGGCCCGGGCCGGTGCCCGCCGTCCTGTTCGTCCACGGCGGTCCGCTGCCCGCCGACACCCGCCCGGGCCCGCGGGACTGGCCGCTGTACGTCGGCTACGGCCGGTACGCGGCGAGCCTGGGCGTGGTGGGTGCGACGGTGGCGCACGGGCTGCACGACCTTTACGCCTACCCGCGGGCGGCCGGGGAGGTGGCCGCGGCCGTGGCGGCGCTGCGCGCCCACCCGCGAGTGGACGGTGGGCGGATCGCGCTCTGGTTCTTCTCCGGCGGGGGCCTGCTGGCCGCCGACTGGCTGGCCGCGCCGCCGCCGTGGCTGCGCTGCGTGGCGGCGTCGTACCCGGTGCTCGCCCCGCTGCCGGGCTGGGAGGCCGTCGAGGCCCGGTTCCGTCCGGCGCGGGCGGTGGCCGGGGCGGGCGGGCTGCCGATCGTGCTGGTGCGGGCGGGGCTGGAGGCGGCGGCCGTGGCGCGGACGGTGGCCGGCTTCGTCGCGGCGGCCGCCGGGAGCGGGGCGGCGCTGGAGGTGGTCGACGTCCCGCAGGGGCACCACGGCTTCGAGGTGGTGGACCGCACCGAGGAGGTCCGGGAGGCCGTCGGGCGGGCCGCGGCCGCGGTCCTGCGTCAGCTGTGGGCCGGGCGGGAGCCGTCCGGGCCGTGACGCCGCGGGCCCCGGTGCCGCCGGTGCCGCCGGTGCCTGCTGGTGCCGCCGGCGCCTGCGGTGCCCCTTGTGCTCCGGAGTCCCGCCTCCCCGGTCCGACGGCGGTCGGCGGGGCGGCGGGACTCCGGGTTCGACGAACGGTCAGACGCCGTACGGTCCGGCGCCGGACGGTCAGGCGCCGCAGGCTCAGGCGGGCTTGAGGCCCGGGTCGCCGGCCTCGGTGACGAAGGAGGCGGCCGTGGAGACGGTGCCGCCGGGGCGGGTGATGTGGGAGAGGACGCGGTAGTCGGCGCGCACCCGGCGGCGGTCCATGTCCAGGGTGGTGTAGCCGCGGCGGCCGTCGTAGAACTTCAGGTGCGGGTTGGCGGCCGTCAGGGCGGCCCAGTTGGAGGGCTTCTGCTCGCCGTCGCCGTCGCTGCTGATGGAGGTGCCGACGATCTCCACGCCCACCGTGCGCGAGGCGGGGTCGTCGAAGTCCCGCTTGACGTCCATGGCGTAGGCGACGTGGACGTCCCCGGTGAGCAGCACCAGGTTCTGCACGCCGGAGCGGTCGACGTCGGCGAGGAAGCGTTCGCGGGCGGCCGGGTAGCCGTCCCAGGCGTCCATGGAGAGCTTGGAGCGGGCGGCGGTGGTGTTCTTGCGGCGGGAGAAGACGACCTGCTGGGGCACCACGTTCCAGGTGGCCCGGGAGCGGCGCAGGCCGTCGGCGAACCAGCGTTCCTGGGCGGCGCCCATCAGGGTGCGGCGCGGGTCCTCGGACTCGGGGGTGGGGTACTGCCAGCCGTCGCCGTTGGCCTGGTCGTCGCGGTACTGGCGGGTGTCGAGGATGTCGAACTGCGCCAGCCGGCCGAAGTGGACGCGGCGGTAGAGGGTGAGTTCGGTGCCGCGCGGCTGGGGCAGGCGCAGCGGCTGGTTCTCCCAGTAGGCGCGGTAGGCGGCGGCGCGGCGGGCGACGAAGGGGGCCGGGTCCTGGTTCTTCTCGGGGATGCCGGCGGCGTAGTTGTTCTCCACCTCGTGGTCGTCCCAGGTGACGTACCAGGGGTGGGCGGCGTGGGCGGCCTGGAGGTCGGGGTCGTTCTTGTAGAGGCTGTAGCGCAGCCGGTAGTCCGCCAGGGTGACGGTCTCGTGGTCGAGGGCGGCGGGCAGGGTGCGGTCGGTGTACTTGCGGTCGCCGCCGGCGGCGTCGATGCCGTACTCGTAGATGTAGTCGCCGACGTGGAAGACGGCGTCCAGGTCCTCGTCGGCGAGGTGGCGGTAGGCGGTGAAGTAGCCGTCCTCGTAGGCCTGGCAGGAGACGACGGCGAAGCGGGTGCGCTCCAGGCGGCGGGCGGCGGGCGGGGCGGTGCGGGTGCGGCCGACGGGGCTGGTCCAGGCGCCGACGGTGAAGCGGTAGAAGTAGCCGCGGGCCGGCTCCAGGCCCTGGACGTCGGCGTGGACGGCGTAGTTGAACTCGGCGTGGGCGCGGATGGAGCCGCGGCGTTCGACGCGGCGGAAGCGCTCGTCGTGGGCGATCTCCCAGCCGACCCGTACGGAGCCGGCCGGGGGCAGGCCGGCGCCGGGCTCCAGCGGGCGCGGGGCCAGGCGGGTCCAGAGCACGACGGCGTCGGGCAGCGGGTCGCCGGAGGCCACGCCGAGGGTGAAGGGGTTCTCGGTGATGACGCGCGGGGCGAACTCGGGGTCGGCGGCGTGGGCGGAGGGCAGGTTGACGGTGAAGGCCAGGGCGGCGGCGGCCGAGGTGACGGTGAGGAAGCGGCGCCGGTCCAGGCGGGCGGCGGCCTCGCGCAGCAGCCGGTCGGGCGAGGGGCGGTCGGCGGGACGGGTCATGGGACGGGTGGCCTTTCGCTGCTCGGGCGGTTCCGGGGAGGGCGTCCGGCCCCCGGGGGGTGTCCGGGGGTGTGCGAAGGGAAATTGGAGTGGACCGCTCCGTACGGCAGGGGTCCGGGTCCGGGCGGTCGGGTGATCATCTGATGGGAGAGCGGTGAAGGTCCGACAGATCGTCGGATCAGCGGACCAACCGTCTCGAAGGGGGCGGCGGGGGCGGGTTCCGGGCCCGGCCGCGGCGGGTCCTGGTGGAGGAAAGGTGAACGCCCGGGCCTCGGCGGCCCGGGCGTGCAAGGGGACGGTCAAGCAGGGGGCGGGGGTCAGATCTTCCCGGAGAAGGTGTCGCACTGGGTCATGTCGCCGGTGCGGTAGCCGGTGGTGAACCAGGCCTTGCGCTGGTCGGCGGAGCCGTGCGTCCACGCCTCGGGGTTGATCCGGCCGGTGGCCTGCTTCTGGATCCGGTCGTCGCCGACGGCCGCGGCCGCGTCCAGGCCCTGGGCGATGTCCTGGTCGGTGAGGGCGGCGATCAGCGGGCGGCCGGTGGAGGCCTGCGGGGTGGTGGTCGCGTGGTGGGCCCACACCCCGGCGTAGCAGTCGGCCTGCAGTTCCAGGCGCACCGAGGCGCTGGTGGCGCCCTGGCGGTCGGCGCCGACCTTCTGCATGGTGCCCAGCAGGTTCTGGATGTGGTGGCCGTACTCGTGGGCGACGACGTAGGACTCGGCGAACGGGCCGCCCTTGGCGCCGAAGCGGCTCGACAGCTCGTCGAAGAAGCCGAGGTCGAAGTAGGCCTTCTGGTCGCCCGGGCAGTAGAACGGGCCGACCGCCGAGGTCGCCGGGCCGCAGGCGGTGGAGACCCGGCCGGTGAACAGCACCGTCTGGGCCGGCTTGTACGCCACCTTGGTGCGGCGCGGCAGTTCGGCGCTCCAGAAGGACTGCACGCTGTTGGTGACGGCCGTGATCCGGCAGTCCTGGCGCTTGTTGGCGTCCGCGCCCGTCTTGCAGGACTGCTGCACCTCGCTGTCGGTGCGCGCGCCGGAGGAGGAGGAGGACGAGCCGCCGCCGGAGGACAGGCCCAGCAGCTGCGGGTCGACCCCGAGGATGACCGCGAACAGCACCGCGATCAGGCCCACGGCCCCGCCCCCGATCGCGACCTTCCCGCCCGGGATGCCGCGGCGGTCGTCCACCTGCGAGGTGTCGAGGTCGCCCTGGTCGTCGAACTGCATGCCCGTGCCTGCCCGCTTCTGTCGGTCCGTCGGAGTGTCGCTCTGTCGGCGTGCCTGTGTGGCTCTGTGTGTCTGGGTGTCGCTTTGGTGACGGTTCGTGCCGCCCGCGGCGCCGCCCAGCCTACGGGCAGCGGGCCCTGACGCGCCGCAACGGCGTCGTCACACCGCGGCGGCCGGCGCGACGACCGGGGAGCGCCGGTCCCGGGGCGTGCCCTAGGGTCGTGGCCCGTGCCCGACACCCCGTCATCCCCCGCTGCCGCCGGCCCTTCCTCCTCCGGCCCCGCTGCCACCGCCGCCGCCTACGACGCCCTGGCCGAGCGCTACGCCGACCTCGTCAAGGACGGCCTGGCCCGGCTGCCGCTGGACCGCTGCTTCGTCGCCGCCTTCGCCGAGCTGGTGCGCGCCGCCGGCGCCGGACCGGTGGCGGACCTGGGCTGCGGGCCCGGCTACCTGACCGCCGCGCTGGCGCAGGGGGGCCTGGACGCCTACGGCCTCGACCTCTCCCCCGCCCTGGTCGCCATCGCCCGCCGCAGCCACCCGCGGCTGCGCTTCGACGTCGGCTCGATGGACGCCCTGGCGGCGGGCGACGGGACGCTGGGCGGCGTGGTGTCCTGGTACTCCCTCATCCACACCCCGCCGGAGCAACTGCCCTCCTACCTGGCCGAGTTCCGCCGCGTGCTCGCCCCGGGCGGGTACGCGCTGCTGGCCTTCTTCGAGTCCGAGGGCGCTCCGGTCGCCCCCTTCGACCACAAGGTCGCCACCGCCTACCGCTGGCCGGTCGACGGCCTCGCCGCCCTCGCGGCCGGGGCCGGCCTGGCCGAGCACGCCCGGATGCTGCGCGAACCCGGCGAGGGCGAACGCTTCCGCCGCGGCCACCTGCTCCTACGGGCCGCCTGACCCCCGCCCGAGCGGCCACCCCGACCGGGTGGATCGGCCCCTGCTGCTCGACGCCCCGAGCCCCACGAAGGGACGGCGGTACTACCACCCGGCCACCACGACCGGGCACGGCCGGGCGCGGGCGGGCGCGGGCGGGAATCCGGGGACCGGCCGACCGGCGTAGCGACCGGCATGGCGCCGGGTGCGCGCGACGCCGGGGCCGGACACTGGTGGGCCCGGACGCAGGCAGGAGAGAGCCATGGACGAGCCCAGCCACCCGAGCGCCCCGGGCCGCACGGTCCCCGTCGGGCAGGCCGGGGTGCTGGGCACCGCGCTGGCCGGGGTGCTGGCGGCCGCACTCGCCTCGGGTTCCTGGCAGTGGTTCTCCACCTACCTCGGCCTGACGCTGCTCGCCGTGGTGTTCTCCTTCGCCGCCCCGCCGGTGCGCACGCCCGGCGCGGGCCCGGGCCGCCTGCGGAGCCTGGCGGCGTACGCGCTGGTCGTCGGCCTGTGCACGGCGCTGGTGCTGGCCCCCGCGATGCAGCGCTGGTCCTGGCTGTTCCCGATGCCGGCCACCCGCGCCGAGTGCGCCCGCCTGGGCGGCTACGCGGCACTGAAGGCGCAGGCCGCCCTCGGCACTCTCGCCGGCCAGGACAGCACCGCGCTGGCGGCCGCGCAGGCCGACCAGAGCCGGCAGGCCGTCAACGACTGCCTGGCCTCCACCACGACGCTCTGGCTGCCGGTCTACGGGTTCGGAGCGGCCCTGCTGACCGCGCTCTGCGTCCACCTGGCGAGCCGCACCCGCGCCCGGCGGCCCGCGCCCTGACCCCGGGCCGCACGGGCCGAGCCGCCGTTCACCGGCCACCGGCCCACGTGCGCGGGCGGTACGCAGCGCCGACGCCGGACTGACCAGCCCATCCTCCAACTCCCTCCCGACGTCGCGAGGTTCACAACCGTGACGCTTCCCCGCCACATCCGTACCTGAGCCGGAGCGAGCGCCGCGCCGTTCACCGACCGCCGACCCGCGTACGCGGGCAGTGCGCAGCGCCGACGCCGGACTGACCCACCTCTCCTCCAACTCCCTGTCAACGTCAGGAGGTTCACAACCGTGATGCCTCCCGGCCACGTCCACACCTGAGCCGGGCCGAGCCATCGTTCACCGGCCGCCGACCCGCGTGCGCGGGCAGTGCGCAGCGGCGACGCCGGATTGACCCACCCATTCATCAACTCCCTTTAGACGTAGGGAGGTTCACAACCGTAATACCCCCGGGCCGGGGCGAGCGCTGCGCCGTTCTACTGCACGGCGTCACCGCGGACTCGGGCAGTCGGCGCTACCGGCTGCTGGCGACGGCCGACGCCGTACCCGCGGTGGTGCCGGTCGCACCGGAGCCGGTGCTCGGCCACCGGCCGGGCGGCCGTCTGCGCTCCCCCGCTCATCCCCCGGCTGCGGCCGGGCCGTGCGGTGGACGAGGAGACCCGCGTGGAACGCCGACGACGAGCGGGTCGTGCGCGCCTTCGCCGCCCGGAGGGACTGGTCCGCCGTTCAGGTGGGCGAGGCCCGGCCCGGCGGAGCCCGCAGGGCCGGGCCGGAGGCGCCCGCCCGCTGGGACCCGCGCGCCATCGGGGCCGTCGGCCGCCGTCCCCGCCAGGTGCCGGACCTGCTCGCGGCGCCCTCCCCGGTGCTGTTGGCCGCTCCCGGTCCCGTCGGGCCGCCGTCGGACGCCACGCAGGCGCGGTCGCGGGTCTTCGACCTCCGGCCGGTCCCCCACGACTTCCCCGGCTTCGTCACCGCGCTCACCCCCTCGAAAGGCGTCGACGGCGAGGTGCGCCACGTCCGGCGACATGGGCGGCCGGGCCGCCGTCGCGGCGTCAGCCGAAAGGCGGGCGGCAAGACGGCTCCGGGCGTCGCAGGCGGCCACGCACCTCGACCGGCGCAGCGTCAGCCGCGCTGCGCGCGAAAGGGCGAAGCCCTTGCCGACCACCACACCCACCGACCGACCGCCCGCCGCACGGGCAGGCGCCGGAGATCCGGCCGACGGCAGGACAGCCGCGCCGCCGTCGCGGCGTCAGCCGAAAGGCGGGCGGCAAGACGGCTCCGCGCGTCGGCGGCGCCCACGCACCTCGGCCGGCGCAGCGTCAACGACCGCGCGCACGGACGCTCCGAGCCCTCGCGGGCCACCGTCGTGCCGCTCCCGCCACCGGGAAAAGCCCGGTACGACGGCGCGTACCCACGTGAGGGCTTCCGCGGAGGTCGGCGGCCGCCCGCTCGGGACGCCCGGACAGGGCCACCCGCGCCCCGGCCCGGCCCCGGCCCGTGGCGGGACCGGGACCGGGCCGGGGCCGGGTGGTGCGTCAGCGCGCCGGTGCGGGGGCCGGGGCGTAGCCGGCCGGGCGGGTGGTGAAGGTGCCGCGGCCCTGGGTGCGGGAGCGCAGGCGGCCCGCGTAGCCGAAGAGTTCGGCCACCGGTACCAGGGCGGTGACCTGTGCCGTCGTGCCGTGGCCGGGCCGGGTGGCCTGGACGGTGGCGCGGCGGGCGGCGAGGTCGCCCAGGACGGTGCCGAGCGCGTCGTCGGGGACGGTGACGCTCACCTGGGCGAGCGGTTCCAGCAGGTGGAGGCGGGCGGCGCGCAGTGCCTCGCGCAGGCCCAGGCGGGCGGCGGTGCGGAAGGCGAGGTCGGAGGAGTCCTTGGGGTGGGTGAGGCCGTCGGTGAGGGTGACGGCGACGCCGGTGACCGGGTGGCCGCCGAGCGGGCCCTCGGTGAGGGCGTCGCGGCAGCCGGCCTCCACGGCCTGGACGTACTCGCGCGGGACGCGTCCGCCGGTGACGGTGGAGGTGAAGGTCAGGGCGGGGGCGGGGCCCTCGCCCGGGCTCGGGTCGGCGGGTGCCAGGTCGAACACGATGTGGGCGAACTGGCCGGAGCCGCCGTCCTGTTTGGCGTGCCGGTAGGTGAAGCCGGTGACGCCCTCCACCAGGGCCTCGCGCAGCGCGACCTGCGGTGCGCCGACGACCGCTTCGACGCCGGTGTCGCGGCGTACCTTCTCCACCGCGACCTCCAGGTGCAGTTCCCCCAGTCCGGACAGGGTGCGCTGGCCGGTTTCGGGGTCGGTGGCCAGCCGCAGCGAGGGGTCCTCCTCGGTCAACTTGGCCAGGGCGGCGGCGAGTTTGTCGGTGTCGGCGCTGCGGCGGGCTTCGACGGCGACGGTGACGACGGCCTCGGCGCTCACGGGTGCCTCCAGTCGGATCGGGTGGTCGGGGTCGCACAGGGTGGTGCCGACGCGGGCGGCCCTGGGGCCGATGACGGCGACGATGTCGCCGGCCGCGGCGTGGTCGGTCTCGGTGTGGCGGTCGGCCTGGACGCGCAGGATGCGGGCGATGCGCTCGGTGCGGCCGGTGGCGGCGTCGAGCACGGTGGCGCCCTTGCGCAGGGTGCCGGTGTACAGGCGCAGGTAGGTGAGGCGGCCGGTGGGGGCGGCGGTGACCTTGAAGGCCAGGGCGGTGAGGGGTCCTCGGGGGTCGGGGTGGCGCTGCTGGGCGCCGTCGGCGGCGGTGACGGGCGGGGTGTCCAGGGGTGAGGGGAGGTAGGCGACGGCGGCGTCCAGCAGGGGTTCGATGCCGCGGTTGCGGTAGGCGGAGCCGGCCAGGACGACCACGGCCCCGCCGGTGCGGGTGAGGGCGCGCAGGGCGGTGGTGAGGGCGGCGGGGGTGAGGGTGGCGTGGGTGCAGAACTCCTCCAGGGCCTGCGGGTCGAGTTCGGCCACGGTCTCCTCCAGGGTGCGGCGGCGGGCGGCGGCCTCGGCGGCCAGGTGGTCGGGGACGGGGCCTTCGGCGGGGGTGCCGTCGTCGGACCAGGTGAGGGCGCGCAGGTTCACCAGGTCGACGACGCCGGTGAAGGCGTCCTCGGCGCCGATGGGCAGGTGGACGGCGAGCGGGTGGGGGTGCAGGCGCTCGCGGATGGAGGCGACGGCGGCGTCCAGGTCGGCGCCGGCGCGGTCGAGTTTGTTGACGAAGGCGATGCGGGGCACGCCGTGGTGTTCGGCCTGGCGCCACACCGACTCGCTCTGCGGCTCGACACCGGCGACGGCGTCGAACACGGCGACGGCGCCGTCCAGGACGCGCAGGCAGCGTTCGACCTCGTCGGCGAAGTCGACGTGGCCGGGGGTGTCGATGAGGTTGATGCGGTGCCCGGCCCAGGTGCAGCTGACCGCGGCGGCGAAGATGGTGATGCCGCGGTCGCGTTCCTGGGGGTCGAAGTCGGTGACGGTGGTGCCGGTGTGGACTTCGCCGCGCTTGTGGGTGGTACCGGTGAGGTAGAGGATCCGCTCGGTGACGGTGGTCTTGCCGGCGTCGACGTGGGCGAGGATGCCGAGGTTGCGGACGGCGGCGATGCCGGCGGTGTCAGCGGCGACGGTTGCGGCGGCGGTCGTGGCGGTGGTGGTGCCGGCGGGTGTGGTGTGGGTGCGCATGGCCCGGTTGCCTTTCGAGGCGGTTGCTGCGGGGTGGGCGCGCGATTGGCACAGTGCCGCGATGTTCTGACGGTGCGTCAGGCGATGGTCCGCGAAGGGCCCCTGCGAGGAGGGGCGGGCGGGTTCAGGCGGTGGCGGCGCTGCTCCGGTGCCGGCCGCGCAGCGGGCACCGGGAGGAGCGGGACACCAGGATCACCTCGTAGCGCGAGGCGGGCGAGGGGGCGGCGGCACTGTGCTTCGGCATGGCCGCCCGCCTCCTCTCCCTGTCGTCTGCGCCGTCGGTACGGTCGCCCGGGCGTGCCGCACCTCCGGGGTGCGGCCGCGTGGCGAGTGTAGGGAGGGCCGCGGCGGCGGGGCCACGGGTTTTCCCGCGCCGGGGCGGCGGGGCGCCGAAGTGCCCCGCCGCCCCGCCGCTACGGCGTCACAGCGCTACGGCGCTACGGCGCTACGGCGTCTTCGACGTCACGGCGTCTTCGGCGCGCGCAGGCGCAGCACCGGCTCCCGCCAGGCGCCGTCGCCCGCGTCGGCCGCTCCGGCGTCCAGGGCGGCGCCGATGGCGCGTTCCTCGTAGCCGAAGTGGGAGTCCATGATGGCGGCCAGGCCGTCGAGTTCGCGTCCGATCGCCGTCAGGTCCGCCTCCGGGTGTCCGGCCTCCCGGGCGGCCTGTTCGGCGAGTTCGCGGACCCGGGCGAGGATGCCGCCGATCATGCCGTGGTCCTCGACGAGTTTGGCGACGGTGGGGGCGAGGTCGGGCCGTTCCCGCACCAGGGCGGCGAACAGGCCGCTGTCCTCGCCCTCGTGGTGGTCGGTCAGGGCGGTGCAGAAGGCCAGGCAGTGGGTGGGCAGGTCGTCGTCGGGCAGCGGGCGGCGGCCCAGTGCGGCGCGGACGTCGGCCAGGCGGCGGCGCAGTTCGCGGTGGGCCTGGGCGAGTTGGAGACTGAGGGCGGCCGTACGGCTGGTCACGGGGGAGGCCACGAGCGGGCGGTCCCTTCGGTTGCGCACCTCCATGTCTGGCGCGGTCCGCCACCGGCACGCGATGCTGCGCCCCATCCGATCACGGCCCGCGCCGCCCGGACAAGTCCGGCCCCGCCGGGACGGCCACCGCCCCGACCGCCCCGTCGGCTGGCTGATCGACCGCCTGATCGGCCGCCCCGTCGGCCGGTTCGCCGGGGCCCGCCGGGGCGCCGGGGCGGTTGCGGGGCCGGCCCAGCAGGATCCCGGCCGCGACCAGCGCGAGCCCCACCGCCTGGCGCGCCCCCAGCGCCTCCCCGCCCAGGGCGGTGCCCAGCAGCACCCCGGCCAGCGGGTTGAGCAGCCCGAGCAGGCCGACCGTGCCGGCCGGCAGGTGGCGCAGTCCCGCGAACCAGCAGGCGAAGGCGAGGGCGGTGGCCACCAGGGCGCTGTAGCCGAAGGCGAGCAGGGTGGGGGTGTCCAGCGGCGGGGGCGCCCCCTCGACGGCGGCGGCCAGCGGCAGCAGGACGAGGGCGCCGGCGCTCAGCTGCCAGGCGGTGGCGGCCAGCGGTTCGGCGCCCTCGCGCCAGCGGGCGGAGAGCACGTAGCCGACCGAGGAGACCAGCATCGCGCCCGTCGAGGCGGCCAGTCCGGCCCAGTCGGGCGCGCCCGTGGCGCCGAGCACGGCCAGCGCCACCCCGGCCAGCCCGGCCACCGCGCCCGCCAGGTGGGCGGGGTGGGGGTGCTGCCCGGCCAGGAGGCGGGCGGCGAGCAGCATGGCCAGCGGCGAGGCGGCCATGACGGTGGCGGCGGTGCTGGTGGGCAGCAGTTGGGAGGCGAGGTAGAGCAGGACGAAGAACGCGGCGGTGTTGAGCAGTCCGAGGACCGCGCTGCGCCACCACCAGGGCCCGTGCGGGCGGCGGCGGGCCAGGGCGAGCAGCAGGACGGCGGCGGGCAGGGCGCGCAGGGCGGCGCCCCACAGCGGGCGGTCGGCCGGCAGGTAGGCGTGGGTGACGTAGTAGTTGGCGCCCCAGGCGAGCGGGGCGAGGGCGGTCAGCAGCACCCACCGCACATTGGCTTCCATGGAAGACAATATAGCTTCCCGGGAAGCCGTCCGGGTAGGGTGGGGCCATGGAGCACAACCAGCCCGGGCCGATCACCGCCCCCGGGGAGCGCACCGCGCCGGGGCGGCCCGGGGACCGCGTGGAGCTGATCCAGGCCGAGTGGCGGCGCGAACGCCCCGACCTCGACGTCTCCCCGCAGGCCGTGATCGGACGCCTGCACCGCCTCGCCGACCGGCTGAGCGCCGAACTCGCCCTCGTCTACCGGCACTACGGCCTGGGCGAGGGCGAGTTCGACGTGCTCGCCGCGCTGCGCCGGGCCGGTGCCCCCTACGAGCGGGCCCCCGGGGAACTGGCCGCGCACACCATGGTCACCACCGGCGCGATGACCAAGCGGGTCGACCGCCTGGAGCGGGCCGGCCTGGTCACCCGCCGCACCGCCGAGGGCGACCGGCGCGCCCGGGTGGTCGCCCTCACCGGGGCCGGACTGCGCCTGATCGACGAGGCGTTCACCGCCCACATGCGCAACGAGCACCGCCTGCTCGCCCTCCTGGAGCCCGCGGAGGCCGCCGCCCTGCAGTCCCTGCTCGCCGCCTGGCAGCACCGCCTGGACGGCGCCGGCCCCGCGGACGGCCCGGCCCCCGCCGACTGACCGCACGCCGGCCCGGCCCGCCGCCGCACCCGCACAATGTGACCCATGAGCAGCAGCGCCCCTCCCCCGCCCGAGCCCGACCCCGCCCCGGCCCCCGGTTCCGTCCCCGGCGACCCCGGCCCCGACCCCGGCCGGTCCGCGCCGCTGCCGCCCGGCTGGGAGAACCCGGCGGTGCGGGCCGACCGGCGCTTGGTGGAACTGCTGCAGGAGCTGCGGGTGCTGCAGACCGGCGTGCAGATCGTCTTCGCGTTCCTGCTGGGCGTGGCCTTCACCCCGCGCTTCGCGGAACTCTCCGACGCCCAGCAGGACATCTACGTGACCACCCTGCTGCTGACCGTCGTGGCCGCCGCCGTGCTGGCCACCCCGGTGGCCCTGCACCGCGGCCTGTACCGCCACCCCGGCAAGGCCCGCATCGTCCACGTGTCCGCCCGCATCGCCCAGTACGGCCTGCTGCTGCTCGCCTGCGCGCTGACCGGCGCCGTGCTGCTGGTGCTGGACGTCGTCCTGGGCACCGTGCCCGCCGTCGCGGTCACCGCCGTCGTCGCACTGGTCTTCGCGGTGCTGTGGTTCGTCCTGCCCTGGGCACTGCGCCGCGCCGCCCGCCACCACCCCTGACCGCCCCTGACCGCTCCCGGCCGCCCCGGCCGCGCTCCGGCCGGGGCCGCCAACCCGCCTCCGCCACGGCCGAGTTGATGAGCCGTTCACGTGCCGTCGACGAGCCGGAGGCGCCGAGTTGACAAATTGACAGGTCACCGCCGGTCAGGGGCATACTGGCGCTGCCCGGCAGCCCCGGGGGCGGCGCCACCGCCCCACCGGGAGCGCCCGCGCACCTGCACCCTGACCGCCCGTACGGCCAGGCCGGACACGCTCCCGCGCTCCCCGCGCCGCCCCGCCCCGGGCACCGGCGCGTCCTCGGCCTGCCCGCGACCGAGGACACCCGAGGAGAGGCGCCATGGCCTTCCGCCCCACCGCCCCCGCCCCGCCGCCGGCCCCCGCCCCGCACCCCCCGCACCGTGCGGACCCCGCCGGCGCGGTGGCGGACAGCGCCCACCTCGGCGACATCGTCGGCGCCCTCGGCACGATCCGCCGGGACGACCCCGCCCGCCCCCGCGGCCTGCGCCGGCGCCTGCGGGCCCTGCTGGTGGTGATGGGCCCGGGCCTGATCGTCATGGTCGGCGACAACGACGCCGGCGGGGTGGCCACCTACACCCAGGCCGGCCAGAACTACGGCATGGCACTGCTGTGGACGCTGGCCCTGCTGATCCCGGTGCTCTACGTCAACCAGGAGATGGTGGTGCGCCTGGGCGCGGTCACCGGCGCCGGCCACGCCCGGCTGATCTTCCAGCGCTTCGGCCGGTTCTGGGGCGTGTTCAGCGTCGCCGACCTGCTGCTGGTCAACACCCTGACCCTGGTCACCGAGTTCATCGGCGTCTCCCAGGCCCTGGGCCACCTGGGCGTGCCCCGGGCCGCGGCGGTGCCGCTGGCCGCCGTCCTGCTGCTCGCCGTCGTCGCCGGCGGCTCGTTCCGGCGCTGGGAACGGTTCCTGTTCGCCCTGATCGCCCTCGACGCGCTCGTGCTGCCGATGGCCCTGCTCGCCCACCCCCGCGCCGACGAGAGCGCGGCCGGCCTGGTACCGCGGTTCCCCGGCGGGCTCGACTCCACCCTGTTGCTGGTCATCGTCGCCGTCGTCGGCACCACCGTCGCCCCCTGGCAGCTGTTCTTCCAGCAGTCCAACGTCGTCGACAAGCGCATCACCCCGCGCTGGATCCGCTACGCCCGCGCCGACCTGGCCATCGGCATCGCCGTCGTCATCGGCGGCGCGGTCGCCCTCATGGCCACCGCCGCCTCCGTCCTGCACCCCACCGAGCTCGCCGGGCAGTTCACCGACGCCGGCGCCGTCGCCGAGGGCCTGAGCCGCCACGGCGGCCGCACGCTGGGCGTGCTGTTCGCCCTCGTCCTGCTCAACGCCTCCCTCATCGGCGCCAACGCCGTGGGCCTGGCCACCGGCTACACCCTCGGCGACGCCTTCGGACACCGCCACTCCCTGCACTGGAACCCGCTCCGGGCCCCGCTGTTCTACGCCGGCTACGCCGTCCCGATCGCCCTGGCCGCCGCCGTCTGCCTCAGCGCCGACGCCCACCTCCAGGGCCTGATCACCCAGGGCGTCCAGGCCCTGGCCGGCGTCCTGCTGCCCTCCGCCACCGTCTTCCTGCTCCTGCTGTGCAACGACCGCCCGGTGCTCGGCCCCTGGGTCAACACCCGCCGCCAGAACATCACCGCCGGCGTCATCGTGTGGACCCTCGTCCTGCTCTCCCTCGCCCTGACCGCCGCGACCCTCTTCCCCGACCTCACCACCGCCCAACTCACCTGGGGCTTCGCCGCCGGCGCGTTCCTCGGCCTGGTCGGCGGCACCCTCATCGCCCTGCACGCCCAGTACACCGAGCAGACCGCCCGCATCGACGCCTTCCTCGCCCGCCACGCCAAGGCCTCCCCCGGCCCCACCGGCGAGGCCTGGCTGATGCAGGTCCAGCACCCGGACGGCTCCGCCCTCAACCGCGCCGAACGCCGCACCGCCCTCGCCCAGGACCGCACCCGCTGGCGCACCCCCGCCCTGGAGACCCTCCCCCGGCCGCGGATGTCCGCCCAGCGCACGGCCGGACTGCTCACCCTGCGCGGCTACCTGCTGCTCGCCGTCGCCCTGATCGCCGTCAAGACCCTCCAGCTGTCCACGGGCTGACCGGCCCGCACGCTCCCGTGGCCGTCGGGCGCCCCTGCCGGGCAGGGGCGCCCGGCGGTGCCGGGACCGGGCCGTGGACCGGCTTCCGGCGCCGGGGGCCAGGCCGGGAGGCGCCGCCCACCGGGCGCCTCCCTCACCCCACAGAGCCCACTGGGCCCGGAAACCGCTGCCCGCCGCCCCCGTAATGTGACCGTATGCACACCGACCACCGCCCCTGGGACGTCCTGCTGATCGGCGGCGCCTCCGGCCTCGGCAAGAGCCGCGCCGCCGAGCACCTCGCCGCGCAGCACGGCGCGTTCACCGTCGAGTTCGACGACGTCGTCGCCGCCCTCCAGGCCGCCACCACCGCGGCCACCCACCCCGGGCTGCACCACTTCGCCGCCCACGGCGACCCGGAGCGGGAGCTGGGCGCCGACCGCGTCCTGGAGCTCCAGATCGCCACCGCCCACGCCCTGGACGAGGCCCTGCTCGGCGTCGTGCGCAACCGGCTGAGCGTCGACGTGCCCGCGATCGTCGAGGGCGACTACCTCACCCCCCGGGCCGCCGCCCGCGCCGCCGCCGAGGCCGCCGCCCTGGGCCGCCGGGTGCGCGCGCTCTTCCTCCACCAGGGCGACCCGGCCGCCATCGCCGCCAACTACGCCCGGCGCGAACCCGGGGCCGGCCCCCAGCACGCCCGCGCCGCCGTCAGCGCCCGCTACTCCGACTGGCTCGCCGACGGCGCCCGCGCCCACCACCTGCCCGTGGTCGACTGCCTGCCCTACGCCACCCTGCCCGCCCGCCTGGCCGCCGCCCTGGACTGAGCGGCGGCCGAGGCTCCCTCGCTAGGCCGCCGGGGCGTCCTCGATGTCCGAGAGCAGCTTGGTGCTCAGGTCGCTCTGCACCGCCAGCCGGGTGTGCCCGGCGTCCGGGCCGGTGCCCCAGGTCAGCGTGACGGTGGTGAACAGGTGCCCGGCGCCCGAGTCGTGGTACTGCACCTCCCAGGCGGTCGGCACGTCCTGGGCGCGCAGCACGCCGTCGGCGTGGTTGGCCTCCTCCCAGGCGGCCAGCCGCTGGCGCAGGTCCTCGGTGAGGTAGTGGGCGCGCAGACGGTCCGACAGGTCGTCGGTGCCGTCGGAGACGGCGTCGATGTAGGCGCCGTAGAAGTCGGCCACCCGGTCGACCGCGGAGTCCGGGCTGCCGCTGCGCGTGGTGGGGCCCGCTTCGGTGTCGGTCATGAACTTCCCCTCCGTCCGGGCCCGGCCGGCGCGGCGCCGCCCGGGCCGTTTGGTCCGTACGGGGTCCAACGAGCCCCGAGCGGCGGAGGTTTCGGGTACAACGTCCCCAACAGGGTTGGCGGTGCGGCGGGTTGCGCCCCCGCTGCGGTGCGCAAGGGGAGGGTGGGGGCGGTGCTGATCGTGGTGAGCGGCGGGCCGGGCAGCGGGAAGACGACCCTGGCGCACGCCCTGGCCCGGGCGCTCGGCTGCCCGGCGGTCAGCCGTGACGAGGTGAAGGAGGGCCTGCGGCACGCGGGCACCCGCACCCCGGCCCCCGACGAGCGGGTGCGCACCGCCTTCTTCGGCGTCCTGGAGGTGCTGGTGGACGCCGGGGTGAGCGCGGTCGCCGAGGCCGCCTACCAGGACCGGCTCTGGCGCTCCGGCCTGGAGCCCCTGGCCGGGCGCACCGAACTGCGGGTGGTGCACTGCCGGGTGGAGCCGGCGCTGGCCCGGCGCCGGATCGCCGAGCGGCTGGCCGCCGACCCCCACCGGGCCGCCCACGCCGACCGGGCCCTGCTCGCCGCCCCGCCCGGCCCCGGCAACCTCCTGGACGACTTCACCCCGCTCTCCCTGGACGTCCCCCGCCTGCGGGTGGACACCGGGCACGGCTACGACCCGCCGCTGGCGGCCGTCGTGGCCTTCACCCGCGCCTGACCGCCCGCCCGGCACGGGCGGGCGGTCGCGCTGCGGGCCGGGCGCGGGATCAGTGCGGGAGGCCCTCGCGCAGCCGCTTGCGGTCGGGCTTGCCGACGGCGGTCAGCGGGATGGCGTCGACCAGGTGGAGGGCTTCGGGGGCGAAGATGCGGCCCTTGGCGGCGGTGACGAAGGCGCGGACCTCCTCCAGCTGCGGCCGCTGCCCCGGGGCGGGGACGACCGCGGCGTGGACGTGTTCGGCCTGCTGCTCGTCGCGGACGCCGTAGACGGCGCACTGGGCGATGCCCGGGTGGGTGAGGAGCAGTTCCTCGACCTCGGTGGGGTAGACGTGGCCGCCGACGACGATGATCAGGTCCTTGAGGCGGTCGGCGAGGTAGAGGTAGCCGTCCGCGTCGAGGTAGCCGACGTCGCCGGTGTCCAGCCAGCCGTCGTGCAGCACCTGGGCGGTGAGGTCGGGGCGCTTCCAGTAGCCGGCCATGATGGTGGCCGAGCGCACGTGCACCGCGCCCTGCTCGCCGGCGGGCAGGTCGGTGCCGTCGGCGGCGCGGATCGCCACCTGGACGCCGGGCAGGGGGCGGCCCACCGGGAGCCGGCCGTCGGGGCCGACGCGGTCGTGCTCGCGCGGGCCGAGGACGGCGATGTTCTGGGCCTCGGACATGCCGTAGCCGCTGACCAGGACGGGCCCGAACACCTCGATCGCCTCACGGATGCGGGCCGGGGAGGCGGCGCAGCCACCGTAGGCGACCTGCTGCACGCTGGACAGGTCGGTGCGGGCGAGGTCCGGGTGGTCCAGCAGCTGGTAGAGCAGCGGGGGCAGCGCCCACAGGTCGGTGATCTGCTCGCGCTCGATCGCGGCGAGGACGCGGCCGGGGTCGAAGGAGCGCTGGAGGACGACGGATCCGCCGTGCTGGAGGGTCAGGTCGGCCAGGACGCCGGCCAGGTGGGCGAGGGGGGTGGCGGCGAGGAAGCGCGGCCGCCCGGCGCCGGGACGGGCGTCGCCGAAGGGGACGTCGAAGGCGCGGCGGTAGGGGCCGTGGAGGCTGAGGATGCCCTTGGGGATTCCGGTGGTGCCGCCGGTGTGGCGGATGCCGAGGTCGTCGTCGGGGCCGACCGGGACGCCCGGGTCCTCGGCGGGGTGGTGGGCGAACGCGGCGAGGACGTCCTCGCCGAGGCCCCCGGCGGACTCCTCGGTGGAGTCCTCGGCGTGCTCCTTCGGTCCGGGGCCCAGGGTGAGGACGGTCGGGCGCTGCGCTCCGTCGAGCAGGGACAGCAGGGCGGGGGCGTCGGCGTGGCGTTCTGCGTCGACGAGCAGGACGGTGGTGTCGACGCTGGTGGTGATCTCGGCCAGGACCGGGGCGCTCATGCCGTCGTACAGGTTGACCACCCGGGCGCCGGCCAGGCCCGCGGCGTAGCGGGCGCTGAGCGCCTCGGGGGTGTTGCCGGTGAGCAGGGTGACGGTGGCGCCGCGGCCGGCGCCGCGGGCGATCAGCTCGTGGGCGAGCCGGTAGGTGGCGGCGGCGAACTCACCGGCGGTGATCTCGACGCCGTCGGCGGTGGTGAGGGCGCGCCGGTCGGGGTCGGAGGCGAGGGAGCGCAGGATCAGGGCGGGCGCGCTGACGAACTCCTGGTCGGGCACGGCCACTTCTTGTGTGCAGGGTGCAACCATCGTTCCACCCTAGCCCCACGGTCGGCCGCGCGGTGGGGAGTTGGGCCGTGCACGGGTGCCGGAAACCGTGCTGCGGGCGGCGATGCTGCACCTGGCGTTCGCGGAGCTGGGGGCGGTCGCGGCGGCGTCGGCGGCGTTCACGGACAACCACGCCTCGCTGGCGGTCTCCCGCAAGTTGGGCTACCTGCCGGACGGGATCAGCCGTGACGTCCTGGACGGGCGGGTGGTGGAGACCCGGCGGCTGTGCCTGGCGCGCGAGCACTGGGCGGGCCCGCCCTTCCCGGTAGCGGTCCACGGCCTCACCCCGGCCTGCCGCACCCTCCTGGGCGCCGACGCCCCGGCGCCGTAACGGCCCCCGGTGCGTGGGAAGTCGGCTGCGCCGACTTCCCACGCACACAGCCCGCGGCCGGGAGGGGCAACGGCCGAACTCCCCGCCCGCGCACGGCAACCACTCCCCCGCACGGGAAGTCGGCCGGGCCCGGGCAGCCCTCGGAGAGTGCGCGCCGCCCGGGCCTACGCCCTCGAACCCCCCGCCCCCGCACGCCAGAAGTCGACCCCGCCGACTTCCCGCGCAGGCACCCGGCAGCCCTCAGGAGGCGAAGGCCCGGGGCAGGGCGTCGAGGGTGTGCAGGACGCGGATGCCCTCGGCGACCGGGGCGGCGGTGGCGGCGCGGTCGAGCCAGTAGGCGTGCAGGCCGGCGGCGTGGGCGCCCTCGGCGTCGAGGGCGTAGTCGTCGCCGACGTAGGCGACTTGGTGCGGGGGCAGGCCCAGGGCGGCGCAGCCGGCGTGGAAGATGCCGGGGGCGGGTTTGGGTTGGCCGTGCCGGTCGGAGCAGACGAGGGCGTCGCCGAGGTGGTCGAGCAGGCCGACGGCGGCGAGTTTGCGGCGTTGCTGGTCGGTGTCGGCGTTGGAGACGGCGCCGAGGCGGTAGTGGGGGGCGAGGCGGGTGAGGGCGGGGAGGGCGTCGGGGAAGGCGTGCCGGGCGGCGTCGCGGTGGGCGGCGTAGCCGGCGAACCAGGTGGCGGCCTGGGCGTCGGTGAGGTGGTCGGCGCCGGGCCGGCCGAGGTGGGCGAGGAAGCGGCGGGTGCGTTCGTACTGCTGGCCGTGGAAGGTGAGTTCGCCGGCGAGGTAGCGGGCGTACTGGGTGCGCATGACGGTGTGCCACAGGGTCGCGGCGTCCTGCGGGGCGGGGAGGAGGTCGAGCAGGCCGGTGTCGTACAGGTGGGCGAGGATGCCCGCGCGTTCGGTGCCCGTGTAGTCGAAGAGGGTGTCGTCGATGTCGAAGAGCACGCCCTTGATCGGCATCGGTGGTCCCCCTACTGAGTGGGGGCGGCGGCGAGGAGGGCGTCGAGGAGGCCGGGGAAGCGGGTGTCGAGGTCGGTGCGGCGCAGGCGGACGAAGCGGTTGCGGCCGGCGACGCGGGTGGTGGTGACGCCGGCTTCGCGCAGGACGCGCATGTGGTGGGAGACGGTCGACTTGTGGAGGTGCTCGAGGCCGAGGTCGCGGGGGGCGCAGGAGTGTTCGGCGCCGTCGGCGTAGCTGAGCAGCAGGCGCATGCGGACGGGGTCGCCGAGGGCGTGCAGGACGGTGACGAGGTCGAGGTCGGCGGTGGCGGGTTGGGGCAGGCGCTCGTCGTCGGTCATGGGGGCGGCTCCGGTCCTGGGCTACTGGCTACTGGGGGCTGGGGCTGGGGGCTGGGGCTGGGGGGCGGTCGGCGGCGGGGATGGTTTGACAATCATCCACCCATCCTCGATTGTTTGGCGAGCATCAAACCGTTGCATGTCCGTCCAACAATCTCCCGGGGGGCCTCCCGTGCCCGTACGCCTGCTCCTGCTCGCCCTCGGCACCTTCGCCATGGGCACCGATGCCATGGTCGTGGCCGGCATCCTCGGCCCGGTCTCCGCCGACCTGGGGGTGTCGGTGGGCGCCGCCGGCCAGCTGGTCACCGTCTTCGCGCTCGGCTACGCACTGCTGGCCCCGCCGCTGGCCGCCGCCACCGCCCGCTGGCCGCGCCGGCGCCTGCTGCTGACCGCGCTCGCCGTCTTCAGCACCGCCAACGCCCTCAGCGCCCTCGCCCCGACCTACGAACTGCTGCTGGCCACCCGGGTGCTGGCCGCCGCCGGCGCCGCCCTCTACACCCCCACCGCCAACGCGGTCGCCACCACCCTGGTCGCCCCCGAATGGCGCGGGCGCGCCCTGGCCACCGTGCTCGGCGGCATGACCGTGGCCACCGCCCTGGGCGTGCCGCTGGGCACCTGGGTCGGGCGCGCCGACTGGCGGCTGACCATGTGGCTGGTCACCGGGCTGGGCCTGGCCGCGCTGGCCGGCCTCGCCGCCCTGCTGCGCGACCTGCCGGCCCCCGCCGCCGCGCCCACCCTCCGGGCCCGCCTGGCCCCGCTGGGCCGGCGCGGGGTGCTCGGCGCGGCCGCCACCACCCTCGCCTTCTTCCTCGCCTTCCAGAGCGTCTACATCTACCTCGCCACCGCCGTCCACGGCGCCACCGGCGGCGACGCCGGCCGGCTCGGCCTGGTCCTGCTGACCACCGGCGTGATGTCGGTGGCCGGCAGCTGGCTGGGCGGGCGCCTGGTCGACCGGGCCGGGGTGCGCGCCGTGCTGCTGACCGGCTCCGCCGTCGCCGCCTGCGCCTTCGCCGCGCTGCCCTGGCTGGGGCGCAGCATGCCGGGGGCGCTGGGGTACGCGGCGGTGGTGCCGCTGGCGGGGTGGGCGGTGTCGGTGGCGCTGCCGCACCGGCTGGCCTCGCTGGACCCGGCGAACGCGCCGCTGCTGATCTCGCTGAACAGCAGTGCCCTGTACCTGGGGACGGCGGCGGGCGGGGTGGCGGGGTCGGCGGCGATCGCGGTGCTGGGCGGGCGGTGGTTCCCGCTGGCGGCGGCGGTGCTGGCGCTGGTGGCCTGGGCGACGGCGGCGGCGACCACCCGCGACGGGCGCGCGGGCGCCCCGGCCGGGGCCGGATCCCGAGCCATGTCTCACCCTAAACCTGAGGTTGAGACCCTGGTCCGGGAGGGGTCTTCGGGGCGGGCGCGGACCGGCGCCTGAGACGCCGGTGCCCGGCCCCCCGCGCGGGGGCCGGGCACCGGGAGCGGGAGGCCGTCAGACCTCGGCCGTCAGGCGTCCAGCACCTCGCCGACCAGCGCGCGGGCCTCCTGCTGGACCCGCGCCAGGTGCTCGGCGCCCAGGAACGACTCGGCGTAGATCTTGTAGACGTCCTCGGTGCCGGAGGGCCGGGCGGCGAACCAGGCGTTGTCGGTGCAGACCTTGAGGCCGCCGATGGCGGCGCCGTTGCCGGGGGCGTGGGAGAGCACCGCGGTGATCTTCTCCCCGGCCAGCTGGGCGGCGCCGACCTGCTCCGGGGCCAGGCGGGCCAGGCGGGCCTTCTGCTCGCGGTCGGCGGGGGCGTCGACGCGGGCGTAGGCGGGGGCGCCGTGACGCCCGGTCAGTTCGCGGTAGCGGGCGCTGGGGGTGGTGCCGGTGACGGCGGTGATCTCGGCGGCGAGCAGGGCCAGCAGGATGCCGTCCTTGTCGGTGGTCCACACCCCGCCGTCGCGGCGCAGGAAGGAGGCGCCGGCGCTCTCCTCGCCGCCGAAGGCGATCGAGCCCTCCAGCAGGCCGTCGACGAACCACTTGAAGCCGACCGGGACCTCCAGCAGCCGGCGGCCGAGGTCGGCGGCGACGCGGTCGAGCATCGAGGAGGAGACCAGGGTCTTGCCCACGGCCGCGTCGCCGGGCCACTCGGCGCGGTGGCGGTAGAGGTAGTCGACGGCCACCGCCAGGTAGTGGTTGGGGTTCATCAGGCCGCCGTCGGGGGTGACGATGCCGTGGCGGTCGGCGTCGGCGTCGTTGCCCGTCGCGATCGCGTACTCGTCCTTGCGGCCGATCAGGGAGGCCATCGCGGCCGGGGAGGAGCAGTCCATCCGGATCTTCCCGTCCCAGTCCAGCGTCATGAAGCGCCAGGTCGGGTCGGTGACCGGGTTGACCACCGTCAGGTCCAGCCGGTGGGCCTCGGCGATGCGCCCCCAGTAGGCCACCGACGCCCCGCCCAGCGGGTCGGCGCCGATGCGCAGCCCCGCGGCCCGCACCGCGTCCAGGTCCAGCACCGAGGGCAGGTCCTGGACGTAGGCGCCCAGGTAGTCGTGGCGCCCGGTGGTGGCGGCGGCCAGCGCCCGCGCGTAGGGGACCTTCTTCACCCCGCGCAGGCCCTCGCGGATCAGCTCGTTGGCGCGGTCCTGGATCCAGCCGGTGGCCGCCGAGCCGGCCGGGCCGCCGCTGGGCGGGTTGTACTTGAAGCCGCCGTCGCGCGGCGGGTTGTGCGAGGGGGTGACCACGATGCCGTCCGCCAGCGCCCGGGGGCTGCGCCGGTTGTGGGCCAGGATCGCGTGCGAGACCGCCGGGGTGGGGGTGTAGCCGTCCGCGGCGTCGATCAGCACGTGCACGCCGTTGGCGGCCAGCACCTCCAGCGCGGTGGCCTTCGCCGGCTCCGAGAGGGCGTGGGTGTCCGCGCCCAGGAACAGCGGGCCCGCGACGCCCTGTTCGGCCCGGTACTCGCAGATCGCCTGCGTGGTCGCGGCGATGTGGTCCTCGTTGAACGCCGCGTCCAGCGAGGAACCCCGGTGCCCCGAGGTGCCGAACGCCACCCGCTGCGCCACCTCCTGCGGGTCCGGCCGCAGCGCGTAGTAGGCCGTCACCAGCCGCGCCACGTCCACCAGGTCCCCGGGCTGCGCCGGCTGCCCGGCCCGTGCGTGTGCCATCCGTTTACTCCCGCCGAATTCCCGAAACGCGCGATACGTCCTCGCCCCGCGCTGACCGATCGTAGCCAGAACACGGCGGTGCCCCGAACCGTACGGGCCGCCGCGGGGCGCCGGGGAGGGCTTTCCGGCCCGGAGCGGCGCGGACCGGCGCGGACCGGAGCGGCGCGGCGCGGAGCGGCGTCGGCCGGGGGCCGGCGGCGGCGGGCGGACGGCACGGGCGGCGACGGCGGGCGCGCACTGCGCCCCCGGGGGCGGCCTGCCGGCCCGGCCCGGGAGGGTGCCGACCCCAATCCTGCCAGGTCAGGCAAGGGTTGCGGTAGGACGCAGCACACCCTTTCTGCGCCTTGCCCGCTGCCCCGCGCACCCCGCACACTCGTGCAACACCCCCTCCCCTTCCGCGGCCCACGCGCCGCCGCCCGCTCGCCCGGGCGGCCGGCGCGCGCGCCGTCGCGCCCCGGCGCCACCGCGGGGAGCGGGCCGAACACAGCACAACGATGAAGGGGGACACGGGACTTGAGCGTTCACAAGGACCTGGTACTGAAGGCCCGGATGCGGCTGATGGGACACAACGAGCGGATCCTCACCGGCGAGGAGGGGCTGTGGGTCTACCGGATCCTGTACACCGTCAGCCCCCGCGTCCACGCCTACCGGCTCGCCTACGTCCTGCGCGAGCTGAGCGAGACCGACCCCCGCGCGGCCCGCCGCCCCGGCGCGCGCCAGGCCCTGCTGGACGAGGCCAGGGCCGTCGCCGCCCGCATCCCCGCCGACGCGCCCGCCTACCAGCGGCACATGTGGGACCACACGATGGCCGAACTGCGCCACATCGAACGCCGCCTGGGCCAGAGCGACCGCTGAGCCCCCGCCTCCCGTTCGCCCGGGGCCGCCCCGGGCGGGACCCGGCGGCTGCGGGCGAACGGGAGGTGACGTGCGCCCGCAGGGCCGGCGGCGCCGTACGGACCAGTAGGCGCCCGCACGATGGTTGCGGTACAACAATCCCTATTTGACGACTGATCGGAGAAACCCCGAGATGAGCAGGTCAGGCCTGTCCCGCCGCGCCCTGATCGCCGGCGCCGGCGCCGCCGTCGTCGGCTGGAACACCGCCACCGGCGCCTGGGCCGCCGACAGCGGCGCCGACGTCGCCGAACTGCCCGCCCTGGAGGGGAGCATGACCCTCACGGGCCGGGGCCTGGAGCGGTTCTCCGGCGACTTCGGGCACCTGGTCAGCGCCGCGCCCCGCGCGGTGCTGCGCCCCGCCTCGGTGCGGGACGTGCAGAAGGCCCTCGCCTTCGCCCGCCGCCACCGCATCCCGGTGGCGGTCAACGGCCAGAGCGGCGACGCGGCGGTGCTCGGCGCGGCGGGGCTGGAGTCGCACTCCAGCTACGGCCAGGCCAACCCCCGCGGCGGCATCGCGATCGACGCCCGCGGCCTGGACCGGATCGTCTCGGTGCGCCCGGGCCGGGCCGTGGTGGAGGCCGGCGTCACCTGGGCGCGCCTGGCCGACGCGGGCCTGGCCGCCGGCTGGGTGCCGCCGGTGCTGACGGACTACCTGCACCTGTCGGTGGGCGGCACGCTGAGCGTGGGCGGCATCGGCGGCGCGGTCCAGCACCACGGCCTGCAGACGGACACCGTGCGCGAACTGGAGGTGGTCACCGGCACCGGCGAGCTGGTGACGGCCTCGCGCACCCGCAACCGGGACCTCTTCGAGGCGGTGCTGGCCGGCGGCGGACAGGCCGGGATCATCGTGCGCGCCACGCTCGACCTGGTGCCCGCCCCCGCCCGCGCCACCGTCTTCACCCTCGCCTACGACGACCTGGACGCCTACCTGGCGGACCAGCAGGCGGTGCTGGCCGACGGCCGCTTCGACCTCCAGGTCGGCAACGTGGTGCGCAGCCCCGACGGCGGGCGGTGGCGCTACACGGCGGAGCTGGTGGCGTACGGGCAGGCGGACGGCGCCCCGGTGGACCGGGCCCGCCTGCTGGCGGGGCTGTCGCCGGTGGCGGGTGAGACGTCGGTGGTGGAGCAGAGCTGGCGCGAGTACGCGTTCCGGGTGGACGCGTTCGCGGGCTACCTGCGCTCGGCCGGGTTCTGGGGGCTGCCCAAGCCGTGGCTGAGCCTGTTCCTGCCGGCCTCGACGGCGGGGGTGTTCATGCGCGAGGCGGCCGCCCTGCTGACGGCGGCGGACCTGGGGGCGGGGCTGCTGCTGTTCTACCCGTACGCGCGCGAGCGGGTGCGCACGCCGCTGGCGGTGCTGCCCGGGGAGGCGGTGGGCTGGCACTTCGACCTGCTGGCCTTCCCCGCGCCGGGCGCGGACGTGGCGGGGATGCTGGAGCGCAACCGGCGGCTGTACGAGCGGGCCGTGGAGCTGGGCGGCAAGCGGTACCTGATCGGGGCGGTGCCGGGGATGACGGGCGCGGACTGGGCGCGGCACTACGGGGGGCTGTGGGAGCGGGTGCGGCGGGCCAAGCGGCGCTACGACCCGGCGGGGATCCTGACCCCGGGGCAGGGCATCCACGCCTCCTGACGCGCCGCCCACCCCGGCACCCCGACCCCGCCGACCCCGCCGCCCCCGCCGCCGTCCAGCGTCGGGGGCGGCGGGGTCAGGCGATCTCCATCTGGGCCATCATGCCCATCGCGGAGTGGTCCAGCAGGTGGCAGTGGTAGGGGTAGCGGCCGCGGTAGGAGGTGAAGGCGGCCTGCAGGCGCACGCTCTCGCCGGGCAGCAGGCGCACGGTGTCCTTGAGGCCGCCCTCCTCGGGGCCGGGGGCCCTGCCGTTGCGGGCCAGCACCCGGAACTGCACCAGGTGCAGGTGGAAGTTGTGCGGGGTGTCCTTGTTGGCGTTGACGACGGTCCAGATCTCCGAACTGCCGAAGGCCACCGCCGCGTCGACGCGGTTCGGGTCGTAGACCTTGCCGTCGATCATGCCGCGCGGCGCCGCGCCGGGGGTCTCGTCGACCTCCAGGACGACGGTGCGCTCGCGGGCGACGGCGGCGGGCGGGGCCGGCAGGGTGCGCAGCCGCTGCGGTACGGAGCTGGGGTCGTGGGCGGCGCGGGTGATGTCGAAGCGCAGCACGACGCCGACGTGTTCGGCGGGTCCGGGCGGCATGGCGTTGGTGAGGACGACGCTGGAGCCCACCGGGTAGCGGGAGAAGTCGACGACGACGTCGGCGCGCTCCCCGGGGGAGAGGTCGACGGTGTCGGTGGTGTGGGGGCGCTCCAGCAGGCCGCCGTCGGAGCCGATCCAGGTGATCGGGCCGCCGTCGGCCAGGCGCAGGGAGAAGAAGCGCAGGTTGGAGGAGTTGAGCAGGCGCAGCCGGTACTTGCGGGCGGCGACCTCGACCTTGGGCCAGGGGCGGCCGTTGGCGAGGATGGTGGCGCGCCCGGCGGGGTCGTCCATGCGGTAGACGAGGCGTCCGGCGGCGTCGAAGCGGGCGTCGCGCAGGGCGATGGGCAGGTCGTAGCGGCCGGCGGGCAGCGGCAGGGCCTCCTCGGTGGCGTCGGTGAGCAGGTAGCTGCCGGCCAGGCCGCGGTAGACGTGCTCGGACTCCAGGCCGTGGGCGTGGTCGTGGAACCACAGGCTCGCGTGGGGCTGGTCGTTGGGGTAGGTGTAGGTACGGGTGGCGCCGGCGGCCAGCAGGTTCATCGGGCCGCCGTCGGAGTCGGCGGGCACGGCGGCGCCGTGCAGGTGGACGGAGACCGGGTCGTCGAGCAGGTTGCGCTGGCGCACCACGACGGGGCGCCCGGAGCGGGCCCGGATGACGGGGCCGGGGAAGGCGCCGTTGTAGGTGAGGACCTCGGTGCGGTGCCCGGGCAGGATGCGGGCGAAGGAGCGGAGCATGGTGACGCTGTAGGTGTCGGTGCCGCCGGCGGTGTCGACGGGGCTGAGCACCGGGGGCAGGGGCAGCGCGGCGGTGAACTTCGGGGCCAGGGCGGGGCCGGTGTCGGGGCCCGGGTCGGGGCCCGGTGCCGCGGCGGTGCCGTCCATGCCCGCCATGCCGGCCATGGTGTCCGGGTGGTCGGCGGTGTGGGCGGCCGCGGCGGTGCGGGCGCCCTGGTCGGGGGCCGGGCGCGCGGTGGCGCGCAGCAGCAGGACCCCTCCCCCGGTCGCCAGGGCGGCGCCGATCATCCTGCGTCTGGTCACCATCGCCTCAGGTCCTCCCCGTGCGGCACGTGCGGCCCGGGCGGGCCGGGCGGCCCCTCCGGTCGGGGGCGTGCTCCGGGGTGATTGCAGCAGCGCCTCCTCACGTGCCGTTGGGGCCTGGATGGGGTGCTCGGCGGCGGTGCGGGCGGGTGCGGGGGCGGTGCGGGGGTGAGCTGCGGATGTTGCGGACGGCTTGCGCGGGGGCGGTCACGGTTGCTCGGGACGCACTCGAAGAACCCTCAAGAGCCGGGCCCCGCGAGGGAGTCCGCCGGATGCGAAGGAAGGGTCCCCGTGGACCTGCGGTACTGGCTGCCCAGGGCGGCCGAGGTGGCCGAGCGGTGGGGCGAGCGGTTCGGGCCGTACACCCCGCACCCTGCCAACGCGGTGGACGAGGCGCAGTTCGCCGCCGCGTTCGAGCGTTTCGCCGGGCGCCTGGAGCGCAACTACCCGTTCTTCCACCCGCGCTACGCCGGGCAGATGGTCAAGCCCCCGCACCCGGCGGCCGTGGTGGGCTACCTGACGGCGATGCGCTTCAACCCCAACAACCACGCCTACGAGGGCGGTCCGGCCACCAACGACATGGAGCGCGAGTGCGTGGCGGCGCTGGCGGGCATGTTCGGCCTGCCCGCGCACGTGGGCCACCTGACCTCCAGCGGCACCATCGCCAACCTGGAGGCCCTGTACGTGGCCCGCCAGTGCCACCCCGACCGGGGCGTGGCCTACGGCGCGCAGGCCCACTACACCCACAGCCGGATGTGCCACGTGCTGGGCCTGCAGGGCCACCCGGTGCCCGCCGGCGCCGACGGGCGGATGGACGTGGGCGCCCTGGAGGAGCTGCTGCGCACCGGGCGGGTGGGCACGGTGGTGGTCACCTGCGGCACCACCGGGCAGGGCGCCGTCGACCCGGTGCACGAGGTGCTGGAGGTGGCCCGGCGCCACGGGGCGCGGGTGCACGTGGACGCCGCCTACGGCGGGTTCTTCGCCCTGCTGGGCCGCGACCCGCAGCAGGCGGCCGAGCTGGGCATCGACCCGGCGCCGTGGCGGGCGATCGCCGGCTGCGACTCGGTGACCGTCGACCCCCACAAGCACGGCCTCCAGCCCTACGGGTGCGGGGCGGTGCTGTTCGCCGACCCGGCGATCGGGCGCCACTTCGCCCACGACTCCCCGTACACCTACTTCACCGACGCCGAACTGCACCTGGGCGAGATCAGCCTGGAGTGCTCGCGCGCCGGCGCCTCGGCCGCCGCCCTGTGGCTGACCCTGCAACTGCTGCCGCTGACCGCCGACGGGCTGGGCCGGGTGCTGGCGGCGGGCCGCCGGGCCGCCCTGGCCTGGGCCGAACTGATCGACACCAGCGAGGAGTTGACGCTCGACCAGGTGCCGCAGCTGGACATCGTCACCTACTTCCCCACCCCGCGCGCCCCGCACGCCGCGCTGTCGGGCGTGGACGCGGCCGTGGAGCGGGTGCTGCGCGCGGGCATGGCCGACGAACAGGACCCGGTCTTCCTGAGCACGCTGCGGGTGGACGCCGCCGACCTCGCCCGCCGCCACCCCGGGCTGCGCGCGGACGCCGACGGGGCGCGGGTGCTGCGCAGCGTGCTGATCAAGCCGGAGGCCGAGGGGTGGGTGCCGCGGCTGCACGAGCGGGTGGCCGCCCTGGCGGCCGAGGCCACCGCCGCCGTCGCCACCGCCGCCACTGCCGCCACTGCCGCCACTGCCGCTGCCTCCGCCTCCGCCTCCGCCTCCGCTGCTGCCTCCGGATCCGACACCGCCGTTCCCGAAACCGCCGCCACCGCCGTTGCCGCCGCCCCGCCGTCCGTTGCCGAGGAGAGCCCGCGTTGACCACCGCCCCCGCCCCCGTGCGACCCGCCGCGGCACCGCCCGCCGGCGCGCCGCCCGCCCGGGCCGTCGCCCGCCCCGCCCGCGCCGAGGAGGCCGGGGCGCTGTCCCGCGTCCTGGCCGCCGCCTTCCAGGAGGACCCGCTCACCCGCTGGGCCTTCCCCGACCCCGAGCACCGCGCCCGGGTGCTGCCCGCCTTCTTCCGCCTCCACCTCGACCGGTGCCTGCCCCACCACGGCGTGCTCACCGCCCGCGACGGCGCCGACGCCACCGCCGCCCCGCTGGGGGCGCTGCTGTTCCTGCCGCCGGGGGCCTGGGAGGACCCCGGCCACCACGACCGCGCCGCCGACCGGGCCGCCGAACGCGCCCTGGACCGGGCCATCGACACCGCCCGCCACCCCGACTGCGCCCGCCGGCTGGCCGCCATCACCCGCCGCCAGGAACGCCGACACCCCCGCCACCGCCCGCACTTCTACCTCGCCTTCGTCGGCGTGCACCCCGACGCCCGCGGCACCGGCGCCGGCCGGGCCCTGATCGAGGCCCTGACCACCGAGGTCGACCGGCACGGCCAGGCCGCCTACGCCGAGACCAGCTCCACGGGCGGCGCCCGCCTGTGCGCCAGCGCCGGCTTCACCCGCTTCGGCGAGGCCATCGCCCTGCCCGGCGGCGGACCGCGCCTCAACCCGGTGTGGCGGGGGCCCCGATGACCGCCCCCGCCGCCCTCGCCCCCGCGCCCCCGGCCCGCACGGCGCCCGCACCCGCACCCGCACCCGCCCGCGTCACCGCCACCGCCACCGCCGCCGGGCCGGGCGCGCTGCGCCTGTTCAGCGCCGAACAGGTCGACGCCGGCGCCGCCCGCGCCCACCCCGAGGCCGCCGAGGTCCTGCACTGGGCCCGCCGCTTCCTCACCACCGCCCACCCCGACCTGGGCCGCAGCGGCCCGGTCTGCCCCTACACCCAGCCCTCGCTGCGCCGCGGCCTGTTCCACCTCGCCGTCACCGACGCCGCCACCGGGACCGTCCCTGGCACCGGCACCGGCCCCGGCGCCGGCCTGCCCGCCCTGGTCGGCGAACTGCGCGCGCACTACGACCGCCTGCTGGCCGGCCTGACCGAGGAGGGCGACCGCGAGCTGCTCACCGTGCTGCTGGTGCTGCCCCGGCTGGACCGCACCGACTCCACCGTCCTGGACGACCTCCAGCGCAGCGCCAAGGACGAGTTCGTCGAACAGGGCCTGATGATCGGCCAGTTCCACCCGGTGTGCGAGGAACCGGGCCTGTGGAACGGCGCCTTCCGCCCGCTGCGCGCCCCGGTCCCGCTGCTGGCCGTGCGCAAGCTGCTGGTCTTCGACCTGCCCTTCCTCCTGGGCGACCCGGTCCACCTGGCCCACTACCTGGCCCGGTTCGCCCCGCAGGTCCCCGCCCGCATCCGCGACCAGCTCGTCACCGGCCTGACCGCGCGCAGCCCCGTGACCGTCTGACCCCCGGGGGCCGTCTCCGGCCCCCGGGACCGGCGGTCCTGGTGCGGGCGCCCCCACCACCAGCCGCCCCCACCACGCGCGCGGAGCCCGGTCGGCGCCGGGCTCCGCGCGCGGCCCCGTCCGCTAGCGGGCCAGGCGCCCCAGCAGGGCGGAGGCCGCCGCGATGCCCGCCACCGCGGACAGCGCCAGGACGCCGAAGTCCAGCGGCAGGTGGGAGGGGGTGCCGATCAGCAGCCCGCGCAGCGCGTCCACCTGGTAGCTCAGCGGGTTGACCTTGCTGACGGCCTGCAGCCAGCCCGGCATCAGGTGCACCGGATAGAGGGCGTTGGAGCCGAAGAACAGCGGCATGGTGATCGCCTGCCCGATGCCCATCAGGCGGTCGCGGGTCAGCACGATCCCGGCGATCGCCATCGACAGGCAGGAGAAGAACGCCGAGCCGAGCAGCACCACCGCCACCACCCCCAGCAGGCGCAGCGGGTTCCACGTCATCGCGACCCCGAGGGCGGCGGCGATCAGCACCACCACCACCGCCTGGATGACGGCCTTGACCCCGGCGGCGAAGGCCTTGCCGGTGACCAGGGCGGCGCGCGGGGTCGGGGTGACCAGCAGCTTGGTGAGCACCCCGGAGTCCCGCTCCCAGATGATCATGATGCCGTAGAAGATCGCGATGAACATCGCGGACTGCGCGATGATCCCCGGCGCCAGGTAGTCCAGGTACGGGATGCCGCCGGTGGGGATCGCCTTGAGCCGGGTGAAGGTCTCCCCGAAGATCAGCAGCCACAGCGCGGGCTGGACGGCGCGGGTGTAGAGCTCGGTGCGGTCGTGGCGCAGCTTCTGCAGTTCCACCGCGCACATCGCGGCGACCCGGGCGGGCACCACGCGCCAGCCGGTGCGGGCGCGCGGGGGTATCAGCAGCAGGTCCAGGTCCGGCAGGGGGGCGGGGGCGGCCGGCACGGGGTCAGCCGACGCGGTTGGCCGTGCGGCGGGTACGGCGGACATCACCGAAGTCTCCTTCCGTGGCGTCGGCCAGGTCCCGGCCGGCGAAGTGGCGGAACACGTCGTCCAGGGTCACGTCCTGGGCGGGGTCGTCGGGGGCGCCGCCGTCGCGGCGGACCTCCTCCTTGAGCTCGGCGGGGGTGCCCAGGGCGCGGATGCGGCCGCGGTCCATCAGGGCGATGCGGTCGCAGTGGCGGTCGGCCTCGTCCATGTAGTGGGTGGTGACCAGCACGGTCATGCCGGTGGCCCGGCGCACGGCGTCCACCCGCTCCCACACCCCGGTGCGGGCGATCGGGTCCAGGCCGATGGTCGGCTCGTCCAGCACCAGCAGGCGCGGGGCGCTGACCAGGGCCTGGGCCAGTTCGAGGCGGCGCACCATGCCGCCGGAGAAGGTGGCGGCCATCCGGTCGGCGGCCTCGGTGAGGTCGACGGCCGCCAGCGCCTGGGCCACGCGCCGGGCGCGCTCGGCGTGGGAGACGTCGAAGACCCGGGCGAACAGGGCCACGTTCTCGCGGCCGGTCAGCCCGGCGTCGGCGGACAGCTGCTGGGGCACGTAGCCGAGCAGGCGCCGCACCTCCATCGGGCGGCGGGTGGCGTCGTGGCCGAAGACGCGCACCATGCCGGCGCCCACCGGCAGCAGGGTGGTGATCGCGCGGATCGTGGTGGTCTTGCCCGCGCCGTTGGGGCCCAGCAGGCCGAACACCTCGCCGGTGCGCACCGTCAGGTCGATGCCGTCCACCGCCCGGGTGGCCTTGCCGCGGCCGTGGGTGAAGACGTACTCCAGGCCCTGGCACACCACGGCGTCCTGGTCGTTGGGGTCCATCACTCCTCCTCGGACAAGGCGCGCTGCCCCGGCAGGGCGCTTCCTTCGGGCACGGCGCTTTCCCCGGGCAGGGCGCTTTCCCCGGGCAGGGCGCTTTCCTCCGGCAGGGCGCTTTCCTCCGGCAGGGCGCGCAGGCCCTCGGCCAGGCCCCGCAGCGCGGGCAGGGCGGCGGCCAGCGCGGTGCGCTCCGGTGCGGGCAGGCCGGCGACCAGCTCGCCCATCAGGGCACGTCGGCGCACGCGCCAGGCCTCGATCCGCTGCTCGGCGGCCTCGGTGGCGTAGAGCAGGGCCGCACGCCGGTCGCCCGGGTCCACCTCGCGGCGCAGCAGGTCCTGGGCGACCAGCTGGTTGACCAGGGTGGAGACGGAGTTGCCCGCCAGGCACAGTTCCTCGGCGGCCTCGGAGACCCGCAGGCCGGGGGTGGCGGTGACCAGGCGCAGCAGTTCGACCTGGGCGCCGCGCAGGCGGGGCTGTTCCATGCCCTGGCGCAGGCGGCGGCGCAGCATGCGCTGGATGCCGATGAGGAGGGTGGAGAAGTCGTCCGCGAGGGCGTCGTCCCCGGGTGGTTCGGGCTCTGGTCTCGTTCCCGTTGTCATAATCCGATTTTAGCTCTCATTGAGAGGTATCTGTCGAGAGGGCGAAACCGGCCACCCGGGGTGCGGGGGCGGGGCACGGTGGGTAGGGGGTTGGTCCAACTCGGTTTATTCCAGGGGGATTTGGATGTCCAAGGGGGACTGTTGCGGGCTCGCCCGGGCGGTGGTGGCGGCGCTGGCGCAGCAGGCGGCGGGGGCCGCGGGCGCGGAGCAGGCGGCGTTCGGGCCGCTGCTGGGGCCGGTACGGGAGCGGCTGGGGCGCCTGCCCCGCTGGCGGCGGGCGCTGCGGCGCCTGGGTGAGGCGCCGGGCGAGGAGGGGGCGCGGCGGGAGGCGGCCGAGGCGCTGGAGGAGCTGCTGGCGATCGACCCCGACCTGGGCCGGGCGCTGGCGGCACGCTGGCCCGCCGCGCCGTCGGCGGGGGCGGCGGGGGTGACGGCGTCCGGTGCCTCGGGTGCGGGGTCCGGCGGGGGCGGGCAGGGCGGGGGCGGGCGGGGCGGTGGGGGGCGGGTGCTGGCCGCGGTCCTCGCGGTGGCGGTCGTGGCGACGGGCCTGGGCCTGTTCCTGGCCCGTTCCTGCGGCCAGCGCGACGACGGGCGGCCCGACCCGGTGCCCACCAGCAGTGCGCTGGGCGCGCAGCACCCGGCCCCGGCCTCCGGTTCGGGTGCGGGTGTCTGACGGCCGGGTCAGTCGGGGCGTTGGCCGTGCTGGAGGAGGGGCAGGGTGCGGCCGGCCAGGGCCTCGGTGACGCGGGCGGCCTGGGAGGGGGCCATCTGGCGCGGGAGTTCGCGCACCGGAACGAAGCGGGCGCCGTGCAGGCGGCTGCGGTGCTGGGCGGGGACGGTGATCGGGTGCTCGTCGCGTACGGTGCCGCCGTCGAAGACCAGGGCCAGGCGCTCCAGGTTGCGGTCGGCCGGGTTGTAGTCCAGCGCCGTGACGTGGGTCAGGCGGGCGATGATGCCGGTCTGGGCGTGCAGGTGACGGGCCGCCGCGCGGTGCGGGGGCTCGTTGGCCTTGCCCGGGCCCCCGGGCAGGATCATGCCGTCCAGGTAGTCGGGGTCGACGAGCAGGACGTCACCGCGCTGGTTGCGCAGCAGGACGAGGCAGCCGAGCCGGCAGATCGGGGGCTTGGCGAGCAGACGGGGGTCGTGCATGAGGGGGTTCACTTTCTGAGGGCACAGAGGAGGACGACGCCGAACGCGGCCAACCAGGCGATGCGCGCGAGGAGTTCAGTCGTCATAGGTGAGGCGCTCGTAGCGCAGGCCCTTGCGCAGCAGGTCCACGACGCGCAGCAGATCGAGGGGCCGGGCGGTGAGGTGGAGCAGGTACTCGCAGCTCTGGCGGCCGGTGTCCCAGTCGACCTCGAGGGTGGGGAGTTGGACCCGGCCGAGCGCGAGGACGGTGGTCAGGTCATCCAGGACGGCGGCGGCCTGCCGGCGCTGCTCGGCCGTGATCCGCGAGAGGGTCACCGCTCCCCCGGCCGCTTGTGGACCTCGAAGCAACGCCACGCGCTGAAGGCCGCGTTGAAGGAGGAGTAGCAGGCACGCTCGCCGGTGGCGGCGTCCAGCAGCCACTCGTCGGTCATCTCGTTGCGCACCCGGTAGCAGCGGTCACCGGCGTCCCACAGGACGCCGTAGCCGTGGAGACGGGGGACTTGGGCATGAGCCATGGCAGTCGAACTCTCTGCGATCGGAGTTTCACGTTCTGTTGCATATGGTGGCCCGGAGTCACCTAGCATCGGAAGTGGCCTGCTTCATGCCTCGGGGTTCACCGGAAGTTGAGAACTGCCATGAACAAGAAAAAGATTGACCCGGAGTCCAGCCCGTGGGCCCCCTTCGGGATCCAACTCCGCAACTTCCGCGAGGCCAGAGGCCTGCTGCTGGACGACCTCGCACCCCTCCTGGAGTGCTCCCCCTCGCACCTGTCCTACGTCGAACTTGCGCACCGGCCCCCGAGTCGCAAGCTCGCCGAGCTGGCCGACATCGCGCTCGACACCGGCGGCACCATGCTGCTGATGTGGTATCAGCTGAAGAACGCAGCGATCCTGGAGGGTTTCCCGGAGTTCGCCCACTATGAGGCGCTCGCGGAGCAGATTCGGACCATCGAGATCAACGTCATCAACGGGCTTCTGCAAACCCGGGCCTACGCAACAGCGATCGAAATGGGCCACGCCCGGCAAACCGGCGGGAGCGAGAAGCTCGCCGCAGAACGCATCGAATTCCGACTCGCCCGCCAAAAGATCCTCGAGCGGGCCGCTCCCCCGCTCCTGCACGTGGCGATGGACGAAGGCTGCTTCAGGAGGATCATCGGCGGACGAGACGTCATGATCGAACAGTTGCTCCATCTTGAACAGATGAGCATGCGCCCCAATGTGGTCATTCAGGTTGTCCCGTACTCTCTGGGAGAGCACCGGCCGTTCACCCACATGGCGACGCTCCTTACCATGCCGAACCGCAAAGTTCTCGCATACGGCGAGGTTGAGCAGCGCGGGTTCATCGATCGCGACACCAAGTCGGTTGCCGCACTTACCAGGAGCTACGATCGGCTTGCGGTCGAGGCCCATGGCCAGGCCGAGTCACTGGCCTTCATGCGCGCAACGAGGAGGGACTTGGAGTGGATGTCGACCTGAGTGAGGCTTCCTGGCGGAAGAGTTCATACAGCGGCGGAGGCGGCGGAAACTGCGTCGAGGTCGCCGACAACTTCGCCGGAGTCGCGCCGGTCCGTGACTCCAAGGACCCTTCCGGCCCGGCCCTCCTCTTCCCCACCGCCGCCTGGCAGGCCTTCGTCACCGCCGTCCGAACCGGAGAATTCGACGCCCACTGAGTGCAGTTGGCGGCGCCGCCGACCTCAACTCCCGCAACCACCAGGCACGGTCAGCCACAACCCCGGCCGATGCACATGCGGCTCCGCGCAGGAAGTCGGCACCACCGACTTCCTGCGCAACCATCGGGTAAGGGCCCGCTCCTGCGGCTCGACGGCCGGGAGTTGCGGCGCAGCTTCGTCGATCGCGGCACCAAGTCGGTTGCCACCGTGCTCAAGAGCTACGATCGACCGGCGATCGATGCGCTCGACCAGGCCGGATCTCCGGCCTTCCATCCGCGCAGCAAGGAGGGACCTGGAATGGATCTCGACCTGACCAACGCTTCCTGGCGCAAGAGCTCACACAGCAGCGCAAACGGCGGGGCCTGCATCGAAGTTGCCGAAGGGTTCGTCGGCGTCATGCCGGTCCGTGACTCCAAGGACCCCTCCGGCCCGGCCCTCCTCTTCCCCACCGCCGCCTGGCAGGCCTTCGTCACCGCCATCCGCACCGGCGAACTCGACACCCACTGACCCAGCCCATGGTTCTGCCTCCTTTGCCGACATGGCAGGTTGCAATCGAGGCTCTTGACCTGGCCGAATCACTGGCTTTCATCCGCTAGCAAGGAGGGACCTGGAGTGGATGTCGACCTGACCAACGCTTCCTGGCGGAAGAGTTCGTACAGCGGCGCGAACGGCGGCGCCTGCATCGAGGTCGCCGACAACTTCGTCGACGTCATGCCAGTCCGCGACTCCAAGGACCCTCACGGCCCGGCCCTCCTCTTCCCCAACAACGCCTGGCAGGCCTTCGTCACCGCCATCCGAACCGGCGAACTCGGAACCCACTGAGCACAGTTGGCAACGCCGCCGCCCCGGCCCCCGGGGCGGCGGCGCCGACTCCGCTCCCCCAACCACCAGGCACGGTCAGCCACAACCCCGGCCGATACACATGCAGCTCCGCCGACTTCCTGCGCAACCATCGGGTAGGGGCCCGCTCATACGGCTCGACGGCCGGGAGTTGCAGCGCAGCTTCGTCGATCGCGGCACCAAGTCGGTTGCCACCGTGCTCAAGAGCTACGATCGACCGGCGATCGATGCGCTCGACCAGGCCGGATCTCCGGCCTTCCATCCGCGCAGCAAGGAGGGACCTGGAATGGATCTCGACCTGACCAACGCTTCCTGGCGCAAGAGCTCACACAGCAGCGCAAACTGCGGGGCCTGCATCGAAGTTGCCGAAGGGTTCGTCGGCGTCATGCCGGTCCGTGACTCCAAGGACCCCTCCGGCCCGGCCCTCCTCTTCCCCACC
>NZ_JBFBGS010000037.1:0-97179 GCF_040684795.1 Kitasatospora sp. NPDC089797 | reverse complement strand
TGGGGGTCGAGGAGGTGGATGCCGTAGCCGGGCAGGGGGCGTCCGGCGGGGAGGCGTCGGCCGGTGGTGAGGTGTTCGGGGGTGATCTCGCCGAACGTCACGTGGACGGTGGTTTCGGTGATGCCGTACATGTTGACCAGGCGGGTGTGGTGGGGCTGGTGGAAGGTGGTGAACCAGGTCCGGAGGTGTTTGGGTTCGAGGCCTTCGCCGCCGAAGATGATCCAACGCAGGTGCGGGGGCGCCGGGGTGGGTCCTTGGGCGGCGTGTTCGACGAGTTCGCGGAAGAGTGAGGGGGTCTGGTTGAGGACGGTGACGTGCTGGTGGTGGAGGAGGTGCCACATGGCGTCGGGGTTGCGGGCGGTGTCGTGGTCGACGATGACGGCGCGGCCGCCGGTGGTGAGGGCGCCCCAGAGTTCCCAGACGGAGAAGTCGAAGGCGTAGGAGTGGAAGACGGTCCATACGTCGTCGGGGCCGAAGCCGTACAGGGGTTGGGAGTTGGCCATCAGGTGGAGCACGGTGCGGTGCTCGATCGCCACGCCCTTCGGCCGGCCCGTCGACCCCGACGTGTAGATGACGTACGCCAGGTCGGTGGCGGTGGCGTCGGACTGCGGTGCCGTGGCCGGGTGGGCGGCGACGGCCTCGGCGTCCCGGTCGAGGTCGATGACCTGGATGTCGTCGGCGGGGAGGTGGCGGTGGAGGTCGTGGTGGGTGACCAGGAGGCGGGCGCCGGAGTCCTGGAGCATGTAGGCGAGGCGGTCGGCGGGGTAGGCCGGGTCGAGCGGGACGTAGGCGGCGCCGGCCTTCATGATGGCGAGCAGGCCGACGGCCATGGACAGGCCGCGTTCCACTGAGAGGGCGACCAACCGGTCCGGTCCGGCGCCGAGTTCGACCAGGTGGTGGGCGAGCCGGTTGGCGGCCTCGTCCAACTCCCGGTAGCTGAGCGTCTCGTCCCCGAAGGTCACGGCGGGTGCGTCGGGCGTGCGGGCGGCCTGTTCGGCGACCACCCCGTGGATCGTCCCCGGCCAGGCGGGCACCCCCGGCACCCCGCGCCACTCGCCGTCCACCCGCGCCAACTCCCCGGGCATCAGCATCGGCACGGCCGACACCCGCCGGTTCGGGTCCTCGGCGATCGCCGTGAGCAGCGCGCCCAGGTGGCCGGCCAGCCGTCCGACGGTGTCGGCGTCGAACAGCGCGGGGTCGTAGGAGAGCGCGAAGGCGAGCTCCTCGCCCGCGTAGGCGACCAGGTTGAGCGGGTAGTTGGTGACGTCGGCGCCCTCCAGGCCGTACAGCCGGATCCCGTCGTCGGAGTCGTCGGCGCCGTCGGGGGAGCCGCCGTCGGCCGGGAAGTTCTCGAACGCGACCAGGCTCTCGAACAGGTGGGTGCCGCGCTCGACGCCGCTCCAGCCCTGGATCCGGGTCAGCGGCACGTGCTCGTACTGCCGGGCCTCGGCCTGGGCCCGCTGGACGCCGGCCAGCCAGGCGCCGACCGGCGCGTCGCCGTCGACCTCGACCCGCACCGGGAGGGTGTTGATCAGCATGCCGACCATCGTGTCGGCGCCGGGCAGATCGGTGGGCCGGCCGGAGACGGTCGCGCCGAACACCACGTCCGGCTCGCCCGCGTAGCGGGACAGCAGCAGGCTCCAGGCGCCCTGGAGCACGGTGTTGACGGTCAGCCGGTGTTCCCGGGCGACGGCGTAGAGCCGCTGCGAGACCCCGGCCGGGAGCCGGGTGAGCAGGCGGCGGGAGGACTGCGCCTGGTGCCCGGTGGCGGGCAGCCGGTCGAAGGGCAGCGCGGTCGGCTCGGTGAACCCGCCGAGCAGCCCCCGCCAGTAGGCCTCGGCCTCGGCGAGGTCCTGGCGCTCCAGCCACTCCACGTACGCGGCGAACGGGCGCCGCGGGGGCAGCGCCGGGCGGCGGCCGGCGGCCAGCGCCCGGTAGGCGGTGGTGAGGTCGTCGAGCATCCGGGAGGTGCTCCAGCCGTCCAGCAGCACGTGGTGGGAGGTGCGGACGACGCGGACGGTGGTGTCGGTGAGGCGGATCAGGGCCATCCGCATCAGCGGCGCGACGGACAGGTCGATGCCGCGGGCGCGGTCCTCGGCGAGGTGGTGCTCCAGCGCGTCGGCCTGCTCCGGCTCTGACAGGCGGCGCCAGTCGAGGTGGACCACGGGCGGCTCGACCCGCCGGTGCACCACCAGCTGGGGGCGGTCGACCCGCTCCCAGACCACGGCACCGCGCAGCACCTCCAGGTGGTCGGTGACGTGCTGCCAGGCCTGTTCCAGCAGGGCCGGGTCGGTGACGCCGTCGAGCAGGAAGCCGGTCTGCTCGAAGTAGGCCCGGGAGTCGGGCTCGGCGAGGGTGTGGAAGAGCATGCCGCTCTGCATCGGGGTGAGCGGGTGGACGGTCTCCACGTTCCGGCCGTCGCCGACGATCCGGTCCAGGGTGGGCTGGTCGAGCCGGGCGAGCGGGAAGTCGGACGGGGTCGCGCCGCCGCTGCCGGGCCGGAGGCAGTGGTCGACGAGCGCGCGCAGCGCGGTCAGGTGCTGCCGGGCCAGCCGGGCGACGGTGGCCTCGTCGAAGACCTCGTCGGAGTAGATCCAGGTGAAGCCCAGGACGCCGTCCTCGACCATGCCGACCACGTCGAGCAGGTAGGGGCGGGGCTCCTCGGGCTCGTGGTCGAGGCCGAGGGCGGGCAGCCGGTCGCGGATCAGCCCCTCGGCGCCGGTGGTGCCGTCCCACTGGCCGAGGTAGTTGAAGCTGATCGGCGGCAGCGGGTCGGCCAGCAGGGCGTGGCCGGGCTGTCCGGGCGCGGACAGGAAGCGCAGCGCGTCGTAGCCGAGGCCGCGGCCGGGCACCGCGCGCAGCTGTTCCTTGACGGACTTCAGCGCCTCGCCCCAGCCGCCGGCCGGGACGTCCAGGGCGACCGGGTAGTGGGTGGTGAACCAGCCGACCGTGCGGGAGAGGTCGACCTGCTCGAACAGTTCCTCGCGGCCGTGCCCTTCGAGGCCGAGCACCAGGCGGTTCGTCCCGGTCCAGTCGGCCAGGGTGCGGCCGAGCGCGGTGACCAGCACGTCGTCGATCCGGGTGCGGTAGACGGACGGGACCCGGTGCAGCAGGTCCTCGGTCTCGGCGCGGCCGAGGCGGACCTCGACGGTGCGCTCGCGGGCGGTGACGTTGCGGCCGCCGGGGTGGTCGACGGGCAGGGCGGGGGCGTCGGCGGGGGCCACCGCGCTCCAGTGCGCGAGCTCGTGGTCGAGGCCGCCGGCCCGGACGTGCGCGGTGAGCCGGGCGGCCCAGTCCTGGTAACTGGTGGTGCGGGGGCCGAGTCCGGCCGGGCGGCCGCCCGCGAGCCGGTCGTAGGCGGTGGCGAGGTCGTCCAGCAGGACGCGCCAGGAGACGCCGTCCATGACGATGTGGTGCACGGCGAGGAAGAGCCGGGGGGCCGACCCGTCGGCGAAGCGCAGGTGCACGGCGCGGACCAGCCGGCCGGCCGAGAGGTCCAGCGAGCGCTGGGCCTCGATGGCGACGGCTGCCAGGCCCGGGTCGTCCGGGTCGGTCAACTCGGCGACGGTGAGCGGCTCTTCGGTGCGGTCGCCGTACTCCTGGAGCCACTCCCCGGCGCTGCGGGTGTAGCGCAGCCGCAGGGCGTCGTGCTGGTCCAGGACGGCGTCGAGGGCGCGGGCGAGCAGCCCGGGGTCGGTGTCCGGGGCCAGTTCGACCTGGACGGACATCGCGTAGTGGTCCGGGTTGACGGTGTGGGCGGCGAGGAACCACGCCTGGATCGGGGTGAGTTCGACCCGGCCGGTGGCCGGGCCGGCCTCCGCGGCGGGCGCCTCCGGGGCCGTACCGGTGACGGCGGCCAGGGCGGCGACGCTCTGGTGCAGGAAGAGCAGCTTGGAGGTGAGCCGCAGGCCCGCCTGCCGGGCCCGGGAGACGACCTGGATGGAGAGGATGGAGTCGCCGCCCAGGTCGAAGAAGTTGTCGTGCACGCCGACCCGTTCGAGGCCGAGCACCTGGGCCCACACCTCGGCGAGGAGCTGCTCGACGGTGTCGCGCGGGGCGGTGTACTCGGCACCGGCGAGCGCGCTCTCGGCGGCCGGTTCGGGCAGTGCCCGCCGGTCGACCTTGCCGTTGGGCGTCAGCGGCAGCTCGTCCAGGGCGGTGAAGACGGCCGGGACCATGTAGTCCGGCAGCAGCCCGGACAGGTGGGCGCGCAGCTCGGCGACGGCGGGCGCGGTGTCCCCGCTGCCGTCGCCGTCCCCGCTGCCGACGCCGACGACGTACGCGGCCAGCCGGCGGCGCCCGGCGGCGTCCTGGTGGGCCAGCACCACGGCCTCGCGCACCCGCGGGTGGGTCAGCAGGGCGCTCTCCACCTCGCCCAGCTCGATCCGGAAGCCGCGGATCTTGACCTGGTCGTCCGCCCGGCCGAGGAACTCGAGGTCCCCCGAGGGCAGTCGGCGGGCCCGGTCGCCGGTGCGGTACAGCCGGTCCCCGGGGACGAAGGGGCTGTCGACGAAGCGCTCGGCGGTCAGCTCGGGGCGGCCGTGGTAGCCGCGGCCGATGCCCTCGCCGCCGATCCACAGCTCGCCCGGCACCCCGATCGGGGCGACGCCGCCGTGGGCGTCCAGCACGTAGACCCGGGTGTCCGGCAGCGGGCGGCCGATCGGGACGTAGACGCTGCCGCGCAGCGACTCCTCGGTGGGCGTGAAGACGGTGGAGTCCACGGTGGCCTCGGTGCCGCCGTAGGCGTTGACCACCACCGCGTCGTGCCGGATCCGGCGCAGCAGGGCGCGGCAGTCCTCGACCCGCCAGCCCTCCGAGCCGACCGAGAGCAGCCGCAGCGGCGGGAAGCCGTCGTCGCGCCGCTCGACCTCCTGGAGGACGGCGTTGAGCAGCGAGGGCACGATCTCCAGGCCGGTGGCGCCGGTCGCGGCGATCAGGTCGAGCAGGGCCGGCGGGTCGGTGGTGACGTCCTTGGAGGCGATGATCAGCGCGCCGCCGAACGGGAGGGAGCGGATCAGGTCGGCGAAGAAGAGGTCGACGGAGAGGCTGGAGACGGACAGGAAACGGGGCTTGAGCTCGGTGAGGCCGTACCGGGCGTCCCAGGCGGCGCAGATGTGCCGGACGTTGCGGTGCTCGACGGCGACGCCCTTGGGGTTGCCGGTCGAGCCGGAGGTGTAGATGACGTAGGCCAGGTCGTCGGGGGCGACGGCGGTGTCCGGGGCGGTCGCGGGCCGGGCGTCGAGCGCGGCCCGGTCGGCGGTCAGGTCGACCAGGGTGAGCCCGGCGGCGGGCAGCCGGTCGCGGACGGCGGCGTCGGTGACCACGATCCGGGCGCCGGAGTCGGCGAGCATGTACGTCAGCCGGTCGGCCGGGAAGGCCGGGTCGAGCGGGACGTAGGCGGCGCCGGCCCGCAGGATGCCGAGCAGGCCGACGGCCATCGCCGAGCCGCGCTCCACGCTCAGGCCGACCAGGGTGCCCGGGCCGGCACCGAGGGCGGTCAGGTGGTGGGCGAGCCGGTTGGCCTGCTCGTCCAGTCCGCGGTGGGTGAGGACGGCGTCCTCGGCGATCACGGCGACCGCGTCGGGGGTCGCGGCGGCCTGCCGGGCGATCCGCTGGTGGATCAGCGCCCGGTCGCCGCCGGCGGGCAGCGCGGTGGCGTTCCAGTCGGTGACGAGCTGCCGGTGCTCCTGCGGGGTGAGCAGCGGCAGGGCCGACAGCGGCCGGTCCGGGTCGGCGATCGCGCCGTCGAGCAGGACGCCGAGGTGGCCGCTCATCCGGGCGACGGTGGCCTCGTCGAGGAGTTCGGTGGAGTACTCGACCAGGCCGTGCAGCCGGCCGTTCCGCTCCTCGAACTCGAAGGTGAGGTCGAACAGCGAGGCGGCCCGCTCCAGCGGGTAGGGCGCGGTGACGGCCCCGGGCAGCGCCAGGGTGTCGTCGGGGGTGTTCTGGAGCACGACGGTGGCCTGCACCAGCGCCGTCCGGCTCGGGTCGCGCTCGATCCGGGCGGCCTCCACCAGCTTGTCGAAGGGGACGTCGCCCTGGGCGAAGGCGTTCAGCACGGTGTCCTTCACCCGGGCCGTCAACTCGGCGAAGGACAGCGCCGGTTCGACCTGGGTGCGGAGCACGACGGTGTTCACCAGGAAGCCGACCAGCTGTTCCAGCTCCGGGTGTTCGCGGGCCGCCGAGGAGGTGCCGACGGCGATGTCCTGCTGGCCGGACCAGCGGGCCAGGACGGCCTGCACGGCGGCGGTGAGCACCATGAACGCGCTGGCGCCGTGCTCCTTGGCCAGCTGCTTGAGGCCGGTGACGGTCGGCTCGGCCAGCTCGAAGGCGTACACCGCGCCGGCGGTGGAGCGGACGGCGGGCCGGGGCCGGTCGGTGGGCAGTTCGAGCGGGGAGATCCCGCGCAACTGCTCGCGCCACCAGTCCAGTCGGCTGTCCAGCAGCCCGCCGCGCTCCAGTCGGGCGCGCTGCCAGGCCGCGAAGTCGGGGTACTGGACGGGGACGTCGGGCAGCTCGGCGGCCCGGCCGTCGAGCGCGGCGGCGTACAGCGCGCCCAGCTCGCGGGCGACGATGCCGAGCGACCAGCCGTCGGTGACGATGTGGTGCATGCCGAGCACGAACAGGTGCTCCTGCGGGGCCAGTCGGACCAGCAGGGCCCGGACCAGCGGGCCGCGGCGCAGGTCGTACGGGCGGGCCATCTCGGCCCGGACCAGCGCGCGGGCGGCGGCCTCGCCGTCGGCCTCGGCGGCCGTCCACTCGGGGGCGAGCGCGGGGTGGACGAGCTGGAGGCCGCGGCCGTCCCGTTCGGTGAAGGTGGTGCGCAGGGCCTCGTGCCGGGCCACCACCCCGGTCAGGGCCGCGCGCAGGGCGTCCGGGTCGAGCCGGCCGGTGATCCGCAGCGGCAGGGCCGAGTGGTAGTCGGTGTTCCCCGGCTCGAAGTCCTCCAGGAACCACAGCCGTTGCTGCCCGTACGACATCGGCAGCTCGCCGTCCCGCGGCACCGCGGGGACGAGCGGTTCGGCGGCGCCCGGTGCCGCCTGGCCGGCCAGGCGGCGGGCGAGCGCCTCGCGGAGGTGGGCGGGCAGGGCGGCGATCCGGTCTTCGCGGGCGGGCGGCGTGTTCATCGGAAGGAATCCCCCAGTGAGGTGGTGGTCGGGGCGGTGCGGCGGGGCCCGGGGTGGGGCCCGGGGTGGGGTCCGGCAACTCGATTGGTGGGCGCGGGAGTTGCCGGACCCGCCCGATCTGCGCGGTGGGGACGCGCGCCGGGTCAGCCCGCGGTGCTGCGCAGGCTCAGCGGGCTGAGGTCGGTCCAGTGGGTCTCGACGTAGGACAGGCACTCCTCGCGGGGCCGGTCGGCGAGGACGGTGTCCCAACCGGCCGGGACGGCGGTGCCGGTGGGCCAGAGCGAGTGCTGGCCCTCGTCGTTGACCAGGACGCTGTACGAGCGGTCGTTCTGCTCGAAGGGGTTGGACACGGGGGACTCCTGTCGGGGGGTGCGAGGGGACGCGAGGGAAGAAGGGGAACAGCGGAGCGGGGGAACAGGGCGTTCAGGACTGCGCGGCGGCCGCCTCCAGCTCGGCCAGGACGAGGTCCTCGACCGCGGCGGCCGTCCCGGCGACCGTCGGCCGCTCGAACAGCGCCCGCGGCGAGAGCCCGGTGCCGAACACGGCGTTGATCCGGGACACCGTGCGCAGCGACAGCAGCGAGTCGCCGCCGAGGACGAAGAAGTCGTCGTGCACCCCGACCTCGGCCACCCCGAGCAGTTCCTGCCAGATCTCGGCGATCAGCTCCTCGGTGGCGGTGCTCGGCGCCTGGTGCCCGCCGCCGGTGCCCAGCCGTTCCGCCGGGGCGGGCAGGGCCCGTCGGTCGACCTTGCCGTTGGCGGTCAGCGGCAGGGCGGTCAGCGGGACGAAGGCGGCCGGCAGCATGTGGCCGGGCAGGGTGGCCGCCAGGTGGGCGCGCAGCGCGGTGGCGTCGGGCGCGGCCGCGCCGCCGGCCGGGACGAGGTAGCCGACCAGGACGGTGCGTCCGTCCTCGGTGTGCGGGAGGACGGCCGCGTCGGCGATCGCCGGGTGGGTCACCAGGGCGGCCTCGACCTCTCCGGTCTCGATCCGGAAGCCGCGGATCTTCACCTGGCCGTCGGTGCGGCCGAGGAACTCCAGTACCCCGTCGGCCCGCCAGGAGACCAGGTCCCCCGAGCGGTACATCCGCTCGCCGGGGCCGCCGTACGGGTCGGCGGTGAAGCGCTCGGCGGTCAGGCCGGGCCGGCCGTGGTAGCCGCGGGCCAGCCCGGGGCCGGCGATGTACAGCTCGCCGGGCACCCCGACCGGGGCCGGGGCCAGGGTGTCGGTGAGCACGTACACCCGGGTGTTGGGTACGGGGGCGCCGAGCGGTACGGGGCCGCCGGTCCGGTCGGCGGCCGGGTCGCGGGCCAGGTCGTGGGTGGTGGTGAAGGTGGTCGCCTCGGTCGGGCCGTAGCCGTTGGTCAGCCGCAGCCCGGGGTGGGCGGCCAGCACCTCGGCGCAGTGCTCGGGGGAGAGCCGGTCGCCGCCGGCGATCAGCTGCCGCAGGTCGGCGAAGGCGTCCGGCCGCTCGTCCACGACCTGGTGGAACAGTCCGGCGGTCAGCCACAGGTGGGTGACCTGCTGCTCCTTCAGGAAGGTGCCGAGCTCGGCCGGGGTGGGCAGCCGGGGCGGGTGGACGGCCAGCCGGGCGCCGCGCAGCAGGGCCGCCCACACCTCCAGGGTGGAGGCGTCGAAGGACAGCGAGGCGAACTGGGCGACGGTGCTGTCCGGGCCGATGTCGGTGAAGTCCGTGCCGTGGACCAGCCTGACCACCGCCCGGTGGGTGGTGAGCACGCCCTTGGGCCGGCCGGTGGAGCCGGAGGTGTAGATGACGTAGGCCAGGTGGTCCGGGTGCGGGGCCGCCCCGGGGGCGGTGGCGGGCCGGGCGGCGATCTCCTCCGCGTCCCGGTCCAGGTCGACCAGCCGGGCGGCGGTGCCGGGCAGCCGGTCGCGCAGCCGCTCCTCGGTGATCAGCAGCCGCATCCCGGTGTCCTCGACCATGTAGCCGAGGCGGTCGGCCGGGTAGTCCGGGTCGAGCGGCACGTAGGCCGCACCGGCCTTGAGCACGGCGAGCAGGGCGGTGATCGCCCGCGGGCCGCGCTCCAGGCAGACGCCGACCAGCCGGTCCGGCCCGGCGCCGAGGGCGAGGAGGTGGTGGGCGAGCCGGTCGGCCTGCTCGGACAGCTCCCGGTAGCTCAGCTCCCGGCGCTGCCCGTCCGGGGCCTGGTGGCTGAGCGCGACCCGGTCCGGGTGGGCCGCCACGGCGGCCTCGAACAGGGCGGGCAGCCCGCTCTCCGGCAGCTCCCGGGCGGTGTCGTTCCAGCGGCGCAGGGTGAGGTCGGCCTCGCCGTCGACGAGCATCGACAGGTCGGCCAGCCGGGTGTCGTCGCCGGCGGCGAGCCCGGCGAGCAGCGCGTCCAGCCGGTCGGCGAGCCGGGTGACGGTCGCCGGGTCGTACAGCGCGGTGTCGTAGGCGAGGGTGTAGGCCAGGCCGTCGCCGCCGTAGGCGATCAGGTTGAGCGGGTAGTGGGCGGCGATGGTGCCCTGGAGCTCGCGCACCCGCAGCCCGTGGGTCTGCGCGGCCCGCTCGTCCACCGGATAGTTCTCGAACACCAGCAGGGTCCGGAACAGCGCGGTGCCGCGGGCGAGTTCGCTCCAGGCCTGGATCTGCGGCAGGGCGGCGTACTCGTACTGGCGGTCCTCGACCTGGCGCTGCTGGAGGTCGGCCAGCCAGTCGGTGACCCGGGCGGACTCCTCGACCCGGACCCGCACCGGCAGGGTGTTGATCAGCATCCCGACCATGGTGTCCGCGCCGGGCAGGTCGGTGGGGCGGCCGGAGACGGTGGCGCCGAAGACCACGTCGGGCTCCCCGGCGTGCCGGGCCAGCAGCAGCGCCCAGGCGCCCTGGAGCACCGTGTTGACGGTGAGCCGGTGGCGACGGGCGAAGTCGTGCAGCCGCTCGGCGGCGGGGGCGGGCAGCCGGCGGGCGAGGGTGCCGTCGGCGCCGGCGCCCTGGCCGTCGGCGGTGCGGCGCAGCGCGGGCAGCGGGGTCGGGGCCGGGAACCCGGCCAGCGCCTCGCGCCAGTAGGCCTCGGCGGCGCCGTGGTCCTGCCGCTCCAGCCAGGCGACGTAGTCGCGGAACGGCCGGTGGTCGGGCAGTTCGGGCTCCCGGCCGGCCGCCAGCGCCGCGTGCACGTCGTAGGTGCGGGCGAGCAGGGTGAAGGTGGACCAGCCGTCGAGCAGGACGTGGTGGAAGGCGCAGACCACCCGGACCGAGTCGGCCGACAGCCGGACCAGGGTCAGCCGCATCAGCGGGGCGGCGGTGAGGTCCAGCGGGGTGGCGCGGTCCTCGGCCAGCAGCCGCCGCTCGGCCTCCCGCTGCTCGGCGTCGGTCAGCTCCCGCCAGTCCAGGTGGGTGACGGGCAGGACGGCCTGCCGCTGGACCACCAGCAGCGGGCGTTCGAGGTCCTGCCAGACCGCCCGGGCGCGCAGCACGTCGAACCGGGCGGCGGTCGACTGCCAGGCCCGGGCCAGCAGTCCGGGGTCGGTCACGCCGTCCAGGACGAAGCTCAGCTGCTCGAAGTAGGCACTCGGCTCGGCCAGGCCGTGGAACAGCATGCCGCTCTGGACCGGGGTGAGCGGGTGGACGTCCTCGATGTCGCGGCCGGGGCCGGCGATCCGGTCCAGGGCGGCCTGGTCGAGCCGGGCGAGCGGGACGTCGGACGGGGTGAGGCCGCCGTTGGCCGGGTGGAGGCAGTGCGCCACCAGCTCGCCCAGCGCGGCCAGGAAGGCCTCGGCGAGCCGGCGCACCTCGGCGGTGGTGTGCACGGCGGGGGCGTGGATCCAGTCGATCCGCAGCTCGCCGTCGCCGACCTGGGCGACGATGTCGATCAGGTGCGGCCGGTGCTCCTCCGGGGCCTGGTCGGCGCCGGGCGCGTCCAGCCGGGCGCGGACCAGCCCCTCGGAGCTGGTGGTGCCGTCCCACTGGCCGAGGTAGTTGAAGCTCAGCTGCGGCTGGGCGGCGTCGGCCAGCGCGCGGTGGGCCGGGCTGCCGGGCTCGGCGAGGTGGCGCAGCGCGCCGTGGCCCAGGCCGTGGCCGGGGACGGCCCGCAGCTGCTCCTTGACGGATTTCAGCGCCTCGCCCCAGCCGCCCGCCGGGACGTCCAGGGTGACGGGGTGGATGGTGGTGAACCAGCCGACGGTGCGGGACAGGTCGAGTTCGGCGAACAGCTCCTCGCGGCCGTGGCCCTCCAGGGCGACGGTCACCGGGGCGCCGGCCCAGTCCCGCAGGACCCGGCCGAGCGCGGTCAGCAGCACGTCGTTGATCCGGGTGCGGTAGGCGGCCGGGACGCGCTGGAGCAGCGCCTCGGTCTCGGCCCGGCCGAGCCGCACGCTGACGGTGCGGGCCGCGCCGAAGGTGTGGGGTTGCTGCCCGGCGCCGCCGGGCAGTGCCCGGACCGCCGCCGAGGCCTGCTGCCAGTACGGGAGTTCGTGGTCGAGGCCGCCGGTGCGGACGTGCTCGGCGAGCCGCTGCGCCCACTGCTGGAAGCTGCTGGACCTGGCACCGAGGTCGACCGGGCGGCCCGCGCCGAGCTGCCGGTAGGCGGTGTCGAGGTCCTGGAGCAGGATCCGCCAGGACACCCCGTCCATCGCCAGGTGGTGGACGGTCAGGAGCAGTCGGGGCGCCCGGGCGTGGCCGAGCCGAAGGAAGGCGGCCCGCACCAGGGCGCCGTCGGCGAGGTCGAGTCCGCTCTGGGCGGCGAGGGCGGTCCGGTGCAGTTCGGCGTCCTGCTCCTCGGCGGGCAGCGCGGAGAGGTCCCGGACGGCGAGCCGCCCGGTGTGCCAGCGGGTCTCGCCGTACTCCTGGCGCCACTCGCCGCCGCTGCGGGTGTAGCGCAGCCGCAGCGCGTCGTGCTGGTCGACCACCGCGCCGAGCGCCCGGTCCAGCAGCACGGTGTCCGTGCCGGGGGCCAGTTCGAGCTGCACGGACATGGTGAAGTGGCCCGGGGCGACGGTGTGTTCGGCGAAGAACCAGCGCTGGATCGGGGTCAGTTCCACCGGGCCGGCGACCACGGCGGGGGCGGCGGCGGGCGCCTGGTCGAGCGTTCCGGCCACGGCGGCCAGGGCGGCGACGCTCTGGTGCACGAAGATCAGCTTGGAGGTGAGCCGCAGGCCCGCCTGCCGGGCCCGGGAGACGACCTGGATGGAGAGGATGGAGTCGCCGCCCAGGTCGAAGAAGTTGTCGTGCACGCCGACCCGTTCGACGCCCAGCACCTGGGACCAGACGGCCGCCAGGGCCGCCTCGGTGTCGTCCCGGGGCGCGGTGTACGGCGCCTCCGCCGCCAGGCCGGCCCGCAGGTCGGGCGCGGGCAGCGCCCGCCGGTCGACCTTGCCGCTGGGGGTCAGCGGCAGCCGGTCCAGCGGGACGAACAGCGCGGGGATCATGTAGTCCGGCAGGGTGCCGGTCAGGTGGGCGCGCAGTTCGCCCGCGGCCGGGGTGCGGTCGGCGACCAGGTAGGCGACCAGGCGCTTGCGCCCGGACTCGTCCTGGTGGACCAGCACGGCGGAGTCGCGGACGTCCGGGTGGCGGCCCAACGCCGTCTCGATCTCGCCGAGTTCGATCCGGAAGCCGCGGATCTTGACCTGGTCGTCGGCGCGGCCGAGGTACTCCAGGGTGTGGTCGGGGCGGCGGCGGGCGAGGTCGCCGGTGCGGTACATCCGGCTGCCGGGGGCGCCGTACGGGTCGGCGGTGAAGCGTTCGGCGGTCAGGCCGGGGCGGGCGTGGTAGCCGCGGGCCAGGTTCGGCCCGGCGAGGTAGAGCTCGCCCGGGACACCGACCGGCACCGGCTGGAGCTCGGCGTCCAGCAGCAGCACCCGGGTGCCGGGCAGCGGGGTGCCGATCGGCGGCACGGCACCGCCGGCCAGCGGGCCGCTCATGGTGGCCACCACGGTGCCCTCGGTGGGGCCGTAGGCGTTGATCATCCGGCGGCCGGCCGACCAGCGGGCCACCAGGTCGCCGGTGCCCGCCTCGCCGCCGATGGCCAGCGCGCGCAGCCCGTCCAGGCCGTCCGGGCTCAGCGTGGCGACGGCGGAGGGCGCCAGCAGCGCGTGGCTGATCCGCCGCTCGCGCAGGAAGTCCTGGAGCGCCTCGCCGACGACCGGGCCGTGCGGGGGCAGCACCAGGGTGGCACCGGCGGGCAGGGCCATCAGGATCTCCATGACCGCGCCGTCGAAGGAGGACGAGGCGAACTGGAGCACCCGGCTGTCCGGGGTGAGCGCCAGCCGCTCGGCCAGCGCGGCGGCCAGCCCGGCGATGCCGGAGTGCGGCACCAGGACGCCCTTGGGGGTGCCGGTGGAGCCGGAGGTGTAGATCATGTACGCCAGGTCGCCGGTGCGCGGGCGCCCGGCGGTCGGGCCGGTGGGCCGGGCGGCGATCTCCTCCGCCTGGGCGGCGAGGTCCACCACCAGGGCGTCGGTGGGCGGGAGTTCGGCCAGCAGCTCGGTGCGGGTGACCACGATCCCGGCGCCGGAGTCGCGGAGCATGAAGGCCAGCCGGTCGGCCGGGTAGTTCGGGTCCAGCGGCAGGTAGGCGGCGCCGGCCTTCATGATGCCGAGCAGGCCGACCAGCAGGTCGGTGCCGCGCTCCAGGCAGAGGGCGACGATCCGGCCGGGGCCGGCGCCCAGCGCGGCGAGGTGGTGGGCCAGGCGGTCGGCCCGTTCGTCCAACTCGCGGTAGTCCAGGGTGCCGTGGGCGTCCTCCACGGCGGGCGCGTGCGGGTGGCGGCGGGCCTGCTCCTCGACCAGCTCGGGGAAGGTCGGGGGCTCGGGCGCGACGGCGTCCGCCGGGGCGGGCAGCAGGTCGCGCCGTTCGGCCGCGGTCAGCAGCGGCAGGGTGGCGAGGCTCCGGCCGGGCTCCGCGGCGGCCGCCGCCGCCAGGGTGGTCAGGTGCCCGGCGAGGCGCACCACCGTCGCCCGGTCGAACAGCGCGGTGCTGTAGCCGATCCGGGCGTCGAGGCCGCCGTCCGTCTCGAAGAACTCGACGGTCAGGTCGAAGGGTGCGGCCTCGCGGTGCACCGGGTGGTCGGTGACGGTGACGCCGGGCAGCTCCAGCGCCTCCGCGGGCGCGTTCTGCAGCACCACCATGGCCTGCACCAGCGGGGTGCGGCTGGCGTCCCGCTCGGGCTGGACGGCCTCCACCAGCCGCTCGAACGGCACCTCCTCGTGGGCGAAGGCCGCCAGCACGGTCTCCTTGACGGCGGCCAGGAACTCCGCGAAGGACTGCTCCGGGCGGACCCGCGAGCGCAGCACCACGGTGTTCACCAGGAAGCCGACCAGGCCCTCCAGGTCGGCGCGGTCGCGGCCGGAGGAGGCGGTGCCGACCGCGATGTCCGGCTGGCCGCAGTAGCGGGCCAGGACGGCCTGGACGACGGCGGTCAGCACCGTGAACAGGGTGGTGGACCCGGTGCGGGCCAGTTCGCGCAGCGCCGCGGCGGTCGCGTCGGGCAGCCGGAAGGCGTGGGTGGCACCGGCCGAGGAGCGCACCGGCGGGCGCGGCCGGTCGGTGGGCAGCTCCAGCGGGGTGAGGCCGGCCAACTGCTCGCGCCACCAGTCGAGGTGGCGGTCGAGCAGCCCGCCGTCGGCCAGCCGGCCGCGCTGCCACTGGGCGAAGTCCGGGTACTGCACCGGCAGTTCGCCGAGCTGCGCGGTCCCGCCGGTGACCCGGGCGGCGTACAGCGCGCTCAGCTCCCGGCGGACCACGCCCATCGACCAGCCGTCCGTGACGATGTGGTGCATGCCGAGCACGCACACGTGCTCCGCGGCGGACAGCCGGACCAGCAGCACCCGGAACGCCGGGCCGGTGCGCAGGTCGTAGGCGCGCGCGGTCTCGGCGCCGATCAGCTCCGCCAGCCGCTCCTCGCGCACCGCCGCGGGGGTGGCGGTGAGGTCCACGGTGCGCCACTGCGGCGGCAGTTCGGGGTGGACGACCTGGACGCCGTGGCCGTCGAGCACCCCGAAGGTGGTGCGCAGCGACTCGTGCCGCCGCACCAGGTCGCCGACCGCCGCGCGCAGCGCGGGCTCGTCCAGCGGGCCGGTCAGCCGCAGCCCGAGGGCGGTGTGGTACTCGGCGCTGCCCGGGTCGAAGTCCTCCAGGAACCACAGGCGTTGCTGGCCGAAGGACATCGGCAGCGCGCCGTCCCGGGGCACGGCGGGGATGGGCTGGTCGGCGGTGGAGTCGGCGGGCGCCACGGTGGCGGCGAGTTCGGCGACGGTGGGGGCGTCGAACAGGATCCGCGGCGGCAGCTTCACCCCCAGCGCGGCCCGCAGCCGGGAGACGGCCCGTACGGACAGGATCGAGTTGCCGCCGAGCTCGAAGAAGTTGTCGTGCACCCCGACCGCCTCGACGCCGAGGACCTGGGACCAGATGTCGGCGATGGTCGCCTCGACGGGCGTGCGCGGCGGGGCCGCGGTCGCGACGCCCGCGCGCAGCGCGCCCGGGTCGGGCAGGGCCCGGCGGTCGACCTTGCCGTTCGGGGTGAGCGGCAGGGTGTCGAGCACCAGGACGGCCGAGGGCACCAGGTGTTCGGGCAGGGCGGCGGCGAGGTGGGCGCGCAGCGCCTCGCCGTCGGGCCGACGGCCCTCGGCGGGGGAGACGTAGCCGACCAGGTTGGTGTTGTGGGTGACGACCGCGGCCTGGGCGACGTCGGGATGCAGGGCGAGCGCGCTCTCGATCTCGCCGAGTTCGATCCGGAAGCCGCGGATCTTGACCTGGTCGTCGGCGCGGCCGAGGTACTCCAGGGCGCCGTCGGGGCGGCGGCGGGCGAGGTCGCCGGTGCGGTACATCCGGCTGCCGGGGGCGCCGTACGGGTTGGCGGTGAAGCGCTCGGCGGTCAGGCCGGGGCGGCCGTGGTAGCCGCGGGCCAGGCCGACGCCCGCCAGGTAGAGCTCGCCGCGCACCCCGACCGGGACCGGCCGCAGGGCCTCGTCCAGCAGGTGGACCTGGAAGTTGGCGATCGGGGTGCCGATCGGCGGCACCGTGGCGCCGCTCAGCGGGGCGCTCATGGTGGCGCACACGGTGGTCTCGGTGGGGCCGTAGGCGTTGATCATCCGGCGGCCGGCCGACCAGCGGGCCACCAGGTCGGCGGTGCTGGCCTCACCGGCCACGATCAGGGTGGCGCCCTCGGGCAGGCCGCGGCCCTCGGGCAGCACCGCGACGGTGGCCGGGGTGAGGGTCGCGTGGGTGACGCCGTGTTCGGCGGCCCAGGCGGCCAGCGGCTCGCCCGGCGCGAGCGTCTCCTTGCTGCCCATGACCAGCGTCGCACCGGTCAGCAGGCCCATGCAGACCTCCCAGAACGCGGCGTCGAAGCTGGCGGAGGCGAACTGCAGGACCCGCGATCCGGGGCCGACGCCGAAGGCCTCGGCCTGGACGGCGGCCAGGTTGCCGATCCCCGCGTGCGGGACCAGCACGCCCTTGGGGCGGCCGGTGGAGCCCGAGGTGTAGATGGCGTACGCGAGGTCGTCCGGGTGCAGTGTCATCTCGGGGGCGGTGGCCGGGCGGGCGGCGACGGCGGCCCGGTCGGCGACCAGGTCGACCAGGACGGCGTCGCTGCCGGCCAGCCGTCCGCGCAGGTCCCGCTGGGTGAGGACGAGCCGGGTGCCGGAGTCCTGGAGCATGTAGCGGAGGCGGTCGGCGGGATAGCCGGGGTCGAGCGGCAGGTAGGCGGCGCCGGCCTTCATGATGCCGAGCAGGCCGGCCGCCATCGCGGCCCCGCGCTCCACGCACAGGCCGACCAGCCGCCCGCGCCCGGCGCCGAGCCCGATCAGGTGGTGGGCGATCCGGTTGGCCCGCTCGTCGAGCTCGCGGTAGCTGACCCGCTCCCGTTCGTCGATCACCGCGAGGGCGTCCGGCCGGGTGCGGACCAGGGCCGCGAACAGCTCGGGGAAGCTGCCGGTGGGCACCGCGCGGGCGGTGTCGTTCCAGGCCCGGACGGCCCGCTCGGCCTCCTCGGGGGCGAGCAGCGGCAGCGCGGGCAGCGGCCGGGTCGGGTCGGTGCCGACCGCGGCGAGCAGGACGGCCAGCTGGTCGGCGAGCCGGGCCGCGGTGTCCCGGTCGAACAGCGCGGTGGCGTACCGGATCCGGATCCGGCGCTGGCCGGCCAGCACCTCCACGGCCAGGTCGAGCGGGTCGAACCCCCGGTGGGCGGACGGGAGTTCGTCGGTGAGGGCGACCACGGCCTGGACGAAGGGGGTGGTGCTGGTGTCCTGCCGCGGCGCGAGCGCCTCGACCAGGTCGGCGAGCGGGACGCCGTCGTGGGCGAGGGTCTCGGCGAGGTCGGCGGCGGTGCGGCGGAGCAGCGCGTCGAAGCCGGCGGCCGGGTCGACGGCGGTGCGCAGGGCCAGGGTGTGCCCGGTGCGCGGCGAGACCGTGCCGAGGGCGACGGACTCCTGGCCGGAGTACCGCACCAGCAGGGCGATCACGGCCGCGGTGAGCACCGTGGACGGGGCGGTGTCGTGGGCCCGGGCGAGGTCGGCCAGTGCGGCCGCCGCGTCGGCCGGGAGCGGGCGCTCGCAGCTCGCGGTGGCGGCGATCCGCACCACCGGGCGGGGGCGGTCGACGGGCAGTTCGAGCGGGTCGACACCCGCCAGCCGCTCCCGCCAGAACGCGACCTGGTGGGGGACCGCACGGTGGACCGGGATGTCGGGGCGAGCCACGGGTGTACCTCCAGAACGGCCGGCGTCAGCACGGGGGCATGCCGAGGGGAGCCCCTGGTGACGGGCCGGCGACGGGGAGAGCGGGAACGGCGGGGCGCGGGAGGACCGCGGGGGGACGGTGGGGGAGCGGGGCGCGGCGCGCGAGGACGGCGCGCGGCGGTACCGGCCCGGCGGAGTCGAGGGGGCGCCGGAGGAGCCGGTGGGGGTGGGGGGAGTGGTGCCGCGGGGGTGCCGCCGGGGGACGGCGGGGGAGGACGGGGAGGGAGGGTCAGGCGGCGGTGCGCCGGGCGGAGCGTCCGCCGAGTTGGAGCACCACGGCCTCGCCGGTCGCCGGGTCGGTGACGAACCGGCCGGTCCAGGCGGCCTCCCGGGCGTCCAGGCGGCGGGCGGTGAACACCGACTGGCCGTGCAGGGCCAGTTCGGCGACCAGGCCGGTGCCGTCGGAGAGCCGCAGGCCGGTGGGGTGGCTGCGGACGGAGAAGGAGGTGTCGCCGTTGCGGTACTCGCCGACCAGACGGTCCGCGACGGCGGCCCGGTCGGTGGGCAGCGGCTGGGCGGTGGCGGGCAGCCCGGGCCGGTAGTCCCCGACGGCCAGGCCGAGTTCGCGCAGTGCGGCCACCAGGTCGGCCCAGAGCAGGGTGCCGGTGCCGGCGTTGGTGGTCAGCGCCAGCGCGGTGCCGCTCGCCGGGTGGAAGCGCAGGTGGGCGGTGCCGCCGTCGACGGTGCCGTCATGGCCGAGCCAGACGCCGTCGGGGGAGTCGTAGCGGGCCAGGCCGAGGCCCCAGCCGTCGGCCATGCCGAAGGCGTCGGCGCCGGGGGCCGGTCGGGCCAGCTCGGCCCGCAGCTCGCCGGGGAGCAGCACCTCGGCGTCCGGGTGGTCGCCCAGGTGGAGCCGGGCGAAGCGGACCAGGTCGTCCGCGCCCGCGGCGAGGCCGCCGGCCGGCGCCCAACTGTGCGGCAGGAACAGGCCGACCGGCTGCGCCGGGCCGCCGCCGGGGCGCACGGTGTGGCAGGTGGCGAGCGGTCGGGAGCGGTCGGCGGAGTCCTGCGGCAGCAGCGGCTCGATTCCGAGCGGGCGGAGCAGGAAATTCTCCAGGGCCGCCCGCCACTTCATATCCGTGACGTATTCGATGGCCCGGCCGAGCAGGTTGTATCCGGTGTTCGAGTAGGAGAAGCAGGTGCCGGGCGCATTCAGCAGTCCGGTGTTCGCGACACTGGCCGCGTACCGGATCAGGGAGGCGTCCTCGTGGTTGTCGAGTTCGTGGTCGGCGACCAGTGCGGCGGTGTGACTGAGCACCTGTCGAATTGTCACGGACGACAACTCGGGGGCCGCCGGCGAGCTCAACTCCGGTACGTGCTCGGCAATGCGGTCGTCCAGGTCGATATCTCCGTCGGCGGCGAGCTGGGCGACGACGGTGGCGGTGAAGGCCTTGGTGACGGAGCCGAGTGCGAAGGCCGTTTCCGGGGTGACCGGATCGGTGCCGCCGGCCCGGGTGACACCGGTGACGACGGACGAGGTCCGACCGTCCCGGTGCAGTGTCAACTGGGCGCCGGGGACCGCGTGATCGCGGGCCGCGGCGGTCAGTCTGGTGGTCAGGTGCGCATCCATGGTTCCCCCTTCATCGAGTGCACCAGTGCGGGTAGCCGCACCGTGGATGGTGCGGCTACCCGCACCATCCATCCTCGATCAGATGTTCAAAGAAGGGCAAGATCTTTCCGTGTGGGGAAAAGCCGCAGGTCAGACGGGAGTCACGGACCAGGGCAGGGTGGCGCGCACGGTGGTCGGCCCGCCCGGCGGGCTGCTGACGTCCAGTCGGCCGTTGATCGCGGCGGCCCGGTCCTCCAGGCCGCGCAGGCCGGTGCCCACGGTCGGGCTGGCCCCGCCGACGCCGTCGTCCGTGACCGAGACCACCAGGCGGTCGTCGCCCTGTTCGAGTGCGATGTGGATGGCCGTGGCGCTCGCGTACTTCGCGGTGTTGGCGAGGCATTCCGCGATGACGTAATAGGCGGTCGACTCCACCCGCACGTCCGGCCGCCGGTCCAGACTGCTGGAAATCGAGACGGGGACGTGGAAACGTTCCGTCAGGGCCGTCACGGCGGCGTCCAGGCCGCGGTCGCTCAGTATCGGCGGCTGGATTCCGCGGACCAGGTCGCGGATTTCCCCGATGGCCTTCTCGACTTCCTGGTGCGCTTCGCCGACGACCGCCGCCAGGTATTCCACGTCGTCGCTGCGGCGCAACCGGGCGTGCGAGAGGTGCATCAGCAATGCGGCCAGCCGGGCCTGGGCACCGTCGTGCAGATCGCGTTCCACCCGACGGAAATCGGCGTCGTTCACCCGCAGCGCCGCGATCCGCTGGCGCTCGACGGCGGCCTCCCGCCGCCGGGTCTCGGTCTGCTCGATCCGGCCGAGCACCCGGCGCACCATCCGGGCGCGCAGCCGCCCGAGCCACAGCAGCAGGCCCAGCAGCAGGACGAAGACCAGGACGGAGCAGGCGGCGACCAGCACCCGGGTGGGGGCGGAGTCCACCACGACGTTGTTGCCGGGGCCGAAGGCCAGCTGGTCGGGCGGTCCGATCGGCAGCGCCACCACGAAGGCGACCACCGGGACGGCCAGCGCGGCCAGCGGCGCCAGCCAGACCGCGCCGAGCAGCAGCAGCCCCAGGTAGCCGATGTCGTCCCAGGTCGCCTCGGGCGGGCGGCGCCGCTCCCGGCGCAGGGCGAGGCCCCTCAGCACCGGCTCCCGCGGCCCGTCGACGCCGTGCACGAAGCGCGCCAGCAGCTGTTCCAGCTCCGCGACGGCGCGCAGCAGCGGCAGGCTGAAGGAGATGCCGTCGCGCAGGAAGGCCAGCCGGGCGGGCATGTCCCGAAGGTGCTCGCGCCAGGTCCGGCCGGGCCGGGCCGGCTGCCCGGGCCCGGTGCCGGGCGGGGCGGGGCGGGCGATCCGGCGGAACGCCGCGGTGAGCGCCCGGACGCAGAGCACCACCAGCATCGGCAGGCCGACCAGCAGCGCCCAGGAGAGCACCCGCAGGAGCAGCGAGAGGACGACCAGCGGCGCCAGCAGCAGGCCCACCAGGCTGCCGACGGAGAGGTAGATGAGCCCGGCGGCGGCCCGGTACGGGGTCGGCAGTTTCACGGGGGGCGGGGACACTGCGGCGTCAGCGGATCTCGTCCGCGGCCAGCCGGTCGATGCCGCGCAGATAGTCCAGGACGGCCAGCACGCGGCGGTGGCTCTCCCCGGAATTCGGAATGCGCAGCTTTCCCAGGATCGCCGTGACGTGCTTTTCCACGGCCCGCTCGGAGATGTTCAGCCGATTGACGATCCCCATGTTCGTCAGTCCGGTCGACATGAGTTCCAGCACCTGGTGCTCGCGCGGGGTCAGCAATTCCGCGGCGCGCTTCTCGCGGGGGCTCCCGATGAATTGCCGGAAGAGGTCCGGATCGAGGACGGTCTCGCCTTTCCCGACCCGCTGGAGGGCGGCCAGGAATTCCCCGAAGTCGCCGATCCGCTGCTTCAGGAGGTAGCCGGTGCCGCCCCGGGCGTTGCTCATCAACTGCTGCGCGTAGGTGTGCTCCACGTACTGGGAGAGCAGCAGCACGGCCGGTCCGCCGTCCAGCCGCTGGATGTCCACGGCCGCCCGGATGCCCTCGTCGGTGTGGGTCGGGGGCATCCGGACGTCCATGATCACCACGTGCGGACAGGTCGCCCGGACGACATCGAGGACATTTGTGGCATCGCCCAGCGAAGCCACCACTTCTATTCCCTCGTCCGCCAGCAGCCTCGCCATTCCGGCCCGTAGGAGGGCGGAATCCTCCGCGATCGCGACGCGCATGGCGACTCCTGAATAGTGGGTCCACGCCGGGTGGCGGGCACAAACCTTGAATGATGAACATAAACGTGATCGCTCATCAGTTGGGGCTCAGCATAGGCACGGCGGACCGACTGACGCTACGCCCGTCGGCCCCGCTACTGCCGTGAACCGGCACTGCCGACGCTCACCCGCCGCAACAGGTGCCCGGTGGCGGCGAGACTCACCGTCACGCTCATCAGCAGACAGGCCGCGAACAGCGTGCCGAGGAACTGCCAGGGCACGCTCAGCGGCGTCGTGCCGCCGAACACCGTGAGCGCCCCGCGGTAGGCGCGCACCCCGAGGGCCACCACCGCGGCCGCGACCGCCGCCCCCACCAGCGTGGTGGAGACCGACTCCCACAGCGCCATCCGGCGCACCTGCCCGCTGCTCACGCCCAGCATCCGCATCGACGTGATCTCCCGGCCCCGCCGGCTGTACGACATCACCAGGGTGCTGCCCACCGCGATCAGCGCGTACAGGCAGCCGGGCACCGTCAGCACCAGCAGCACCAGCCGGTTGAGCCGCTCCTGGTCGGTGCTGTGGTGGTCGAACCAGGTCGCGCTCGGCACCACCCGCACCCGGTCCGGCCCCAGCTCCGCGGTCAGCGCCGCGGCCGCCTCACCGACCGAGCCCGCCGCCGCGGGCGTCAGCAGCACGCTCGCCCGCTCCGGCGCGCCGGCCCCGGCCGCCGCCGCGGCCGGCAGCAGCAGGTGCGGCACCGCCGAGCCGCCGTCCAGCACCGCGCTCACCCGGGCGGTGACCGGACGGCCGCCGAACAGCCCGTACGTGAGGGTGCTCCCGGCGTGGAAGCCGTACCAGGAGGCGAACTCCCGGGACACCGCGACGGTGTCCGGCGCGAGCGGCGCCAGCGCGCCCTCGGCGGCCGTGAGCCGGTGCGTCCGGGACAGCTCGACCGGGTCGACCACCGCCGCCTGCTCCTTCCAGGCCGTGGTCGGACCGGCCACCGCGACGTCCAGCGCGGCCGGCGCCGACACCGCCGCGACCCGCGGGTCGCCGCGCAACGCGGCCAGCTGCCGCGCGTCCAGCCCGTCCGTCCCGGTCGGCTCGACCACCAGCTGGGCGGCCGTGCGGGCCCGGTCGTCGGCCGCGGAGGCCGCCCCGGCCGTGGACAGCACGGTGGTGAACACCCCGACGATCGCCACGATCGCCAGCACCGGCCCCACCAGCGCCGCCGTCCGCCGCCGCGCGGTGCGGACCGACTCCGCGGCCAGCCGCCCCGCCACCGGGTCGGTCATCCGCAGGGGCAGCGACAGCAGCCGCAGCACCGGCGGCAGGTACAGCGGCCCCAGCAGCGAGGCCGCGATCGCCAGCGCCATGGTGCCGAACAGGGCGAGCGGCGTGGCCGCCTCCTCACCGGCCCCGGGGGTCAGCGCCACCATCGCGCCGCCGCCCACCAGCGCCAGCACCCCGGTCACCGCCCGCCCGGCCGTCATCGACCGGGAGTCGAGGTCCGCCTCGCGCAGCGCCTCCACCGGCCGCGCCCTCGCCGCGCGCTTGGACGCCGCCACCATCCCGAGGAAGGCCAGCAGCAGCCCGGTGCCCGCCGCGAACACCAGCGGCCAGAACAGCGGCCCCGGCGTCAGCTCGACCGGCGCCAGACCGGTGCCGTTCAGCGCCCGCACGGTGGCCGGCGCCGCCACGGCGGCCAGCACGCAGCCGAGCGCGGCGGCCGGCACCGCCACCACGAAGGACTCGCCCAGCACCATCCGGCGCACCTGCGGCCCACCCGCGCCGACCAGCCGCAGCAGCCCCATGTCCCGGCGCCGCAGGGCGATCCCGAAGGCGCAGGTGCCCGCGACCACGAACACCGTCACGAAGCCCGACACCACCCCGCCCATGGCCAGCACGCTCTGCACCCCGCCCAGGTCGGCCTGGCCGGTGGTGACCGTGTGCGCGCCGCCGGCCTGGTCGGTCAGCGTGACCGAGGCCGTCCCGGCGGCGGTCGCGGCCGGTACCGCCCAGGTGGCCGCCAGTGCCGAGGCCGAGACCCCGACCAGGCCCACGCCCAGCGCCAGGGCCACGAACGTCCCCGCGAACAACGCCCAGTAGTGGCGCACCGACTGCACCGAGATCCGCCACATCACTGCTCCCAGACGCTCAGTTGGTGGGCGACCGCCTCGGCGGTCGGGTGGTCCAGCCGGCCGACGATCCGCCCGTCGGACAGGAACACCACCCGGTCCGCGCAGGCAGCCGCGGCCGGGTCGTGGGTCACCATGGCGATCGTCCGGCCCTCGTGGTCGACGGCGTCCCGCAGCAGCTGCATCACCTGGCGGCCGTTGCGCCGGTCGAGCGAGCCGGTCGGCTCGTCGGCGAAGATGATCTCGGGCTCGGCCGCGAGCGTCCGGGCGATCGCCACCCGCTGCTGCTGGCCGCCGGACAGCTGGGCCGGCCGGCGGTCGGCCTGGTCCTGCAGACCCACCATCCGCAGCGCCTCGACCACGTCGCCGCGCCGCACCCGGCGGCCCTGGAGCCGCAGCGGCAGCGCCACGTTCTCGAAGGCGGTGAGCATCGGCAGCAGGTTGAACTGCTGGAAGACGAAGCCGATCCGGCTGCGCCGCGCCTCGGTCAGCTGCCGCTCGTCGCAGGCCGCCAGGTCGGTGTCGCCGAGCAGGACCTTGCCGCTCTCCGGCCGGTCCAGGCCGGCCGCGCAGTTGAGCAGGGTGGTCTTGCCGGAGCCGGAGGGGCCCATCACCGCGGTCAGGGCGCGCTGCGGGAAGCCCAGGCTGACCTCGCGCAGCACCGGGACCGGCCCGGCGGCGCTCGGGTAGCTCTTGGTGACGCCGACCAGGTTGACGGCGGGCAGCTGGATGTCGGTGAGCAGTGACATGACCCCAGTCCACCAGGGCACGGCCGCGGGCGCAGTGGGCCTGCGAGGAGTCCTGGAGGTCGGGTTTTCCCTACCGTCGCGCGGGGCCGTCGGCCCGATAGAGTCGGCCGGGGTTCGTACGCGTGCGGGGAGGAAGGCCGATGACGGTTGCCGTGTGGGAGGCCGTGCGGGCGCGGCCGCTGGGCTTCCTGTGGTCCCGCTGGCCGCTGCGGGTCTGGGCGTTCCTGCTGACCGGCACCGTCCAGGGCGCGGCCTCGCTGGTGGTGCTGGTCGCGCTGCTGTTCGTCGGGGTCGGGCTGTCCGTCGTCGGGGTCGGGCTGGTGGTGCTGACCGGGGTGGCCGTGCTCGGGGTGCCGCTGGCCGCACTGGAGCGGCGCCGGCTGCTGCTGGTCGAGCCGGTGCCGCTGCCCGACCCGCACGGCTCGCTGCCGGGCGCGGGGGCGGCGGCCTGGCTGCGGACCAGGCTGAAGGAGCGCTCCACCTGGCGCGAGCTGGCGTACCTGCTGATCCAGGCCGTGCTGTTCACCGCGAGCGGCATCGGCTTCGTCGCGCTGCTCGGGATCTCGCTGATCCTGCTGACCACGCCGCTGATCGTCTGGGCGATCAGCCCGGACACCGTGATGCTCTGGCCCGGCCACCCGATCTCGGACCCGGTCGCCGCCCTGCCCGGCAGCGCCGTCGGGCTGCTCGGGCTGGCGGTCTCCGCGTACACCGGGGCGCTGCTGGCCGGGGCGCAGGTGCGCACCGCGCAGTTCCTGCTCTCCGCGCGGGACGAGGACCTCGGCACCCGGGTGGTCGAACTCACCCGCTCCCGGGCCCGGTTGGTGGACGCCTTCGAGGCCGAGCGGAGCCGGATCGAGCGCGACCTGCACGACGGCGCCCAGCAGCAGCTGGTCGCCCTCAGCATGACGCTGGGCCTGGCCGAGCTGGAGCTGCGCGGGCAGCACCCGGCCGCCGCCGAACTGGTCACCCGGGCCCGCGGCGAGGCCAGACGGGCCCTGGAGCAGCTGCGCACCCTGGTGCGCGGGATCCATCCCCAGGTGCTCACCGACCACGGGCTGCCGGCCGCGGTCGCCGAACTGGCGCTGCGCAACCCGATCCCGGTGACCGTCGACATCGACCTGCCGCAGCGGCTGCCCGGCCCGGTCGAGACCGCCGCGTACTTCACCATCACCGAGGCCCTGACCAACGCCGCCAAGCACAGCGGCGCGGACGAGGTCGCCGTCGCGGCCCACCTCAAGGGCGAGAAGCTGGTGCTGCTCGTCACCGACAACGGCCACGGCGGGGCCGATCCCGCCGCCGGCGCGGGCCTCCAGGGCCTGGCCGACCGGGTGGCCATCCTGAAAGGACGACTCATCGTGACCAGCCCGGTCGGAGGACCGACCCAACTGCGCGTGGAGGTCCCGTGCTCCGGGTAGTGCTCGCCGAGGACGCCGTGCTGCTCCGGGCCGGCCTGGTGGAACTGCTCGGACGGGTCGGCCACCAGGTGGTCGCCGCGGTCGGCGACGCCGGGGAACTGGCCCGAGCGGTCGACGCCGAACGGCCCGACATCGTCATCACCGACGTGCGGATGCCGCCGGACTTCCGGGACGAGGGACTCCGGGCCGCGGTCGAACTGCGCTCCCGGCACCGGGGGTTGCCGGTCCTGGTGCTCTCCCAGTACGTGGCGACGGCGTACGCGACCCAGCTGTTCGGCACCGACGCCTCCACCGACGGCGGTCTCGGGTACCTGCTCAAGGACCGGGTCGGGGAGGTCACCGACTTCCTCGACGCGCTGGAGCGGGTCGCCGGCGGGCAGACCGTGCTGGACCCGGAGGTGGTCCGGGTGCTGCTCCAACAGCGCACCGCCGACGCCCCGTTGAAGCGCCTCACGCCGCGCGAGCGGGAGGTGCTGGGGCTGATGGCGGAGGGCCTCAACAACCAGTCGATCGCCCAGCGGCTGACCGTCACCGAGGCCTCGGTGGTCAAGCACTCCAGCAACATCTTCATGAAGCTGGACCTCGACCCGGTCGAGGGCAACCGCCGGGTCCTGGCGGTGCTGGCCTACCTGCGGGGCGGGGGAGCACGCGAGTAGTCACTCCACCGGCGGGACGGTGACCGAGCGCAGCTCCACCCCGGGGGTGAGCAGCCGGGTGAGCTGCTCCGCGGAGGCGTCCCAGGACCACTGCTCGGCCACCCACCGCCGGCCGCGCCGCCCGAACTCCCGGCCCCGGTCCGGGTCCAGCAGGACCGTCGCCACGGCGTCCGCGACGGCCGGCACCGACCGGCCGTCCACCACGGCGCCGGTGCGGCCGTCCAGCACGGTGTCCGGGGCGCCGCCGGAGTCGCCGGCCACCACCGGCAGCCCGCTGGCCGCCGCCTCCAGGAAGACGATGCCCAGGCCCTCGGCCTCCAGGCCGGCCCTCCTGGTCCGGCACGGCATGGCGAAGACGTCCGCCGCCGCGTAGTACCAGGCCGTCGAGGCGTGGTCCTGGCCGCCCGCGAACACCACCGCGCCCGGGGCGAGTTCGCTCGCCAGCCGGCGCAGCCGCTGATCGTCGGGGCCGTCCCCGACGATCAGCAGCACGGCGTCCGGGACGCGCCGGCGGATCAGCGGCAGCGCCCGGATCAGCGCGTCCTGGCCCTTGCGCGGCACCAGCCGGGCGACGCACACGATCACCTTGGCGTCGCCGAGCCCGTACTGCTCGCGGATCACCCGGCCGTGCTCGGGCGAGGGCCGGAACGCCTCGGCGTCCACCCCCGGGACGAGCCGCACCGTCCGGGCCCGGGCGCCGAGCGCCGGGGCGATCCGGCGCCGGGTGTACTCGCCGAGGTAGGTGACCACGTCGACGTGGTTGCCGATCCGGCGCAGCAGCCCGCGGGCGATCGGGGCGCGGGCCCACCAGATCTCGTGGCCGTGGGTGGTGGCGACGATCCGATCGATCCCGCCCCGGCGCAGCGCGGGCGCCATCGCGGCCAGCGGAGCGGCGGCGCCGAACCAGACCCGGTCGCAGCCGTGGGCGCGGGCGATCTCCAGCGTCCGGCGGGTCACCCGGCCGGTGGGCAGCAGGGTGCGGCTGCGGTCCCGGACCACCGGGAACGGCAGGGTGGCGTCGTACGCGGCGTCACCGGGCTCGCCGGAGGTGTAGACCACCACGTCGTGGTCCGGGACGCGCACCGCCATCGCGTGCACGAAGGTCTCGATGCCGCCCTGCCGGGGCGGGAAGTCGTTGGTCACGATCAGCGTGGTGCCCATGGGCGTGGTGTCCTCGCATCCGGGAGGGGTCAGACGGTGAAGAGGTAGTTGCGGCAGTCCTCGGTGATCCGCGGGGCCGGGACCCACCGGCCGCGCCACCAGCGGTGCGCGCGGTAGCCGTACTGCTCCAGGTGCCGGGGCACGTCCGCCGCGCGGGCGCCGTACTTGCGCAGGTGCCGGTCCTCGATCTCCAGCAGCAGGGTCGGCCGGTGCCGGCGCAGGGTGGCCGCGCCGCCGCGGAGCACGGCGAGTTCGGCGCCCTCGACGTCGGCCTTGACGAAGGACGTCCGGGTCAGCCGGAGTTCGTCCGCCAGCTGGTCGAGGGTGGCGACCCGGGCGGGCACCCGGACGGAGGAGGCGAACTCGGCGTTCGGCCCGGGGCCGTCGGTGCCCTCGGTGAGGTACGTCCGGCCGTGCACCGGCAGCCCGCGGCGCTTGGGCAGGCTGAGCGTGCCGCGCCCCGGCTCCGCGCCGAGGGCGAGCCGGTGCACGGCGACGTTGCGGGCGCCGAGCAGCCGGGCGGTGGTGCGCAGCCAGCGGGCCGGGCCGGGCAGCGGCTCCACGCTGTGCACCGCGCCGGTCGGGCCGACCAGCGCGGACAGCGTCCAGGTGTAGAGGCCGTACTCGGCGCCGATGTCGAGGCAGGTGGCGCCGGGGGCGACCACCTGGCGCAGCCCGGCGACCTCGTCCTCGACGAAGGACAGCCGGCCCGCGCCCCAGCGCAGGGCGGCGGAGACGGTCGCGGTGCGGGCGCCGGCCGGTCGGGGCCGCGGCCCGGCCGCGCGGGCCGCCCGGCCAGTGGGGCCGGTGGCGGGGTCGGTGGGGTCGAGCGGTGTGGTGAGGTCCGGCCGCTGGAGGCTCAACGGACACTTCCTTCCTGGACGGAACGGGCGGTGGAGGCGATGGAGGCGGTCGCGCGCTCGGAGCGCGGAGGACGCGGAGGGTGCGGTGGCGGGACGGCCCGGCCGGTCCCGGGCATCACGCGGGCCCAGAGCGCCAGCACGGCCGGCAGCGCGAGGTAGCCGAAGCGCCCGGCCGGGGCCAGCAGGAAGGCGGCGGCCAGCCCGAGGGCCAGCCGGTCGGCGGCGGCGACCAGGTCGCGCGGCGGCCGGCGCACCAGGGACACCGCGACGGCCAGTCCGCCGAGCAGCAGCAGCCCGACCGCCGCGTACCAGCCGGCCGGGCCGAGGTCGGCGAGCAGCTTGCCGGGGAGCGGGCTGGCCGCCTCGGTGCGCAGCCCGCCGCGGCCGAGCGGGAAGGCCAGCACCTGGTCGACCATCGGCCCGGGTGCGAGCAGCGCGGCGGGCAGCACCAGGGCGGTGGTGCCGAGGACGGCCACGGCGAGGCAGCGGGCCGCGGCCCGCCGGCCGGCCGTGGCGGCGAGCAGGGCCACGGCGACGGCGACCGCGGGCCAGGAGGTCCACTTCATCGCGCAGGCCAGGGCCAGCACCAGCCCGGTCGCGGCCGGGCGGCGCACCGAGGCCAGCGCGAGCGCCAGGCAGAGCAGCCCGGTCAGCGGCAGGTCGATGCCGCTGACCGCGAGCGGCAGCGCCACCACCGGCGAGGCGACCAGCGCGGTCAGGGCCGTCCCCGGCGGCACCGCGGCCCAGCGCGGCCGGGCGGCCGGTCCGGCGGGTGCGGCCGCCCGCAGCAGCCGGTGGGCGAGCCACAGGCCGGCCAGCAGCACGGCCGCGCACCACACCCGGGGGTCGCCGACCGCCCGGCCGAGCGGGCCGGCGCCGCCGAGCAGGGCGTGCGGGACGCCCAGCAGCGCCATGGCCGGCAGATAGGGCGTCACCTCGTCCACCGTGCGCGGGGCGTCGACGTACGGGGACACCTGGTGCAGCAGCAGCGAGCCGGAGCGCTCGATCACCCCGACCTCGCTCTGCGCCGCCCCGGTGTGCACCAGGAGCAGCAGCGGCAGCACCACCGCCCCGGCGAGCGCGAGGACGGCCGAGTCGAGCCGGGCGTCCCGCCGGGCGGGCAGCAGCACGGTCACCGCCGCGGCGAGGTAGCCGACCGCGGCGACGGTGCCCCAGGTCCGGTGCGGGCCGAGGGAGGAGACGAAGGGGAACGCAGCGGCCCAGGCGGCGCATGCGAGCCATCCGGCACACCAGGACCACCTGTGCCCGTCCGCTCCCGGAGCCCGGTGGGCCAGGTGAGTGAGCACCCGTCCATTGCAGCCGCCGGCGACCGGTGACGTCATGACAGCCAGGTCGAGAACCCGAGGTCGGGTTTCCCCTACCATCCGTGCACCGAGCGGTGGTTGGGAGAGTGCGGAGATCGGGCCCGAACCGTTGCGCGGCGGACCGCGTAGGGTGGCGGCGACCACCACCGGCCGCACCCCAGGAGCCCCCATGACCTCGAACGCTGTCCCCGCCGGCCCGCTGCCGGTCGGGGTGATCGGCCTCGGCGACATCGCGCAGAAGGCGTACCTCCCGGTGGTCACCGCGCTGCCCGGGCTGGACCTGCGACTGATGACCCGGGACCGGGCCAAGCTGGACCGGCTGGGGGAGACCCACCGGATCGGTGCCGGGAACCGGTTCACCGACCTGGACGCGCTGATCGACAGCGGCATCCGGGCCGCCTTCGTGCACGCCGCCACCGACCAGCACGTGCCGATCACCGAGCGGCTGCTCGGCGCCGGGGTGGACGTCTACGTGGACAAGCCGCTGGACTACACCGTGGACGGTGCCCGCCGGCTGGTCGACCTCGCCGACCGGACCGGCCGCTCGCTGATGGTCGGCTTCAACCGCCGCCACGCGCCCGGCTACGCCCAGGCCCTGGAGCGCCCGCGCGACCTGATCGTGCTGCAGAAGAACCGGGAGGGTCTCGCGGAGGCGGCCCGCACGCTGGTCTTCGACGACTTCGTGCACGTGGTGGACACCCTGCGGTTCCTGGTCCCCGGCGAGATCGAGCAGGTGGACGTCCGGGCCCGCAAGGACCGGGAGGGCCTGGTGGAGCACGTGGTGCTGACGCTCGGCGGCGAGGGGTTCACCGCGCTGGGCATCATGAACCGGGTCTCCGGCTCGACCGAGGAGGTGCTGGAGGTCTCCGGCGGCGACTCCAAGCGCGAGGTCCGCAACCTGGCCGAGGTGATCGACCACCGCGGCCAGCCCACCGTCCGGCGGCGCGGCGACTGGGTGCCGGTGGCCCGTCAGCGCGGGATCGAGCAGTGCGTGCTCGGCTTCCTGGACGCCGTCCGGGCCGGGAAGACCCTGGACGCCCACGACGCGCTGCGCACCCACGAGCTGTGCGAACTGATCGTGGAACGGATCGGATAAAGCCGGGCAAAGCCGGGGTCAAGCTGGGTGAAAGCTGCAAGGAGCCTGGGAAAAGCCTGAATCGACGCGATCGCACGTCACCCGGGCGGAACCGACCGTTCATTGACGGGGTCTTGTCGGGGCATTTTCCGCGCGCGTACCTTGAGGGCGCAGCGGGGGACGGGAGCCGTCCCCCGCTTTCTCCGCACCTTCCTTCTACGCGAGTAGCGTCCGCTGCCCGAGCCAGGAGCCAAGCCCCGGTGACCACCTCCCCCGCCCCCCGTCCCCGCCGCGCCGCCCTGCTGCGCGCCGTCGTCGCGCCGGCCGCGCTGGCCGCCTCGCTGGTGCTCGTCCCGCTGCCGGCCGCGAACGCCGCCGGCCCGGCCGCCGCCCCGCCCGCGCCGACCGAGGCCGGCCCGCTGCGGATCCACGACATCCAGGGCACCACCCGGGTCTCCCCGCAGGCCGGGAAGCCGGTCACCGGAGTGCCCGGAATCGTCACCGGCGTCCGGGCGTACGGCAGCGTCAGGGGATTCTGGCTGCAGGACCCGAACCCGGACGACAATCCCGCCACCAGCGAGGGGATCTTCGTCTACACCGGAGGAAACCCGACCGTGCAGGTCGGCGACTCGGTGCTGGTCAGCGGCAAGGTCACCGAGTACTACCCGAACTACGCCGGCGGCTCCCAGTCCATCACCGAACTCACCGGCCCCGCCGTCACGGTGCTCTCGCACGGCAATCCGCTGCCCGCCCCCGTGGTCGTCGACACCCGCAACATCCCGGGCCGCTACGCCCCGCCCGCCGGGCCCGACGGCAGCATCGACTCCGTGCCGCTGAACCCGGAGAAGTACGCCCTGGACTTCTACGAGTCGCTGGAGGGCATGCTCGTCCAGGTCAAGGACGTCCGGGTGATACAGGCGACCGACAAGTACAACGAGCTGTGGGTCGCCGCCGACCGGCAGGACCAGCGCAGCAAGCGCGGCGGCGTGCTCTACGAGTCCTACCGCGAGCCCAACGTCGGCCGCCTGATGGTGCAGCAGCAGGCCCCGGTCTCCCAGCAGCCCTTCCCGGTGGCCAACGTCGGCGACGAGCTGACCGGCGCCACCACCGGCCCGCTGGACTACAACCAGTTCGGCGGCTACACCCTGGTCGCCGGCACCCTGGGCACCCTCAAGGACAACCACCTCCAGCGCGAGGTCACCGCCAAGGCCGGCGAGCGCGAACTCACCATCGCCACCTACAACGTGGAGAACCTGGCGGCCACCAACCCGGACGCCAAGTTCGCCGAGCTCGCCCAGGGCGTCGTCACCAACCTGCGCTCGCCCGACATCGTCGCCCTGGAGGAGATCCAGGACAACAACGGCGCCAAGAACGACGGCACGGTGGACGCCGGCCAGACCGTCGCCACGTTCCTCGCCGCGATCAAGGCGGCCGGCGGCCCCGCCTACGAGTGGCGCTCGGTCGACCCCCAGGACGGCAAGGACGGCGGCGAGCCCGGCGGCAACATCCGCCAGGTCTTCCTGTTCAACCCCCAGCGGGTCTCCTTCACCGACATCCCCGGCGCCACCGCCACCACCGCCGTCGGCGTCACCGGCGCCGGCGCCGCCACCGCGCTCACCGCCTCCCCCGGCCGGATCGAGCCGACCGACGAGGCGTGGACCAACAGCCGCAAGCCGCTGGTCGGCCAGTTCTCCTTCCGCGGCCAGAAGGTCTTCGTGATCGCCAACCACTTCAACAGCAAGGGCGGCGACCAGGGCATCGACAGCCGCTTCCAGGCCCCGACCCGCAGCTCCGAGGTGCAGCGGGTCAAGCAGGCCACCGTCGAGCAGGCCTTCGTCGCCACGCTGCTGGCCGCCGACCGGCAGGCCCGGATCGTCTCGCTCGGCGACTTCAACGACTACCAGTTCTCGCCCGCCCTGGCCGCCCTCACCAAGGACGGCGTGCTGCGCGACCTGGTGAACGAGCTGCCGGAGACCGAGCAGTACTCCTACGTCTACCAGGGCAACTCGCAGGTGCTGGACCACATCCTGGTCAGCCCCGAGGTCGGCTACGCCAAGTACGACGTGGTGCACATCAACGCCGAGTTCGCGCAGCAGGCCAGCGACCACGACCCGCAGGTGGTCCGGATCAAGCCCTGACCCGGGCCCGGCTATCCTGCCTCCGCCGCCGGTGACCGCCGGCGGCGGAGGCCTTTGAGCACCCGGGGGACGGCGTGGAGTACCGGATCGAGCGGATCGGGCGGGACGACTGGCAGCGGCTGCGCACCATCCGGCTGGCCCAACTCCTGGACACCCCCATGGCGTTCGGCGAGACCCTCGACTACGCCCGGCTCCAGGGCGAGGGCAACTGGCGGGCCCGCACCGACTGGCTGAACGAGCCCGGCCGGATCGGCCTGGTCGCCGTCGACCCGGAGACCGACGAGTGGGTCGCCACCATGCTCGCCGTCCCCAGCCGGAAGGCCGCCACCGTCGACCTGATCGGCGTCTGGACCGACCCGGCGCACCGGGGCCGCGAGCGCGGCGTCACCGACGCCCTGCTGGACGCGGTGATCGCCTGGGCCCGGGAGGGCGGCGCCGGCTGGATGCTGCTCGGCGTGCACGAGGCCAACCACCGCGCCGCCGCCTTCTACCGGCGGCGCGGCTTCAGCTACAACGGCGGCTCGACGCCGTACGTGCTGGACGAGGCGGCGAGCGTCCTGGAGATGGTCCTCCCGCTCCGCTGAGCCGGTCAGCCCGCCACGTACTCCGCCAGGTGCTCACCGGTCAGCGTGGAGCGGGCCGCGACCAGCTCGGCCGGCGTGCCCTCGAAGACCACCCGCCCGCCGTCGTGCCCGGCGCCCGGGCCGAGGTCGATGATCCAGTCCGCGTGCGCCATGACCGCCGGGTGGTGCTCGATCACGATCACCGACTTGCCGGAGTCCACCAGCCGGTCCAGCAGGCCGAGCAGCTGTCCGACGTCCGCCAGGTGCAGCCCGGTGGTCGGCTCGTCCAGGACGTACACCCCGCCCTTGTCGGCCATGTGGGTGGCCAGCTTCAGCCGCTGGCGCTCGCCGCCGGACAGCGTGGTCAGCGGCTGGCCGAGGCTCAGGTAGCCCAGGCCGACGTCGGCCAGCCGCTCCAGGATCCGGTGCGCGGCCGGGAGCTTCGCCTCCCCGTCGCCGAAGAACGCCGCCGCCTCGGTCACCGACATCGCCAGCACCTCGCTGATGTCCCGGCCGCCCAGCCGGTACTCCAGCACCGAGGCGTCGTAGCGGCGACCCTCGCAGTCCTCGCAGGTGGTGGCCACCCCGGCCATCATCGCCAGGTCGGTGTAGACCACGCCCGCGCCGTTGCAGGTCGGACAGGCCCCCTCGGAGTTGGCGCTGAACAGGGCCGGCTTGACGCCGTTCGCCTTGGCGAAGGCCTTGCGGACCGGCTCCAGCAGCCCGGTGTAGGTGGCCGGGTTGCTGCGCCGGGAGCCCTTGATCGCGCCCTGGTCGACCGAGACCACGCCCTCGTCCGCGGCGATCGAGCCGTGGATCAGCGAGCTCTTCCCGGAGCCGGCGACCCCGGTGACCACGGTGAGCACCCCGAGCGGGACGTCCACGTCCACGTCCCGCAGGTTGTGGGTGTTCGCGCCGCGGATCGCCAGCGTGCCGGTGGGCTCGCGGACGGCCGTCCGCAGCGCCGTCCGGTCGGCCAGGTGCCGGCCGGTCACGGTGCCGCTGCCGCGCAGCCCGGCCACGTCGCCCTCGTAGCACACCGTGCCGCCCGCCGCCCCGGCCCCGGGCCCGAGGTCGACCACGTGGTCGGCGATCGCGATGGTCTGCGGCTTGTGCTCCACCACCAGCACCGTGTTGCCCTTGTCCCGTAGCCGCAGCAGCAGGTCGTTCATCCGGCTGATGTCGTGCGGGTGCAGCCCGGTGGTGGGCTCGTCGAAGACGTAGGTGGTGTCGGTGAGCGAGGAGCCCAGGTGGCGGATCATCTTCACCCGCTGGGCCTCGCCGCCGGAGAGGGTGCCGGAGGGGCGGTCCAGCGAGAGGTAGCCGAGGCCGATCTCCACGAAGGAGTCCAGTGCCTGCCCCAGCGTGGCGAGCAGCGGGGCCACCGAGGGCTCGTCCAGCTTCCGCACCCAGTCGGCCAGGTCGCTGATCTGCATCGCGCAGGCGTCGGCGATGGAGACGCCCGCGATCCGGGAGGAGCGGGCGGCCGCGCTCAGCCGGGTGCCCTCGCACTCCGGACAGGCGGTGAAGGTGACGGCGCGCTCCACGAAGGCCCGGATGTGCGGCTGCAGCGCCTCCTTGTCCTTGGCGAGCATCGACTTCTGGATCTTGGGGATCAGGCCCTCGTAGGTGAGGTTGACCCCGTTGACCTTGACCTTGGTCGGCTCCCGGTACAGGAAGTCCTGGAGCTCCTTCTTGGTGTACCGGCGGATCGGCTTGTCCGGGTCGAGGAAGCCCGAGTTCGCGTAGACGCCGACCGTCCACCAGCTGTCGACCTTCCAGCCGGGGATGGTGATCGCACCCTCGGAGATCGACTTGCTGTCGTCGTAGAGCTGGGTCAGGTCGATGTCGGAGACGCTGCCCCGGCCCTCGCAGCGCGGGCACATCCCGCCGGTGATGCTGAAGCTGCGCCGCTCCTTGACCGTCTTGCCGCCGCGCTCCACGGTCACCGCGCCGGCACCGCTGATCGACGGGACGTTGAAGGAGAAGGCCTTGGGGGAGCCGATGTGCGGGGTGCCGAGCCGGCTGAACAGGATCCGCAGCATCGCGTTGGCGTCGGTCGCGGTGCCGACGGTGGAGCGCGGGTCGGAGCCCATCCGCTGCTGGTCGACGATGATCGCGGTGGTCAGGCCCTCCAGGACGTCCACCTCGGGGCGGGCCAGGGTGGGCATGAAGCCCTGGACGAAGGCGCTGTAGGTCTCGTTGATCAGCCGCTGCGACTCGGCGGCGACGGTGTCGAAGACCAGTGAGCTCTTGCCGGAGCCGGACACCCCGGTGAACACCGTCAGACGGCGCTTGGGGATGTCGACACTGATGTCCTTGAGGTTGTTCTCGCGCGCTCCGTGCACGCGGATCAGGTCGTGGCTGTCGGCGGCGTGCGGCTCGGCCATCGTTCTCTTCGCTCCCGGTCTCTCCGGCTCTACGGCCTGGTGGTGCGGCGGTGTGGCGGTGTGGCGGGACCGCCCGGGCCGGTGTCGGCCCGGGCGGTCCGGGGACGGCTCAGCGCACTTCGTTGAAGCGGACCACGGTGCCCGCCGGGTCGCGGAAGGCGCAGTCGCGGATCCCGTACGGCTGGAGGGTCGGCTCCTGGACGAGCTCGGCGCCGCCCGCCTTCAGCCGGTCGAAGACCCCGTCCAGGTCGGCGGTGGCGAGCACCACCCGGGCGTACGTTCCCTTGGCCATCATCTCGGTGATGGTACGCCGCTCGTCCTCGGTGATGCCCGGGTCCGCGAACGGCGGCTCCAGCACCAGCGACACGCCGGGCCGGCCGGCCGGGCCGACGGTGATCCAGCGCATCGGGCCGCCGCCGACGTCCTGGCGGACCTCGAAGCCCAGCAGGTCGCGGTAGAAGGCGAGCGAGGCCTCGGGGTCGGTGTGCGGGAGGAAGGTCCAGTGGATGCTGATGTCGTTCATGACCGCAACGCTAGGCGCGACCCCCGGGTGGGCGCTTCTCGAATCCTGACCGGTCCGGCCGGAGCCGTCCCCGGGGCCGACCCTGGGCTGTCCTGGGCCGTCCCGGGGCTGTCCTGGGCCGGACCCGGGACGACTCCGGCCCGGGCTACGCGCGGCAGCGCAGCAGGACCAGCGGCGGGTGGGCGACCACATCCGCCCAGAACTCCGCGCCGAACTCCCGCAGGCCCGCCTCGGAGATCCGCAGCGGCACCCACTCCAGCTCGTCGAACCCGGCCGCCCGCAGCGACTCCTCGTAGACCTCGCGGCGCGGGACGGTGCCGAGGATGCTGACCGGCCGGGGGTCGAGGAGCGCGGTGACCCGCACCCGGGGGCCGGTCTCGACCTCCTCGCCGGTCGGCTCGCAGCGGAACCCGTACCGCTCCAGGGAGCGGCAGTCGAAGGCGTAGTCGGGCCTCTGGGCGAGGACGACGAGCTCCCCGCCCGGCCGCAGGCTGCGGTGGACGGCGCGGCACATCCGGTCCAGCGCCGCCCGGTCCTCCGCGTAGTTCAGGCACTGCACCGCCAGCGCCACGTCGAACTGCCGCTCCAGCGGCCGCAGTTCGGCGACGTCACCGACCTCGTACCGGACCCCCAGCGGCTCCCGCTGCTCGAACGACCGGGCGACGGAGACCATCTCGGTGGAGATGTCGACCCCGAGCACCTCCGCCGCGCCCCGCCGCCGCAGCTCCCGGCTGTAGAACCCGGTGCCGCAGGCGAGGTCGAGGACCGTCCTGCCGCGCACGTCCCCGACCAGGCCGAGGACGCTCGGCACCTCGCCGTACCGGATCAGCGGCAGCGCCTTGAAGCCCTCGAACGCCTCGCCGATCAGGTCGTACTGCTGCATGCCCATCGTGCCGTCCTTCCGTCCGCGGTCGTCCCGGAAGTCTCGCCCGGCCCGGCGCGCCGGCGTACTGGCGGAAGCCACGAATCAGCGGCGCCGGGCGAGGTGCACGGTGATGTCGGCGTCCAGTTCCACCCGTTCCGGCAGCACGGCGAGGATCCGCCGGAACACCTCCGCCCGGGTGTCGGCCGGCAGCACCAGGTAGGCCGAGACGGTGGCGAGATGGCCGAGGTACTCCGCCGCGCCCATCGTCAACGCCCGTTCGACGACGGCCTGTCGGACGTCGCCGAAGCTCTCGGAGCGCAGCAGCTCGGTGCCCGGCCACTGCATCCGGGCCCGCGCCGGGGTGCCGTCGGGGGAGGGGACGTCGTCGCTCGCCAGGAACGGCGCCCGGGCCGCCCGGACGGCCTCCGCCAGCGCCGGGTCGGCGAGCGCCACCGGCCCGCCGAAGCAGGCGAACACGCCGCCCGGGCGCAGCAGTTCCGCCGCCCGCCGCCACCGGCCGGACGGCTCCGTCCAGTGCAGCGCGGCCGCCGCGTACACCAGGTCGTACGGTCCGTCCGGCGGCAGCTCCTCGAAGGTCGAGCACACCGTGCGGACACCCGCCGGGACGTGCCGGCGCAGCTCGGCCAGCATCGCGCCGTCCGGCTCGGTCGCGGTGACGGCCACGCCGTGCCCGGCGAACAGCCGGGTCGCCTTGCCCGTCCCGGCGCCGATCTCCAGGGCGGTCCGCGGCGGCCGGCCCGCGTACCCGGCGACCAGGTCGAAGAGCGCGGCCGGATACCCCGGCCGGTACCGCTCGTAGGCCTCCGCCACCGTCCCGAAGCTCAGCGCGCGCTCGGGCGGCTCAGCCACGCGGGGGCTCCGGCAGCGCCAGCCAGTCCTGCCAGCTGATCCCGCGCCCGGGGAAGCGCGGCCGGTCGAACGGCCAGTCCTGGTCGATCCACCGCGGCACCAGGGCGTCGAAGGCCCGCTCCACCTCGCTGCCGACCAGCCCGTCCACCACCCACCAGGAGACCTCGGCGTCCGCCCCCGCCCGTTCCGGCGGGTCGATGTAGACGCACCCGTGCACCGCCGTCTCCGCGCCGTCCAGCAGCACGTAGTTGAACGACTGGTGGGCGGCGATCTCCCGCTCGTGCCGCGCCAGGTCGATCCGGTTCGACTCGGCCGTGATCGTCTCCGCCGGCCACCCCCAGGCCGGCCCGAAGATCCCGAACAGCCGCTCCCGCGAGCCCGTCACGGCCGGATAGTCCATCGGGGCGTCCGCCTCCCGGATCGGTCGCAGGTGGTACGACCCGTCGAGCAGCGGGACGTGGACGGGGTGGACGAAGTCAGCGGGCAGCCAGGTCATGCCGCCGAGGCTAGCCGCGATCCGGCCGTCAGCGCACCGAATATCCGGGGCACTGCCGGGCCGGAGCGGGCCCCGCCGGGTCCCGCGCGCCGGCCGGGCGGGAGTCGCACCGGGTCTGCCCGGTGTCGGCGCCGACCGTCACCGCCGCCGCCTTCGCCGCCGCCTTCGCCGGGACGCCCGGTGCGGGGTCGTGGCGCGGCCACCAGCCGGTCAGGGCGGCGGTCACGATCAGGACCAGGGCGAGGATCGTGAGCCGGATGCCGGTGTGCAGCCGACCGCGGGCCCGGGCGAGCGCGAGCGGGCTGACGCCGGGGCCAGAACCGGTGCCGGCGCTGATCGGATAGGCGACCCGGCCGACGGTGAGCAGCGCCGCGCAGGCGACACCGAGCGCGATCACGGCCAGCGACGCGGCGAGCCACTGGACCGCGGCGGGGGCCGCCCCGCCGGCGGGGCGCAGCACGCCGCAGATGCCGACGAAGCCCAGGACGCCGAGCTGGATGGTGTGCCAGCCGCGCGCCGAACCGGCCAGACCCTCCAACGTCTCCGCGCCCGGCGCCGGTTGGGGGTCGGTGGACCCCGGTGGTTGTGTCATCGGACCCTTCCTCCGTCACGCTCTCAGGACGACCTTTCCATGGTCGGAGCCGGCCGGTGGCGGCGGCAGCCGCCGTTGGGAGGCAGCGGCCCGGGTATCGGAGTGAACGGTCGGCCCGGCCACCCGATCGGCCCCGGCGTCCCGCCCTGGCCGAAAAACAAGCAGGCATGATTGCTTTTTTCCCGGGCCGGTGCCACGCTGCTGCCCGACGGCGCCCGTGCGGGGCGCCGTCAACCCGGCGGCAGGGGAGGCGCATTGGCGCGCGCAAGCTCGGTACTTCGGATCGGCAACGCCTCGGGGTTCTACGGGGACCGCTTCGCGGCGGTGCGGGAGATGCTCACCGATGGGCCGCTGGACGTGCTGACCGGGGACTACCTGGCCGAGCTGACCATGCTGATCCTGGCCCGCGACCGGCTGAAGGACCCGTCGCTCGGCTACGCCCGGACGTTCCTGCGGCAGATGGAGGAGTGCCTCGGGCTGGCCCGCGAGCGCGGCGTGCGGATCGTGGTGAACGCCGGCGGCCTCAATCCGGCCCGGCTCGCCGAGCGGCTGCGGGAGCTGGCGCAGCGCCTGGGGGTGCCGACCGCGGTGGCCCACGTCGAGGGCGACGACCTGCTGTCGCGCCGCGCCGAACTCGGGCTGCCCGAGGACCTGTTGGCCGCCAATGCCTACCTCGGCGGGTTCGGCGTGGCGGCCTGTCTGGCCGGGGGTGCGGAGGTGGTGGTCACCGGCCGGGTGACGGACGCCGCCCTGGTGGCCGGGCCCGCGATCGCCCACTTCGGCTGGACCGCCGCCGACCTCGATCCGCTGGCCGGGGCGGTGGTGGCCGGGCACGTGCTGGAGTGCGGCGCCCAGGCCACCGGCGGGAACTACGCCTTCTTCCAGGAGCACGACGTGGACCGCCCGGGCTTCCCGCTGGCCGAGCTGCACGCCGACGGCTCCAGCGTGATCACCAAGCACCCGGGCACCGGCGGAGCCGTCACCGTCGGCACCGTCACCGCCCAACTCCTGTACGAGACCGGCGGACCGCGCTACCTCGGCCCCGATGTCACGGCCCGCCTGGACACCGTCCGGCTCACCGCGGAGGGCCCCGACCGGGTGCGGATCGACGGCGTGCGCGGCGAGGCTCCGCCGCCCACCCTCAAGGTCGGCCTGAACCGGCTCGGCGGCCACCGCAACGAGGTGGTCTTCGTGCTCACCGGCCTGGACATCGAGGCCAAGGCCGCCCTGGTGCGACGCCAGTTCGCGGCCGCGCTGGCGCCCGGGGCCCGTCCGGCCGAACTGCGCTGGACCCTCGCCCGCACCGACCACCCTGACGCCGGCACCGAGGAGGCCGCCTCGGCCCTGCTCCGGCTGACCGCCCGGGACCGTGACCCGGCCAGGGTCGGCCGCGAACTCGGCAAGGCCGCCGTCGAGTTGGGGCTGGGCGGCTACCCGGGCTTCCACCTCACCGCCCCGCCCGGCCCGGGCGCCCCGTACGGGGTGTTCACCGCGGCGCACGTCGACGCGAAGCTGGTGGAGCACACCGCCGTCCTGCCGGACGGCCGCCGGATCACCGTCCCGCCCGCCCCCGTCACCGCCCCCGCTCCCGTCACCGGCCGACCCGGCTCCCCCGACGGGGAGTTGCCCGCCCCGCTGCCGCCCGGCCGGACCCGCCGGGCCCCGCTCGGCCTGGTGCTCGGCGCCCGCAGCGGTGACAAGGGCGGCGACGCCAACCTCGGGGTCTGGGCCCGTACCGAGGACGGCTGGCGCTGGCTCGCGCACGCCCTCACCGTCCCGGTGCTGCGCGAACTGCTCCCCGAGACGGCCGAGTTGCCCGTCACCCGGCACCTGCTGCCGAACCTCAGGGCGGTCAACTTCACCCTCACCGGTCTGCTCGGCGAGGGCGTCGCCGCCCAGCACCGCTTCGACCCCCAGGCCAAGGCCCTGGGCGAGTGGCTGCGCTCGCGCCACCTCGACATTCCGGAGGTTCTGCTGTGACCGCCCTGCCCACCCGTGTCGATCCGGCCGGGCCCGAGTACGCGGAGCACCGCGCCGCGATGATCACCAAGCTCGCGGAGCTGGACGCCGAGCACGCCAAGGCGCTGGCCGGCGGCGGCCCCACGTACCTGGAGCGGCACCGCAAGCGCGGCAAGCTGCCGGCCCGGGAGCGGATCGAGCTGCTGGTCGACCAGGACTCGCCGTTCCTGGAGCTGTCCCCGCTGGCCGCCTGGGGCAGCGACTACCCGGTGGGCGCCGCCCTGGTCACCGGCATCGGGGTGATCGAGGGCGTGGAGTGCGTGATCACCGCCAACGACCCGACGGTGCGCGGTGGCGCCAGCAACCCGTGGACGCTGCGCAAGGCGCTGCGGGCCAACGAGATCGCGCTGACGAACCGGCTGCCGCTGGTCAACCTGGTCGAGTCCGGCGGGGCCGACCTGCCCAGCCAGAAGGAGATCTTCATCCCCGGCGGCGCGCTGTTCCGGGACCTCACCCGGCTCTCCGCCGCCGGGATCCCCACCGTGGCCGTGGTGTTCGGCAACTCCACGGCGGGCGGTGCCTACGTGCCGGGGATGTCCGACCACACCGTGCTGGTCAAGGAGCGGGCCAAGGTCTTCCTCGGCGGCCCGCCGCTGGTGAAGATGGCCACCGGCGAGGAGGCCGACGACGAGTCGCTGGGCGGCGCCGCGATGCACGCCCGCACCTCCGGCCTGGCCGACCACTTCGCGGCGGACGAGCCGGACGCGCTGCGGATCGCCCGCCGGATCGTCGCCCGGCTGGACCACCGCAAGCCCGGCCCGGACCCGGACCGCTTCGCCGAGCCGCCGAAGTACGACGAGGAGGAGCTGCTCGGCATCGTCCCCGGCGACCTCAAGGTGCCCTTCGACCCGCGCGAGGTGATCGCCCGGATCGTCGACGGCTCGGACTTCGACGAGTTCAAGCCGCTGTACGGCACCAGCCTGGCCACCGGCTGGGCCCGGCTGCACGGGTACCCGGTCGGCGTGCTGGCCAACGCCCAGGGCGTGCTGTTCAGCCAGGAGTCCCAGAAGGCCGCCCAGTTCATCCAGTTGGCCAACCAGCGGAACACCCCGCTGCTGTTCCTGCACAACACCACCGGCTACATGGTCGGCACGGACTACGAGCAGGGCGGCATCATCAAGCACGGCGCGATGATGATCAACGCGGTCTCCAACTCCACCGTCCCGCACCTGTCCGTCCTGATCGGGTCCTCCTACGGGGCCGGCCACTACGGCATGTGCGGCCGGGCCTACGAGCCGCGCTTCCTGTTCTCCTGGCCGAGCGCCAAGTCCGCGGTGATGGGCCCGCAGCAACTCGCCGGGGTGCTCTCCATCGTCGCCCGCCAGTCGGCGGCGGCCAAGGGCCGCCCGTACGACGAGGACGCGGACGCGGCGATCCGGGCGATGGTCGAGCAGCAGATCGAGGCGGAGTCGCTGCCGGTCTTCCTGTCCGGCCGGCTCTACGACGACGGTGTGATCGACCCGCGCGACACCCGTACGGTGCTCGGCCTGTGCCTGTCCGCGATCCACAACGCGCCGGTCGAGGGCGCGCGTGGCTACGGCGTCTTCCGGATGTAGGGGAACCCTGATGATGATCACCAATGTCCTGGTCGCCAACCGGGGCGAGATCGCCCGCCGGGTGTTCCGCACCTGCCGGGAGCTCGGCGTCGCGACCACCGCCGTCCACTCCGACCCGGACGCCGACGCCCCGCACGTGCGGGAGGCCGACGCCGCCGTCCGGCTGCCCGGGGCCGCGCCCGCCGACACCTACCTGCGCGGCGAGCTGATCGTCCGGGCGGCCCTCCAGGCCGGCGCGGACGCCGTCCACCCCGGGTACGGCTTCCTGTCCGAGAGCGCCGAGTTCGCGCGGGCCGTGCTGGCCTCCGGCCTGGTGTGGATCGGCCCGCCGCCGGAGGCGATCGCGGCGATGGGCTCCAAGACCGCCGCCAAGCGGCTGATGGCCGCGGCCGGGGTGCCCGTGCTGGACGCGCTCGCCGCGCCGGCCGAGGCCGACCTGCCGGTGCTGGTCAAGGCCGCGGCGGGCGGCGGCGGCCGCGGCATGCGGGTGGTCGAGCGGCTGGCGGACCTGCCCGCCGCGCTCGATGCCGCCCGGGCGGAGGCGGCCAAGGCCTTCGGCTCGGACGAGGTGTTCTGCGAGCGCTACCTGCCCACCGGGCGGCACGTCGAGGTCCAGCTGCTGGCCGACGCGCACGGCACGGTGTGGGCGGTCGGCGACCGCGACTGCTCGCTGCAACGGCGGCACCAGAAGGTGATCGAGGAGGCCCCGGCGCCCGGCCTGCCCGCCGGGGTGCGGGCCGAGCTGCACCGGGCGGCGGTCGGCGCGGCCCGGGCGATCGGCTACGTCGGCGCCGGCACCGCCGAGTTCCTGCTCGCCGAGGACGGCCGGTTCTACTTCCTGGAGATGAACACCCGCCTCCAGGTCGAGCACCCGGTCACCGAGGCGGTCACCGGCCTGGACCTGGTCGCCCTGCAACTCGCCGTCGCGGAGGGGGAGGAACTGCCCGCCGCCACCCCGCCGCCGAGCACCGGCCACGCGATCGAGGCCCGGCTGTACGCGGAGGACCCGGCCCGGGACTGGCAGCCCGCCACCGGGACCCTGCACCGCCTCGAACTGACGTCGGAACACCGGGAGTTCTGCGGCGACGGGCTGCGCCTGGACTCCGGGGTGGAGGCCGGCAACGAGATCACCCCGCACTACGACGCGATGCTCGCCAAGGTGATCGTCCGGGCGCCGACCCGCGCGGCGGCCGCCCGCCGGCTGGCCGACGCGCTCGCCCGGGCCCGGATCCACGGCCCGGCCACCAACCGGGACCTCCTGGTCCGCGCGCTGCGGCACCCGGAGTTCCGCGCCGGACGCGTCCACACCGGCTTCCTCGCCGAACACGCCGCCGAGCTCACGGCCGAGCTCACGGCCGAGTTCACCGCCGGACCCGCCGCCGGACCGACCACGGCCGGCGCCGGGGGCGTCGAGCGGGCCGCGCTGGCCGCCGCCCTCGCCGACGCGGCCGCCCGCACCACCGCGCTGCCCTCCGGCTGGCGCAACCTGCCCTCCCAGCCGCAGTCCAAGCGCTACCGCACCGCGGACGGACGCGAGCTGGACGTCCGCTACCGCCGGACCAGGGCCGGGCTGCGGGCCGAGGGCCACGCCGACGTCGAACTCATCGAAGCCGCACCCGACTTCGTCCTGCTCCGGGAGGGCGAGGTGCGGCGCCGCTACGACGTGGCCCGCTACGGCGACCGGGTGTACGTCGACTCGCCGGTCGGCAGCACCGCACTCACCGCCCTGCCCCGCTTCCCCGATCCCACCGCGCAGACCGACCCGGGCGCCCTGCTCGCCCCGATGCCCGGCACCGTGCTGCGGGTCGCCGCCGCCGTCGGCGACACCGTCACCGCCGGGCAGCCGCTCCTGGTGCTGGAGGCGATGAAGATGGAGCACCGGGTCACCGCCCCCGCCGCCGGCACCCTGGTCGAGCTCCGCGCCGCCCCCGGTCAGCAGGTGCAGCTCGGCGCCCTGCTCGCCGTCGTGAAGTCCCCCGAAGAGGTCTGAGACCAGAGGAAGAAGGACCCGCATGCCCACCACCGGCAGCCAGCTCCTCGAAACCCCCGAACGCACCGCCCTGCGCCAGGCCGTCGGCGACCTCGGCCGCCGCTACGGCTCCGCCTACTACCTGGCCAAGGCCCGGGCCGGCGAGCCCGCCGACGAGCTCTGGGCGGACGCCGGCAAGGCCGGCTACCTGGGCGTCAACCTGCCCGCCGAGTACGGCGGCGGTGGCGGCGGCATCAGCGACCTCGCCATCGTCCTGGAGGAACTCGGCACCGCCGGCTGCCCGTTGCTGCTGCTGATCGTCTCCCCGGCGATCTGCGGCACGGTGATCGCCCGCTACGGCACCGAGGAGCAGAAGCGGCGCTGGCTGCCCGGACTCGCCGACGGCAGCCGCCGGATGGCCTTCGGCATCACCGAGCCGGACGCCGGCAGCAACTCGCACCGGATCTCCACCGTCGCCCGCCGGGACGGCGAGGACTGGCTGCTGACCGGCCGCAAGGTGTTCGTCTCCGGCATCGACCACTCGGACGCCGTGCTCTTCGTCGCGCGCACCGAGGACGCCCGGACCGGCAGGCTCAAGCCCTGCCTGTTCGTCGTCCCGCGCGACACCCCCGGCTTCGAGTACCGGCCGATCCCGATGGAACTCATCGCCCCGGAGAAGCAGTTCCAGGTCTTCCTGGACGACGTCCGGCTGCCCGCCGACGCCCTGGTGGGGGACGAGAACGCGGGTCTGCTCCAGCTGTTCGCGGGCCTCAACCCGGAGCGCATCCTGACCGCCGCCTTCTCGCTCGGCCTGGCCCGTCAGGCGCTCGGCAAGGCGGTGGAGTACGCGAAGACCCGTACCGTCTGGTCCACCCCGATCGGCGCCCACCAGGGACTGGCGCACCCGCTGGCCCAGTGCGCGGTGGAGATCGAGCTGGCCCGGCTGATGACCCAGAAGGCCGGGCTGCTCTACGACGCGGGCGAGGACGTGGCGGCCGGGGAGGCCGCCAACATGGCCAAGTACGCCGCGGGGGAGGCCGCCGCCCGCACCGTCGACCAGGCGGTGCAGACCCTCGGCGGCAACGGCCTGACCCAGGAGTACGGGCTGGGCGCCCTGCTGGCCGCCACCCGGGTCGGCCGGGTCGCCCCGGTCAGCCGGGAGATGGTGCTCAACTACGTCGCCCAGCACACCCTGGGCCTGCCCAGGTCCTACTGAGGAGGCCACCGGACGTCCGCCGGAGCGGGACGGCGCAGCAGGTGCCGAAGGCCTTCCGCCGCCCGGGGCCGCCCCCGTCGAAGGGAATGCCCGTTCTGGTCGGTGACGCCCGTTCGGGCCGCCCCCGGGCCCCGGCGGTGCCGGGCCCGGGGGCGGATTCGATTCGGGGAGGGCGGACGGCCGTGGTGCAGCGCCGTCCGGTCGGGCGCACTCCGGGGCAACCGTGCCACGCGCGCTCCGCGCCCGGTTCCCCGCAATGGCCCAGCCTTCCCCCTGACTGTCCGTATGCTCCTGAACGCGCCCCGCTCCATTCCCTCGCCGTTTTGGTTGCGACGTCAACTTCCTTACCGGAGGCATGCCTTGGTGTTCCGCAGCGAGTTCCCGGACGTCCCCGTCATCGACCTGCCGATCCACGACGCGGTGCTCGCCGACGCCGCCGAGTACGGGGACCGGCCGGCCCTGATCGACGGCGTCACCGGTGAGCAGGTCAGCTACGCGCGGCTCGCCGCCGCCGTCGAGCGGGTCGCCGCCGCCCTGGCCGAGGCGGGGGTGCGCAAGGGCGACGTGGTGGCCCTGTTCAGCCCGAACACGGTCGTCTACCCGATGGCCTGCTACGGCGCCACCCGGGCCGGCGCCACCGTCACCACGGTGTCCTCGCTGAGCACCCCCGGCGAACTGGCCCGCCAACTGGGCGACAGCGAGGCCCGCTGGCTGATCACCGTCTCCCCGTTCCTGCCGACCGCCCGCGCCGCCGCCGACCAACTGGACGCCGACGGCCGCCCACTGACCGAGATCATCGTCCTGGACGGCGCCGACGGCCACCGCTCGCTCACCGACCTGCTCGCCGCCACCGGTCCCGCCCCCGAACCGGCCATCACCCCCGGCGAGGACATCGCCGTCCTCCCGTACTCCAGCGGCACCACCGGCCTGCCCAAGGGCGTGATGCTCACCCACCGCTCGATCGCCACCAACCTGGTCCAGACCGACGCCCTCTACCGCCCCTCGGTCGGCGAACGGGTCCTCGCCGTCCTCCCCTTCTTCCACATCTACGGCCTGACCGCCCTGCTCAACCAGCCGCTGCGGTGCGGCGCCACCGTGGTCGTGCTGCCCCGCTTCGAGCTGGAGCAGTTCTGCCGCACCGTCGAGCAGCACCGGGTCCAGGGCCTGGTGGTCGCCCCGCCGATCGTCCTCGCCCTGGCCAAGCACCCGGTGGTGGAGCGGTTCGACCTCTCCTCGGTCGAGTACCTGCTGTGCGCGGCCGCCCCGCTGGACCAGGACCTCGCCGACGCCTGCGCCCGCCGGCTCGGCCTGCCGCACCTGCTCCAGGGCTACGGGATGACCGAGCTGTCCCCGGTCACCCACGTGGTCTCCCCGACCGAGCGCGACCCCTCGCCCGGCTCGGTCGGCCGGATGATCGCCTCCACCGAACTACGGGTGGCCGCCCTGGACGGCTCCCGCGACGACCTCGGCCCCGGCGAGCCCGGCGAGCTGCTGATCCGCGGCCCCCAGGTGATGAAGGGCTACTTCGGCCGCCCCTCCGAGACCGCCGCCATGGTCGACGCCGAGGGCTGGCTGCACACCGGCGACATCGGCTACGTGGACGAACGCGGCTACCTCTTCGTCGTCGACCGGGTCAAGGAACTGATCAAGTACAAGGGCTACCAGGTCGCCCCCGCCGAACTGGAGGCCGTGCTGCTGGGCCACCCGCAGATCGCCGACGCCGCCGTGATCGGCGTCCGGGACGCCGACGGGACGGAGTGCCCCAAGGCCTTCGTGGTCCGCGCCCCCGGCAGCGCCCTGACCGCCGAGGAGGTCACCGGCTACGTGGCCGGGCAGGTCGCCCCCTACAAGAAGGTGCGCGCGGTGGAGTTCGTGGACGCCGTCCCCAAGTCCCCGGCGGGCAAGATCCTCCGCCGCGAACTGCGCGCCCGGGAGGCCTCCCGCTGACCGCCGCCCCGGCCGGCGGCCCCGCGCGGCGGAGCGCCCCGGGAGCCGGACCCGGTGGCCGGGGCGCGGGGCCGGTCTGTGAAGATCGACCCGCCGCGCCCCGACCGGACCCGACCCCGCCGACACAGGAACCGCCACCCGCCATGACCAGCCACCCCGCCGTCCGCACCCCCCAGCAGGACCGCAGCCGAGCGACCCGGGCCCGGCTGCTCGCGGCCGCCGTGGACTGCCTGGCCGAGCTCGGCTGGCAGGGCTCCACGGTCACCGTGGTCGCCGAACGGGCCGGCGTCTCCCGGGGCGCCGCCCAGCACCACTTCCCGACCCGCGAGGACCTCTTCACCGCGGCCGTCGAGCAGGTCACCGCCGAGCGGCTGGCAGCCGTCCGCGCCCACGCGGACGAGCTGCCGGCCGCCGGCCCCGACCGCACCCGGGCCGTGGTCGACATGATCGTCCGCCTCTACACCGGCCCGCTGTTCCGCGCCGCCCTGCACCTGTGGACCGCCGCCGCCACCGAGGAGGCGCTGCGGGAGCGGATCGTCGCCCTGGAGGGCCACGTCGGCCGGGAGGCCCACCGGGCCGCCGTGGAGTTCCTGGACGCCGACGAGACCCGGCCGGGCGTACGCGAATCGGTGCAGGCGACCCTCGACCTCGCCCGCGGCCTCGGCCTGGCCAACCTGCTCACCGACGACAGCCTGCGACGTTCCGGAGTGATCCGGCAGTGGGCGGGCATTCTGGAGAGTACGCTGCGGCCGGTACGCCCATGACGCCCGTACAACCGAGCGACCGGACGCCCCCTGACCAAGGGGTCGCCGGGCGACCGATGTCCGTGCAGTCTGGAGAAGAACCCCGGCCGGCACCGACCGCGAGGCCCACCCGGCCGGGCCCGACCCGAACCGGGGTGCTGCCTGCATGCACAGACACGAGTGGGACGCGACCGACAGCGGCCCCGTGCCGGACGGTGACCCCGCGCGCCCCGAGGGCCACCGACTCGTCCCGCTCGCCACGGTCCTGGTCCAGGGCGACGGTCTGATCCTGCACTGGAGCGAGGACGCCGAGGCGTTGCTCGGCTACACCGCGGAGCAGGCCGTCGGCAGCTACGCCGCCCGGCTGCTCACCGACGAGAGCGACCGCGCCGACGTGCTCGCGATCTTCCAGCGGATCCTGAGCGGCACCGACACCTCCTTCGTCTTCCCGGTCCGCCACCGCGACGGCCACAAGGTCGAGCTGGAGTTCCGCACCTACCCGATCTCCGGCCCGACCGGCACCCTGCTGCTGCTCGCCACCGCCTCCGACACCCGGGCCATCCACGCGATCGAGGCCGACCTCGCCGTCCTGGACGGCATCTTCGGCCGCTCCCCGATCGGCATGGCCGTCTACGACACCGACCTGCGCTACGCCCGGATCAACGAGGCGCTCGCCCGGATGAACGGCGTCCCGGTCGCCGCCCACCTCGGCCGCCGGATATCCGCCGTCCTGCCCGGCATCAACAGCGCCGAGATCGAGCACACCATGCGGCAGGTGCTCAAGACCGGCAAGCCCGTGGTGGACGCCCGCTCGCACGGCCGCGTCCCGGGCGACCCCAAGCGGGACCGCGCCTGGTCCGCCTCCTACTTCCGGCTGGAGGACTCCACCGGCCGGGTCTTCGGCGTCTGCTCCTCGATCATCGACGTCACCGAGCGCTTCCAGGCCGAGGCCCGGGCCGCCCGCGCCCAGGAGCGGCTCGCCACCATCGCCGAGGCCACCGCCCGGATCGGCACCACCCTCGACCTCCAGCGCACCGCCGAGGAGCTGATCGAGGCGGTCGTCCCCCGGTTCGCCGACTTCGCCACCGTCGACCTGCTGGAGCCCGTGCTGCGCGGGGCCGAGCCCACCCCGATCCCCGCCGACCGGTCCGTCACGCTGCGCGCCGTCGCCGTCGGGGAGGAGTACGAGACCGGCCTCGCGCACGCCGTCGACGCCGTCGGCGAGACCTCCGAGTACACCCCCGACCGCAGCTACACCCAGTGCCTGCGCAGCGGCCGGCCGCTGCTGCGCGCCCACGTGGACGAGGAGGTGCTGCGCGGTCTGGTGTCCAGCGAGGACCGGGTCGCCCCCGGGATCGCGGCCGGCATCCACTCGTACCTGATGGTGCCGATCACCGCCCGGGGCATGGTGCTCGGCGGCTCCGAGTTCATCCGGATGCGCAACCCCGAGCCGTTCAACGAGGCCGACGTCGCCCTCGCCGAGGAACTCGTCGCCCGCACCGCCCTGGCCCTGGACAACGCCCGGCTCTACCGCCGGGAGCGGGAGACCGCCCTCACCCTGCAGCGCAGCCTGCTGCCGCAGGAGATCCACCGCACCCTCGGCCTCGAGATCGCCTACCGCTACCTGCCCAGCAGCGTGGTCAGCGAGGTCGGCGGCGACTGGTTCGACGTGGTGCCGCTGTCCTGCGGGCGGGTCGCCCTGGTGGTCGGCGACGTGATGGGCCACGGCATCCGGGCCGCCGCCACGATGGGCCAGCTGCGCACCGTCGCCCGCACCCTGGCCACCCTGGACATGCCGCCCGAGCAGGTCCTCACCCGACTGGACGAGACCGCCTCGGGCATCGGCGAGGGCCAGTTCGCCACCTGCATCTGCGCGGTCTACGACCCGCTGGAGCGCACCGTCCAGGTCTCCTCGGCCGGGCACCTGCCGCCGGTCCGGGTCGGCGCCGACGGCACCGCCCGCCGGATCGAGGTGCCGCCCGGCGTCCCGCTGGGCGTCGGCGGGGTCGCCTTCGAGTCGATCGGGTTCACCCTCCCCGAGGGCAGCATGCTCGCCCTCTACACCGACGGCCTGGTGGAGCGGCGCGGCCAGGACCTGGACCACGGCATCGACCGGCTGGCCCGCACCCTGGCCGGGCCCGGCCGGACGCTGGAGGAGAGCTGCGACGCGGTGGTCGCGGCCCTGGTCACCGACGGCACCGAGGACGACATCGCGATGATCATGGCCCGGGCGCTGCCGGTGCCCGCCGACCGGATCGCCACCCTCCCGCTGACCGGCGGCGGCAGGCTCCCCGGCAAGGCCCGCCGCTTCACCCGCGCCACGCTGGAGGCCTGGGGTCTGAACGCCCTCTCCGACTACGCCGAACTGCTGGTCAGCGAACTGGTCACGAACGCGCTGCTGCACGCCGAGGCGCCGCGACGGCTGCGGCTGTTCCGCGACCGGGTGCTCACCGTCGAGGTCTCCGACGCCGGCGGCTCGACCCCGCAGCTGCGCCCCTTCGCCGAGCAGGACGAGGGCGGGCGCGGGATGTTCCTGGTCAGCGAGCTGGCCCAGCGCTGGGGCAGCCGGCTGACCCGGGACGGCAAGGTGGTCTGGGCGGAGCTGGAGCTGCCCTTCGGGGCGTCCTAGCCGAACGCGGTCCGGGCCCGTTCCGCCGACGAGAACGACCGCTCCCCTCGGGGAACGGTCGTTCTCGTCTGCGGAACCGGCGGGCTCGCTACGCGTGCACCTGCTCCGTTTCGGCCGGCGCGGCGGCCTCGGCCGCCGCCGTGGGGGCGGACAGCCCGCGCAGCAGCCGCCAGGCCAGCAGCGCCGCCGCGACCAGCAGCGCCCCGGCGAGCAGGCCGGCGGTGTTCATGCCGTCCACGAAGACGGCCTTGGCGCTGGCCAGCAGGGGCTGGGCGAGCTCCGGGGCCAGCCCGTGGGCGGTCTCGACGGCCGCGCCGAGGGACTCCCCGGCCCGGGCGGCCGCCGCCGGGTCGGTCCCGGCCGGGACGACCAGGCCGCTCGCGTAGATCGAGCCGACCACCGAACCGACCAGGGCGATGCCGAGCGCGGTGCCCAGCTCGTACGCCGTCTCGGAGACGGCCGAGGCGGCACCGGCCTTGTCGGCGGGCGCGGCGGTCAGCACCAGGTCGGCGCCCAGGGTGTAGACCACGCCCTCGGCCGTGCCGACCAGCAGGAAGGCGACGGCGAGCAGCAGGTAGGTGGTGTCCTGCCCCAGCCAGCCCAGGGCGCCGGTGGCCAGGCCCATCGCCAGCAGGCAGGCGGTGAGGGCCTTGCGGGCGCCGAAGCGGCGGGCGATCCGGGCGGTCAGCAGGCCGCCGGCCACCGAGCCGGCGAAGGCCGGCAACTCGGCCAGCCCGGCCTGGAGCGGCTCGTAGCCGCGCACCAACTGGAGGTACTGGGAGACCACGAAGATCACGCCGGACAGCCCGACCAGGGAGATCAGCGAGGCCGTCACGGCGGCCGTGAAGCGCCGGTCGCGGAACAGCCGGACGTCCAGCAGCGGGGTCTCCAGGCGCAGCTGGCGCCGGACGAACAGGGTGAGCGCGGCGGCGCCGAGCAGGAAGGTGACCGGGACGTCCCAGCGGGCGACGCCGTGCGCGGCGCCCTCCTTGATCGCGTACACCACGCCGATCACACCGGCCATCGACAGCGCGACGCTCAGCACGTCCCAGCGGCCGGGCTTCGGGTCCTTGGACTCGGGCAGCAGCCAGGCGCCGAACACCAGCAGCAGGAGCAGCACCGGGATGTTCAGTAGGAACACCGAGCCCCACCAGAAGTGGCCCAGCAGCACTCCGCCGACCACCGGGCCGAGCGCGGCGCCGGCGGTGGCGGCCGCGCCCCAGATGCCGATCGCGGTGGCCCGCTCCCGGTCGTCCGGGAACAGGCTGCGGATCAGCGAGAGGGTGGACGGCATGATCGTCGCCCCGGCGACGCCGAGCAGCGCGCGGGCCACGATCAGCCAGCCGGCGCTCGGCGCGTAGGCGGCCAGCAGCGAGGCCGCGCCGAAGGCGGTGGAGCCGATCAGCAGCAGCTTCTTGCGACCGATCCGGTCGCTCAGCGCGCCCATGCTGACCAGCAGACCGGCCAGCACGAAGGAGTAGGAGTCGCCGATCCAGAGCAGCTGGGTGCCGCTGGGGCGCAGCGTCTCGCTGATGGAGGGGATGGCGAGGGAGAGCACGGTCGCGTCCAGGGCGACCACGGTGACGGCCAGGACCAGGACGGCGAGGCCGGTCCAGCGCTGGCGGGCGGTCAGAACGGGGGTACTGCTCATGGTGTATCGGTTTCCGGTTTCCGGTCCGAGGTGCTGTGGGTGGGGGGTGCGCCGACGGGGGCGTCCGGTCGGCGCAGCGCGCCGCCGAGGAAGAGCTCGGCGAGCGAGAACGCGGCGTCGCGCGGGGCGAGCCGGCCGTCCTGGATGGCCCAGCCGATGCCGGCCACCAGGTCGAAGAAGGCCTCGCTGAGCCAGGCGGCGCTGAGCTCGATCCGGAAGGTGCCCTCGCGCTGCCCGCGCAGGAAGAGCGCGTGCAGCCGTTCGATCTGGACGTCCCAGAGGTCGTTGACCTCGTTGCTCTCGTAGAGCTGGTTCTCGCCCGCCAGGAAGGCGCAGAGCATGGCGTCCGGGACGGCCGCGTCCACCAGGCGGCGCAGTGCCGCCTGGGCGTCGCCCTGCTCGACGGCGGCGGTGTCCAGCGCGGTGGCGAAGCGCTGGAGGCTGAGCAGGCCGATCTCGTGGATCAGGGCGTCGCGCCCCGGGAACAGCCGGTGCAGGGTGGCCCGGCTGATGCCCGCGGCGCGGGCGATCTCGTCCAGGTGGGCGGTGGGGCGGCGGGAGAGCACGCCGACGGCGGCTTCCAGAACGGCGTCGCGGTCGGTGGCCATGATCCCAGTGTAGTGCAGATGAGACGTGGGTGTCTCAGAATACTTTCATGGCTCTCAGCTGGATCGATGCCGGATCACCGCCGCCCGGCCCCCGGACAGCAAGAACCGGGGACGGCGGGTGTGCCGTCCCCGGTTCGGGTGCTCCGGTCAGCTCTGGTTGTAGAAGCCGGTCTCGTCGAGCGGGCGGTCGATCACCATCACCTCGACGTCCGCCGGGGTGAGCAGGAACACCCGGCGGGCGATCCGCTCGATGCCGCCGCGGGTGCCGAAGATCAGGCCGGAGGCGAAGTCGACCATCCGCTTGGCCTCGGCCTCGTCCATCTCGGTGAGGTCCATGACCACCGGGGTGCTCGCCCGGATGTGCTCACCGACCGTGCGGGCCGCCTCGAAGCCCGTCGGCCGCAGGGAGACGATCTTCGCGGGCGAGGGGACGGGAATCGTCTCCTCCTCGCCCCACTCGTCGCCGTACACAGCGGCCGGGTAGTTCCCCGAGGGCATCAGCCACCCGTTGTGGTGCTCGTCGCGAAGTGCTCCCATGCCGCGCCTCCCTGCCTCGTCCCGTCCTGGTCCCCCGGGGGTGTGCGTGTCCTTTTTGACACGTCATCCACTCGTCGGAACTGTCCGAGTATCGCACTGTTCACCGGTCCCGTGCCCGCTCGCGGCCGCCGTGCGAGTTGTGCCGCGTCGCGAACCCGGGTGAACCCGGGCACAAGAGAGCGACGCGGTGCAGCTCGGTACGGTTGCGCGCGTAGACCATATCGGTCACGGTCAGCGGGTAATTGACCTTCTGTCAACAATGCGGAAACGATTTCACTCGCCGGTCGAACCGTCCACCAGTTCGCGCAGCAAATCCGCGTGCCCGTTGTGTCGCGCGTACTCCTCGATCATGTGCACGAGGATCCAGCGGAGCGTCACTTCCTCGCCTCGGCGCAGCCGCTCGGCGACGGTGTCCAGCGACAGGCCGGCCGAGACCCGGCGGGCGGCCGCGATCTCGGCGCGCCAGGTGGCGAGGTCGGCGGCGGCGTCGGCGGCGTCCACGTGGTCGAAGTCGCCGTCCGGGTCCTGCTCGGTCCAGTAGTGGCCGGTGGCGACCTCGCCGCCGAGCAGCATGCCCTGGAACCAGTGCCGTTCGACCTCGGCCATGTGCCGGACCAGGCCGAGCAGGGAGAGGGTGGACGGCGGGACGGAACGCAGCCGCAACTGCTCCTCGGTCAGGCCCTCGCACTTCAGGGCCAGGGTGCTGCGCTGGTAGTCGAGCCAGGAGGTGAGCATGGCGGCCTCGTCGGCGGCCAGCGGCGGGTCCACCCGCGGGGCGAGTTCGGTCATGCCGGACATCCTGGCCCGTGGGGGCCCGGCCGCGCGAACGGTTTGTCAGGCGCCCCGGGCCCGGCGGCGGGCCGCGGCCGCCCGCCAGAGCCCGACCAGGCTGCCCAGCACCAGCAGGGCGATCACCCCGGCGGAGAGCAGGAACGCCGCCGAGCCCGGCCGGTCGGCGCTGGCCGCCGCGACGACGTACACGGCGGTGGTCGGCACCACGCCGATCGCGGTGGCGCACAGGAAGGGGAGGAAGCGCACCCCGGAGAAGGCCGCGCCGTAGTTGCCCGCCTGGAACGGCAGGCCGGGCAGCAGCCGCAGCACCAGCACGCTGCGGAACCCCTGGTCGGTGAAGCGCCGGTCGAGGGCGCCGAGCACCTTGCCGCGCAGGTACGGCTGCAGCGCCTCGCGGCCGAGCCCCCGGCCGAGGGCGAAGGCCAGCACCGCGCCCAGGGTGGTGCCGAGCACGGCGAGCAGCACGCCCTGCTGGATGCCCAGGAGCACACCGGCGAGGGCGTTCAGCGCGGGCCGCGGCACGAAGGCGAGGGTGCCGACCGCGTAGACGGCGGTGAACAGCGGTGCGAACCAGTACCCGGGGAGCCGGTCCGCCAGCCCGCCGGAGAGCAGGTCCGTCGGGCTCCACAGCAGCAGCGAGCCCGCGCACGCGCCCAGCAGCAGCACCAGCAGGGCGAACCGCCACCAGGGGGAGCGCTGCTCCACGGGCGCGGCGGCGAGCGGTGCGGTGGCGTCCGGCTCGGTGGCGCTCGGCGCGGGGGGCGTGGTCAGGGCTGCGGGCACGGGCCCGAGCCTAACCCGTCCCCCGGGGCGGGCCGGTCGGCTCCCGCCCCGGGGGACGGGTTAGGGGGCGGCGGTCGGTGCCGGTGATCACGGGCGGCATGATGTCCGTCGACCACCCCGGTCGGGCTGGACCCACACCGGGGTGGGTCGGGCCACACTCTTCGCCCGGGCGGGGTGTGCGAGCGGCCCGCGCGGTGCAGAGTCGGGGACGTCGGCGGAGGACGGGGAGCGGGGAGGGCCATGGGGGAGTCGGGCGGGTGGGCGGCGCGGGCCGCGGTGGGGTTCGGACGGGCGTGCGCCGTCGCGGCCGTGACCCTGGCGGTCCCGCTCTGGTGGGCGGGGGCGGCGGCGCTGGGGTGGTCCTGGGGGCCGACCGACCCGTGGTCCTGGCTGCTGCCGCTGGTGCTGGTGGTCGCGGGCACCCTGACGCTGGCCCGGCCGGTCTGCCGGGCCGTGCGCGCCCTGGTCGCGCGCTGGGCGGGCACCGTGCTGCCCGACGGGTACCGGCAGGCCCCGCCGGTGGTCCGGATGTCCACCGGGTACTGGTGGAACGGCTTCGGCTACGAGAGGACCCGGCGGGACGCGCTGCTCGACCAGCGCTGGCGGGTCCGCTGGCGCGACCCCGCGAACGGGCGCGACCTGCGGTTCCTCGCGGTCGCGTCGCTCACCGCCGGTCCGGTCGCGGCGCTGCCGCCGGTCGCGCTGGCCGCCGCCGGGTGGGCGCTGTCCCGGCCGGAGGCGCCCGCCCGGCTGCTCGGGGCGCTCGGCCTGGCGGCGGCCGTCGCCGGCTCGCGGTACGCCTGGCGGGTGCTGGTGCCGGTGGCCGTCCGGTTCCTGCGGCCCTCCCCGGCGATGGCGCTGGCCGACCGGGTGGCGGAACTGACCGCCCAGCGGGCGGACGCCACGGTCGCCCAGGCGGCCGAGATCCGCCGGATCGAGCGGGACCTGCACGACGGCGCGCAGGCCCGGCTGGTGGCGCTCGGGCTGTCGCTGGCCACCGCGCAGCTGCTGGTCGAGCGCGATCCGGAGCGGGCCAGGGCGATGATGCGGGAGGCCCAGGACGGTGCGCGGGCCTCGCTGGCCGAACTGCGCGAGCTGGTCCACGGGATCAGCCCGCCGGTGCTCACCGAACGCGGCCTGGTCGACGCCGTCCGCGCCCTCGCCCTGGACCTGCGGCTGGCGGTGGCCGTCGAGGCCGCCACACCGGTGCGGGTGGAGGCGCCGATCGAGTCCGCGGTCTACTTCGGCGTCGCCGAACTGCTCACCAATGCCGTCGGCCACGGCGGCGCGACCCGGGCGGGGGTGACCTTCCGCCAGGACGAACTCGGGCTGGTCGTCGAGGTCGAGGACGACGGCCGCGGCGGCGCCCGGGAACGCCCCGGCGGCGGGCTGGCCGGCCTGCGCCGCCGGCTCGACGCCTTCGACGGCTCCCTGGAGATCACCAGTCCGCCCGGCGGACCGACCAACGTCAGGATGACGGTGCCATGCGAATCCTCGTAGCCGAAGACCTCTACCTGCTGCGCGACGGGATGGTCCATCTGATCGAGGCCTGCGGGCACGAGGTGGTGGCCACCGCCGCCACCGGGCCCGAGACGCTGGAAGCGCTGCGGACCCACCGCCCGGACGTCTCCGTGATCGACGTCCGGATGCCGCCGACCCAGTCGGACGAGGGCCTGCGGGCCGCCCTCGCGGCGCGCCGCGAGGTGCCCGGGCTGCCGGTCCTGATCCTGTCCCAGCACGTCGAGCAGCTGTACGCGCGGGAGCTGCTGGCCGACGGCTCCGGCGGGGTCGGCTACCTGCTGAAGGAGAGCGTGTTCGACGCCGGGCAGTTCATCGGCTCGCTGGAGCGGGTCGCGGCGGGCGGGACGGCGATGGACCCGGCGGTGATCGCCAGGCTGCTGACCGCCAGCCCGCCCGAGCGGGGGCTCGGCCGGCTCACCGAGCGGGAGTACGAGGTGCTGGGGCTGATGGCGGAGGGGCTGTCCAACCAGGCGATCGCGCGCCGGCTGTTCCTCAGCGACAGCGCGATCGGCAAGTACACCACCTCGATGTTCGGCAAGCTCGGCATCGCCGACGACGAGGACGGCAACCGGCGGGTGCGGGCGGTGCTGAGGTACCTGAACCAGGGGTGAGCCGTCCGGCCCCGGCCGCGCGGCCGGGCTCCGGCCAGGCGCGCGGGCCCGGCCGGCGGCGCACGGTCACCCGGTCGGGGCGTCCCCGCTCAGCGCGCGGGCGCGGCCGGCCGCGGCGTCGCCGCCGTGCGGCGCGCGCACCACGTCCGGCGCCGGGGAGTCCGGCTCGGCCCGGCGCAGGGCCCCGGCGCCCAGCAGCAGGGCGAGCGCGAGCAGGGTGACCAGGCCGAAGGAGACGGTCAGCGAGGTGGCCTGGGCGAGGGCGCCGATCACCGCGGGGGCGACCAGGCCGGAGGTGTAGGTGACGGTGGCGACGCCCGCGATGGCCTGGCTGGGGTTGGTGCCGATCCGGCCGGCGGCCGCGAAGGCGAGCGGGACGACCACCGCGACGCCGACGCCGATCAGCGCGAAGCCCGGGATGGCCACCGCCGGGGTGTCGGCCACCACCACCAGGACGCCGCCGAGGGTGGCGACCGCCCCGCCCAGCCGGGTGGTGCGGACGGCGCCGAGGCGGCGGATCGCCGCGTCCCCGGCCAGCCGGCTGACCGCCATGGTCAGCGCGAAGGCGGTGTAGGAGGCGGCGGCGACGGTGGCCGAGGCGCCGGTGACGTCCTTCAGGTAGACGCCGCTCCAGTCCATCGAGGCGCCCTCGCCGAAGACCGCGCAGAAGCCGACCAGCCCGATCAGCAGCGAACTGCGCGGCGGCAGCGCGAAGTGCGGCGGCGCCTCGGCCTCCTCGGGGGTCCGCAGCGCGGGCAGGCCCCGACAGATCGGCTGCGCCAGGGCGGCCAGCACCAGTGCGGTGACGGCGAGTTGGAGCCGGGCGTCGAGGGAGAGGTGGGCGGCCAGGATCCCGAAGCCGGAGGCCAGCAGGCCGCCCACGCTCCACATCCCGTGCAGCCCGGACATGATCGAGCGGCCGAGGCGCTGCTCGATCTCCACGCCCTGGGCGTTCATCGCGACGTCGGCCATGCCCGCGGTGGCGCCGTACACCAGCAGCACCGCGCACAGCGCGGGCAGTGAGGGGGCGAGCGCGGGCAGGGCGAGGGCCAGGCACCAGAGCGAGATCAGTCCGCGCACCGCGGCCCGGCCGCCGTAGCGGTGCACGAAGCGCCCGGCCAGCGGCATCGCGAGCGAGGAGCCGACGGCGGGCATCACCAGGGCGAGGCCGAGCTGCCCGGGGGAGAGGTCGAGCCGGTCCTGGAGCCACGGGATGCGGGTGACGAAGGTGCCGCTGACGGCGCCGTGCACGGCGAAGACCAGCGCGATGCTCCGCCGGGAGCGGCGGGGGTCGGCGAGTGGTTCGGTGGTGGTGACGGACATGCGGCGTTCCCTCCCGGTCGCGCGGCGGGCGCGACGGTGCCCTGTGGGTGTCGACGGTTCGATAAATTATCAGGAAGGGATCCTGATAGAAACAGGCCCGAACTGCTGGAAGGATGATCGGCCATGACCACCGCGCGCCCGGCCACGCCGAGCACCGCCCGGGCGATCAACGACCGGGTGGCGCTCAACCTGCTGCTCGAACAGGGCCCCCTCACCGCGACCGAGCTGCGCGACCTCACCGGACTGTCCCGGCCGACCGTCGCCGACCTGCTCGACCGCCTCCAGCGCACCGGACTGGTCGCCCTGGCCGGCGAGCGCGGCGCCCAGCGGCGCGGCCCCAACGCCCGGCTCTACGCGCTGGTCGCCTCCCGCGCCCACATCGCCGCCTTCGACGTCCGCGAGGGCGGCGTCGGCCTGGTCGTCGCCGACCTCACCGGGCGCACCCTCGGCAGCGCCGAGATCCCGGTCGACGGCGCCGGCACCCCCGACACCGCCCCGACGATCGTCCGGGCCCTGGCGGACACCGCCCGCGCCGCCGGCGTCGACCGGCTGCACACCGTCGCGGTCGGCGCCCCCGGCCTGGTCGACCCCGCCACCGGCCGGCTGCACAGCACCGGCCAGCTCCCCGGCTGGCACGCCGAACTGCTCGCCGCCCTGCGGGAGTTGCCCGGTACCGACGTCATCCTGGAGAACGAGGTCAACCTGGCCGGCCGGGCCGAGTACCGGGTCGGCGCCGCCCGGGACCGCGACACCTTCGTGCTGATGTGGCTCGGCCACAGCGTCGGCGCCGCCGTCATCCTGGACGGGCGGCTGCGCCGCGGCTTCTCCGGCGGCACCGGCGAGATCTGCTTCCTGCCCGTGCCCGGCGCCACCGGGCTGCCCAGCGCCGACAGCTGCGAGGGCGGCTTCCACGGCCTGGTCGGCAGCGCCGCCCTGTGCGCCCTCGCCCGCGCCCACGGGCTGCCCGCCGACCCGGCCGGGGACGCGGCCGCCGCCGAGGCCGCCGTCCGCACGGCCCTCACCGCCGGGGCCGCGGGCGCGGCCTTCCTGGACGAGCTGGCCGAGCGGATCGCGCTCGGCGCGGCCGGCGTCTGCGTGGTGCTCGACCCCGGCTGCGTGGTGCTCGGCGGCGAGGTCGGCCGGGCCGGCGGCCCCGAGCTGGCCGAGCGGGTCGAACGGCGGCTGGCCGGACTCTCCCCGCTGCGCACCGAGGTCCTGGCCGGCACCGCGGGCGGCGGCGCGGTGCTCGCCGGGGCGGTGCTCACCGCCGGGGACGCCGTACGGCGGGACCTCTTCGGGGAACCGTAGGGCCGGCCTCCCGGGTCCGGGCCGGCTCCAGGAGGCCGACCCCGGGCCCCGCGGTCCGCGGCGCCCTCCCCGGTACGGCAGGATGGCGGCCGGGGGGCACGGACCCCGCACCTCGAACCACCGTCAGGAGTCGCACATGGGCCAGCCCGACGTGCCGGTCAACCCGTACCGCATCGGTGAGGCGGCGGCGCTGCTCGGCGTCAGCGCGGACACCATGCGCCGCTGGGTGGACGCCGGGAAGCTCGCCGCCGTGCGCGACGAGCACGGGCACCGGATCATCCCCGGCGCCGAGCTGGCCGCCTTCGCCCGCGAGCTGGCCCGGCCGGAGATCGCCGAGGCGGAGGGCCGGCCGTCCTCCGCGCGCAACCGCTTCCCCGGGATCGTCACCGAGGTGCGGCTCGGGGACGTGGCCGCGCAGGTGGAGGTCCAGGCCGGGCCGTTCCGGGTGGTGTCGCTGATCAGCCGGGAGTCGGCGGAGGAACTGGGACTGGTGCCCGGGGCCCCCGCCACTGCGGTGATCAAGTCGACCAATGTGATGATCGAGCGGCGCTAGCCGTCGCGTACTTCGTGCATCCCGTGCACCAGCCGTACCCGCTCCTGACCGAGAGGCCCGGATGACCCCTCCGAAGCTGCCGACCACCCAGGCCGCCGTGCTGGCGATCGAGGCCCTGGCCGCCCGCCACGGCCGGGCCGTCCGGGCCCAGCACGACATCGGGCGCGACCGGACCTTCGCCGGACTGGTCGGCCAGGACGCCGCGGAGCCGGACGCCATCCCGCACGAGGCGCTGCTGGAGTTCGGCGGGAGCCCGGTGACCGGCGTCCGGCTGTTCACCCACGACGAGGCCGTGGTGACCGTCGAGGGCATCGCCTTCGACGTCCCGCGCGACAGCGTCCCGGCCTTCCTCGACGCGGTCTGGTCCGGCCTGGTGCACGTCAGGGCCCGGGCCTTCCCGCCCTCCACCACCCTGATCGTCACCGTCCCCGGTGAGCCGGGCTACCGCGAGAGCGTCGGCCTGCGCGACCTCACCCCCTGGCTCTCCGGAAGGATCCGATGACCACCGCCGCGACCACCGCCACCGCGATCGCCGCCGCAGCGACCGCCGACCGCCGCCCGGTCCTCGCCGTCGCCCACCGCGGCGACCCGTACCGGTACCGCGAGAACACCCTGCCGTCCGTCCGGTCGGCGCTCGCCGCCGGGGCCGACGCCGTGGAGGTGGACGTCCAGCTCACCCGGGACAAGGTGCCGGTGCTGCTGCACGACACCACCCTGGAGCGGCTCTGGGGCGACCCGCGGGCGATCGGCCGGGTCACCACCGAGCAGCTCGCCGAGCTGCGCCGGGGCGAGCTGGCCGTCCCCACCCTGGCCGAGGCGATCGAGGCGGTGGCCGCCGCCGACGGGCCCCGGCTGCTGATCGACCTGGACGATCCCGGCCCGGTCGCCGCCACCTGGTCCGTCGTCACCGCGCTCGGCGCCGAACGGCTGGTCGCCTTCTGCGGCCCGGTCACCGCCATGCTCGCCGTGCGCGCGCTCGGCCCGGACGCCGAGATCGCGCTCACCTGGAAGCAGCCCCGGATGCCCGCGCCCGCCCTGCTGCGCGACCTGCGCCCGCGCTTCCTCAACCCGCCGTTCGGACTGGTCACCCCCGCGTTCGTGGCCGCCGCCGCGGACCAGGGCCTCGCCGTCTCCACCTGGACCGCCGACCTGGGCCGCACCATGCGCCGACTGCGCGACACCGGGGCCGCCTCCATCACCAGCAACCGGATCTCCCTGCTGCGCCGGGTGCTGGACGGCCGCCGGTGACGGAACCGCCGGTGCTCGGGCGCCGGGCGCTGGGCCGGGCCCTGCTGGCCCGTCAGCACCTGCTCGCCCGCACCGGCCCGGAGCCCGCCGCGCTGCTCCACCACCTCGGCGGGCTCCAGGCCCAGGCCGCGCCCCAACCGCCCTACCTCGGGCTGCTCTCCCGGCTGGACGGCTTCACCCCGGACGGGCTGAGCACCCTGCTGGAGCAGCGGTCGGCGGTCCGGATCGCGCTCCACCGCGGCACCATCCACCTGGTCACCGCCGAGGACTGCCGGACGCTGCGCCCGCTGCTCCAGCCCGTCCTGGACCGGGCGCTGCGCAGCACCTACGGCAAGCGGCTGGCCGGGCTCGACCTCGCCGCGCTGGCCGCCGAGGCGCGGACCCTGGTCGAGGCCGAGCCGCGCACCTTCCAGCAGCTCGGCGCGCTGCTGGCGGCGGGGCGCCCGGACCACGACCCGGCGGCGCTCGCCCAGGCCGCGCGCTGCCTGCTGCCGCTGGTCCAGGTGCCGCCGCGCGGGCTGTGGGGGCGCACCGGACCGGCCGCCCACACCACCGCCGAGGCCTGGCTCGGCCGCCCGCTCGACCCCGCGCCCGCACCGGAGCCGCTGGTGCTGCGCTACCTCGCCGCCTTCGGCCCGGCGAGCGCCGCCGACCTGCGCACCTGGTGCGGGCTCGGCGGGCTCGGCCCGGTGCTGCGGCGGCTCGCTCCCGGGCTGCTGACCTTCCGGGACGAGCGGGGCCGGGTGCTGTACGACCTGCCGCAGGCGCCCCGGCCGGATCCGGACACCCCGGCGCCGGTGCGGCTGATCGCGCCGTTCGACAACCTGCTGCTCTCGCACGCCGACCGCGACCGGGTGCTGCCGGAGGAGTACCGGGTGCGGGTGATGACGGTGAACGGGCTGGTGGCCGGCACCCTGCTGGTGGACGGACTGGTCGCGGGCACCTGGCGGCTGACGGACCCGGCGGCGCTCGTGGTGCAGCCGTTCGTGCGGTTGGCGCGGGCCGACCGGGCGGCGGCGGAGGCCGAGGGCCGGCGGGTGCTGGCCTTCGCGGGCGGGGGCGGCGAGGTGCGGATCGAGGAGGCCGCCCCGTAGTCGTACGACGGGCGGATCGTCGGGTTCTCTGCTGAGCTGGGTCGGGTCGGACCCGATGACGATCCCCGGCGGAGGTTGCCGTGACCGTGGAGCGCCCGCCCGGTGGGCAGCCCGACCACCGCAGGCCCTACCTGATGCTGCCGCCCGCCGTCCGGCAGGCGGCGGCCTGGTCGGTGGCGGTGATCCTGCTGATCACCGTCGGCTCGCTGGCGGTCTTCGCGCTGGTCGAACTGCGGGCGGCCACCGTGCCGTTCGTCCTCGCGCTGCTCGGCGCGTCGCTGCTGTACCCGGTGGTGCCCTGGATGGTCCGGCGGGGCGTGGGCCGGTCCCTGGCGGCCGCGCTGACCTGTGTCCTGCTGGTCGCGGCGGTGGCCGGGGTGATCGTCCTGCTGGTCAACTCCCTGGTGCACAGCGCCCCGCAGATCGCCGCCTCGCTCCCGACGGCGGGGCGGCGACTGGCCGACTGGCTGGGGCCGTTCGGAGCCAAGATCCAGCACGCGCTGGCCAACGCCAAGGGGGAGACCAACTCGCTGGTCTCGACGCTGACCAACGGCGTGCTGTCCGGGCTCGGCCTGCTCATCCAGGTGGTCACCGGCGGGGTGCTGGCGCTGGCCCTGGTCTTCTTCTTCCTGCGCGACGGCCACCGCACCGGCGACGCGATCCGCTCCTACCTGCCCGGGCGCGGCGCCGACACCGTGGTGGCCTGCGCCGAACGGGCCTTCGACGCGATGGCCGGTTTCATGCGCGGCACCACCCTGATCGCGTTGATCGACGCGGGTTTCATCACCGTCGGCCTGCTCGCCCTGGGGGTCCCGGGCGCGCCCGGCCTGGGCGCCCTGGTCTTCATGGGGGCGTACATCCCGTTCGTCGGCGCCTTCCTGTCCGGCACGGTGGCGGTGCTGGTGGCGCTGGCGGACGGCGGGCTGGGGACGGCGCTGTGGGCGCTCGGGGTGGTGCTGACGGTGCAGATGATCGAGGGCAACATCCTCCAGCCGATCATCCAGAGCCGCACCGTGGAGCTGCACCCGGCGACGATCATGGTCGCGGTGGTGGCCGGCGCCGGCATCGCGGGCATCATCGGCGCCCTGCTGGCGGTGCCGGTGTGCGCGGCGGGGGCGGGGGTGGTCTCGGTGCTCCGGGGAGTGGCGGCGCCGACCGCGGCGGCGGACCCGGAGTGAAGTCGGTTGCCGGTGGCAGGCGGGCATGGCACCATCACTAATGCGACGCACGTCGCGATAGTGCTGAGGGGTGCGGATGGAACTGTTCGACGTGGCCGAGCGGGGAGCCGGACCGTACGGGATCACGGTGGGGCCGGACGGCGGGGTGTGGTTCACGCTCGTCCACGCCGGGGAGATCGGGCGGCTGGCGGCGGACGGCACGGTGCGGCGCTTCGCGCTGGGGCGGCCGCGGTGCGGGCCGTCGGTGATCACCACCGGCCCGGACGGGGCGCTCTGGTTCGCCGAGATGAACGCCGGCCGGATCGGCCGGATCACCGTGGACGGGCAGGCCGCCTCGTTCGCGCTGTCCGGTCCGGGCGTCGGGCCGGGCGGGATCACCACCGGCCCGGACGGGGCGCTCTGGTTCACCGAGGTGAACGCCGACCTGGTCGGCCGGATCACCGTGGACGGGGAGGTGACGGAGTACCCGCTGCCGTCGGCCGGGGCGTTCCCGGCCATGATCACCGCCGGGCCGGACGGCGCGCTGTGGTGCGCCCTCAACCAGGCCGACGCCGTCGCCCGGGTCGCCGTCGACGGCACGGTGACCGTCCATCGGCTGCCCACGGAGGGCACGGCACCGGTCGGGATCACCGCCGGGGCGGACGGTGCGCTCTGGTACGTCGGGATCGGCGGCGGGCTGGTCGGGCGGATCACGGTCGACGGACGGGTGACCGAGTACCCGCTGGCCGACCGCGCCGCCAGGCCGCACGCGATCACCGCCGCCCCCGACGGGCGGCTCTGGTTCACCGAGTGGGCCGCCGGACGGATCGGGGTGCTGGAGCCGGACGGCCGGCTGGGCGGGTACCCCCTTCCCGGCCCGGCCGCCGAGCCGCACGGCATCGCCGTCGGCCCGGACGGCGCGGTGTACGCCGCGCTGGAGCGCGGCCAGATCGCCCGGCTGACCGCCGCCGAGGCGGCCGAGGGGGCGCCGCCCGCGGCTCAGGGCTGACGCCGCAGCAGCTCCTCCAGGTCGGCCAGCAGCCCGAGCGCGGCCGCCCGCTCGGGCGCCGGGCGCGGGGCCGGGGCGCGCTCGGCGAGCACCCGCAGGGCGGCGGCCGCCTGCCGGGCGAACAGCGCCAGCAGGTCCAGCTCGGACAGGCCGCCCCGGCCCTGCGGGGCCGGGTCCAGCACCTCCAGCACGCCGAGCACCCGGTCGCCGTGGGTGAGCGGTGCGGCCATCAGGGCGTTCGGGACGTAGGCGGTGGACTCGGCGAAGGCCCGGTCGAAGGTGCGGTCGGCGGCCAGGTCGTCCACCACCATCGGCTCGCCCGAGGCGGCGACCCAGCCCGCGATGCCCCGGCCGGCCGGGAAGCGGCGGCCGACCAGGGACTCCTCCCCGCGCCCGGAGACGGCCTGGAAGACCAGCTCGCCGGCCGCCTCGTCGAGCAGGCAGACCGAGCCCGCCTGGGCGCCGAAGATCGCCCGGGCGACGTCCACCACGGACTGCAGCAGCTCGCGGGCCAGCGGGTCGACGGCGGGGTCAGTGCTGAGGGTCATCGGACGCCTCCGGGGTGGGGGTGGACGGGACCTGGACGTTGGCCGCGGTGAGGTAGAGCGCGCTCTTCAGCTGGAAGGTGGTCAGCCGCGGCCGCCGGGACAGGATGCGGGCGCAGAGCCCGGCCACGTACGGGGTGGCGAAGCTGTTGCCGGTGGTGCGGATGGTGGCCCCGCCGAGCCAGGGCACCCGGACGTCCTGGCCGGGGGCGAAGAACTCGACCGGCGGCGCCGGGTTGTACAGGTGCAGGTCCGGGTCCGCCTCCTGGTGGCTGCCCACCGAGATGACCGAGGAGAAGCGCCACGGGAAGCTCTCCACCGGAGTGTTGTGGGCGGAGGCGACGATCGCGGTGCGGGCGAAGTAGGCGTCGTCGGCGATCGCGTGCAGTTCCTCCAGGAAGCGGGTCCGGGTGGTGGAGAGGCTGAGGTTGATCACGTCGAAGCCCTGCCGGACGGCCCACCGCAGCCCGGCGATCAGCATGTCCCCGGTGCCGGTGAACCGCTCGCCGAGCACCCGGACGCTGTACAGCTCGCAGTCCGGGGCGGTGCGGCGGATGATGCCCGCGCAGGCGGTGCCGTGGCCGCAGGCGTCGCCGACGGTGTCGGGGCGCACCGTCAGCTCCCGGGTGACCGGGTCCCGGACGACCGCCCAGGAGCCGTTCAGCGGGCCGATCAGCGGGTGGCCGGGTTCGATGCCGGAGTCCACCACGCACACCCGCACGCCCCGGCCGGTGCCGCCCGGGTGCTCCTCCACCGGGTCGGCCAGCACCGGGAGTCCGTCGCCGCGGCGCTCGCGCAGGCTCCAGGTCAGGCCCGCCGGGGCGGTCACCGCCCGCCGCCCAGCCGCTCGGCCCGGCGCACGCCCGGCAGGTGGCCCTTGGCAGCGAAGCGGTCCCGGGCGGTGGCGGCGGCGACCGCGGCCTCCGCGGGCCGGTCGAGCAGCAGCAGGGCGTGCGCCCGGTCCAGCGCGGTCAGCGCCTGGAGCAGCACCGACTCGGTGGCCGCCGCGGCCCGCAGGGCCGAGCCGGTCAGCTCCAGGGCCGGGCCGGACTCGCCCCGGGCCGCCGCGAGGCGACCGCGCAGCGCGTCCAGTTCGACGGCCAGGACGGGCGGCAGCGCGGCGGCCGCGTCCACGCCGTCCAGGTGCCCGGCGGCCTGGGCCGGGCGGTCGGTGTCCAGCAGGACCCGTGCGGTGGTCAGGGCCAGCCGCGGCAGCGGGGCCGCGCTGCCCTGGCGGCGGGCGGTCTCGGCGGCGTCGGCCAGCAGGTCCAGCGCGTGGGCGGTCAGACCGGTGGCGGCCGCGGCCTGGGCGGTCAGCGCGGGCAGTGAGACCGTCGCCTCGGCCAGTGACAGCTCGCCCGCCAGTCCGTTGGCCTCGGTGAGCAGCAGTTCGGCCTCGTCCGGGCGGTCGCGCAGGGCGAGCAGGACGGCCAGCGGGCCGTTCAGCGCCACCCGGACGGCGCGCCGGCCGTCCCCGTGCTCGGCGAGCAGGGCGCGCAGCCGGAAGGTGGCGGCCGGGGCGGGCTCGGGACCGGCCAGCAGCGAGGAGGCCAGCGCGGACAGCACCGCGGCCCGGTCCAACTCGGCGTCGGTGCGCGAGACTTCGCCGAGCGCCTGGTCGAGCAGCAGCTCGGCCTGGGTGTGCCGGCCGGCCAGCAGGTGCTCCTCGGCCAGCCGCAGCAGGGCGCGGGCCCGGCCGAGCGGGTCACCGCCGTCGGTGAACAGCGGCAGCACCGCGCGGGCGGTGGCGGCGGGCTGCTCCGGGCCGGGCGGCAGGCCGCGGGCGGCCAGGGCCAGCCGGGCGTGGGCGGCGTCCAGCGGGTCGGCGGCCGCGTCGCGCACCTGGGCGAGGACCGGCAGCGCCTCGTCCGCGCGGCCGAGCGCGAGCCGGGTCTCGCCGAGCCGGCGCAGGACCGGGCCGGCGGTCCGCTCGCTCGGGTAGTGCAGCCGGACCGAGCGCTCCAACAGGTCGGCGGCCTTCAGGAGTTCGGCGCCCGCGAGGGCGTCGGCCCCGGCGCTGCCGAGGGCGGCCGCGGCCCGGGTGCGCAGGGTGTCGGTGCGGGCGTCGAGCAGGCCCAGCTCCAGCCGGTAGCGGTGGGCGCGCTCCAGGTGGCCGCCGACGGCGGCGTCCCCGGCGGTGCGGACGGCCGGCAGGTCGGCGGCCCGCTCGTGCCGCTCGGCCCGGGCCCGCTTGGACATCGACTGGTAGACCGACTCCTGGACCAGGCCGCTGCTGAACCGGTAGCCGTCGCCGCCCCGCCCGAGGCCGGTCGGCTCGACCAGGCGGCGGTCGGCCAGCCGGGCCAGCGCGGCGTGCAGCCGGGGCGGGGTGTCGTCGCCCGTGCCGGGCGGGGTACCGGGCAGGCCGTCGATCGGGCCGGTGAAGACGTCGTCCTCGGGGTCGGCGAAGGCGTCCTGGTCGGTGCCCCCGTGGGCGAGTTCGGCGAGCTCGGCGGCGGTGAAGGCGCGGCCGAGCACGGCGGCCAGGTCCAGGGTGGTGCGTTCGTCCCGCTCCAGGCCGTCGATCTGGGCGCTGAGCAGCGCCCGCCCGGTGGGCGGGAGTTCGTCGGCGAGGGCCGGGCCGTCCGGGCCGTCCGCCGCGGTGAGGGCGGCCAGCAGCTCCTCCAGGTGCAGCGGATTGCCCTCGGCACGCTCCAGCAGCCGGGTCGGCACGGTGTCCTGGTGGGCGCTCAGCTCCGTCAACTGGGCTGCCAGCAGGGCGGATTCGTCCCAGGACAGGCCGCCGACCGGGAGCTGCGGCAGCTCCGGCCGGGCGGAGAGCAGCTCGGGGCGGGCCAGGCAGAGCAGCAGCACCGGCGCCGGGCCGAGCAGGGCGATCAGCCGCTCGGCGGCGTCCAGCAGGACCGGGCCGGCCCACTGGCAGTCGTCCAGGACCAGCACGGCCGGGCGCTCCACGGTGCGGCCGCGCAGGATCGCGGCCAACTGCTCCAGGGCCCGGTCGAGGCCGCGCTCGGGGGTGGTCGGGGCGCCCGGGTCGGTCGGGTCGGTCGGGGCGCCGGGGTCGGCGGCGGACACGGCGTCGGCGAGGCGGGCCAGCGCCTCGGCGGGGGCGGTGGCGCCGGGTTCGTCCAGGAGGGCCCGGACCGCCTCGGCCAGCGGTGCCAGCACGCCCTGTTCGCCGAAGCTGCGGCAGCGGCCGGTGCCGGAGCGCGCGGTGTGCCGGGCCGAGCGCTCGCGCCACTCGCGCACCAGGCGGGTCTTGCCGATCCCGGCCTCGCCGACCACCAGCAGCAGCTCGGCGCCGCCGCCTCCCGCGACCCGGGCCAACGCGGCGTCCAGGCCGTCGAGTTCACGGTCCCGGCCGACCAGGGGGACGTCGAAGCGGCGCAGCAGCTCCGGATCGTCCTCGTCCAGACCGACCAGCCGGTAGGCGGTGACCGGCTCCACCTTGCCCTTCAGCTGGAGCGGCCCCACCTCGTCCACCTGGGCGGCCGGCCCCGCCGCGCGCAGCGTCTGCGGGCCGATCAGGACCTGGCCGGGGGCGGCCCTGGTCTGCAGCCGGGCGGCGATGTTCACCGTCTCGCCGGAGATCAGCGCCTGGCGCGCCGAGGCGTCCGAACCGGCCACCACCTGACCGGTGTTGACCCCGATCCGGACGTCCAGCCGGACCCCGAGGGTGGCGTCCAGCTCGGTGTTGAGGTCCTCCAGGTCCTCCAGCATCGCCAGGGCGGCGGCCAGTGCCCGGTGGGCGTCGTCCTCGCGAATCACCGGCACGCCGAAGACGGCCATCACCGCGTCCCCGATGAACTTCTCCAGGGTGCCGCCGTGCGCCTCGATCTGACGGTGCATCCGTTCGAAGTAGCGCAGGATCACCTCGCGCAGCGTCTCCGGGTCGAGCGCGCCGGACAGGGCGGTGGAGTCGACCAGATCGCAGAAGACCACCGTGACCAGCTTGTGCGCCTCGGCCGCGAGATCGAGCGCGGTCGCCCGGGGGGTGCCGCAGGCGGGGCAGAAGTGGTCGTTGGTGCTGGCGAGTTGGGCGCATTGTGGGCACGGCATGGTGGGAGTCCTTCGGTAGTCCTTCGCGGTGCGGAGCGATCGGCCGGACGCGATCGGCCGGCCGGCGGGGCGGCGGCGTCGGCCGGACGGCGGGCCGGTGCCCTCGGGGTGCGGGCGTGCCCGGTCAGGATGTCCGGGCGGGCTTCGGGGCCGGTTCGGGGACGGTGTGCGAGCGGTATGGCCGCAGGTCGGAGCGGGGGCGGGCGGGCACCCGGCGGGTGCGGCGGGCGGCACCGAACCGCGGGCACCGGCTCCGACCAGCGGCCATACCGGTGGCCAACCGATTCCGGGCGGGACGCAGCCGGGCGCGCCTGTCGGTCGGATCGGCGGACCGGTTCCACCGGGGGAGCAGCGGGAGTGCCCCGGTGGCGCGGGAGTGGGCCGCGCCGGTCGGCGAACCGCCGGGCGGGGCGGCCGTCCCGGTGGGCGGGCGGAAGGTGCGCGCGCCGGGGGTCCGTCCGGGAGGCGGGGCCGGAGCCGGTGGCGCCGGGGTGAGGCCCGGGCCGGGGGCGCACCGCCGCCCGGCGAGGTCGTCAGGGCAGTGACGGCGCGGTGAGCTCGGCGGCCCGTTCGCGGGCGTGCAGGTGGGTGAGGCGGGGGAGGGCGTAGAGGGCGGCGTGGGCGGTGACCTCCCCGGTGGGCGAGGTGACCGCGCCGGTGTCGGTGAGGGCCTCCAGGGTGCGCAGGGCGAGGTGTTCGGGGCGGCCCAGGGCGGTGGCGGCCTCGGGGAGGGTGAAGAGCAGGTCGAGCGGCAGGGCGGCGAGGCGGGCCAGGGCGAGGCGGCCCCGCGGCGGGAGGTCCTGCCAGCCGGCGTCGAGGCGGGCGCGTACGGTGACGTCCCCGGCGACGAGTTCGTCCAGGGCGCCGGAAGGGTCCTCCAGGCGGGCCGCGTACTCGGTGAGCGGGAGGTGGCGCAGGACGGCCAGCCGGGCGCCGGCGACCCGGACGGCGAGCGGCAGCAGTCCGCAGGCGTCGACGATCCGGGCCGCGGCGGCCCGGTCGGCGCCGGTCCGGCCGGGGCCGGTGATGCGGCCGAGCAGGTCGAGGGCCTCGGCCGGGGCGAGCGGGGGCACGCTGATCCGGTGCACGGCGGCCAGGCCGGCGAGTTGGCTGCGGGAGGTGACCAGGACGGAGCTCCGGCCGGTGCCGGGCAGCAGTTCGCGGACCACGGCCTCGCCCGGCGCGTCGTCCAGGACCAGCAGCATCCGGCGCCCGGCGAGGGAGGCGCGCCACAGGGCCGCGGCCCGGCCCGGGTCGGTCGGGCCCGGGCGGATCGGGTCCGGGTCGGCCGGGTCCGGCTGCCCGGTGCGGTCCGCGGGCTCCGGACGGCCGGTGCGGTCCAGGTGGCCGGTGAGCGCGGTGAGTTCGGCGAGCAGCTCGGGCAGCGGGCGCGGGGTGCCGTCCTCGGCGCGGAGCCGGAGGAGCAGCCGCCCGTCCGGGAAGCGGTCGGCGAGCAGGTGGGCGGCGCGCACGGCCAGTGCGGTCTTCCCGCTGCCGGCCGGTCCGGACAGCAGGACGACGCGGCCGGCGGGGCCGCCCGACTCGGCGACGAGCTCCCGCAGTTCGGCGGTCCTCCCGGTGAAGTCGACGGTGTCGGCGGGCAGCAGGCTGCCGGTCGGGGCAGCGGCGCGGTCCGGGCGTCCGGTGGCCGGCCGGGTGCGGCCGCGGGCGAGCAGCAGGCGGTACCGGTCGGTCAGGGCGGGGCTCGGTTCGAGGCCCAACTCGCGGGCCAGCAGCTGGCGGTGGGTGTCGTACACGGCGAGCGCCTCGGCCTGGCGGCCGGTCAGGTGGAGGGCCTGCATCCGGGCGGCCTGGAGGCGTTCGCGCAGCGGGTGGCGTTCGGCGGGCTCGGCCAGCTCCTCGGCCACGGCGGCGGCGTTGCCGAGTTCCAGCTCGGTCTCCGCCCAGTCCTCGTGGACGCCCAGGCAGCGGGCCTCCAGCCGGTCGGCCTCGGTCGCGACGGCCGGGGAGCAGCGGAGGTCGGCGAGCGGCGGGCCCTGCCACAGGTCGAGGGCCTGGCGCAGCAGCCGGGCGGCGGGGGCGAGGGCGCCCCGGTCGGCGGCGGACCGGCCGGCCCGGGCGAGCGCGTGGAACCGGAGGACGTCCAGCTCGGGTTCGGCGACCCGCAGCAGGTAGCCGCCGGCCGAGTGGACCAGCCGGTCCGGCCCGGCCTCGCGGCCGAGCAGGGTGCGCACGGCGCAGACGTAGACCTGGAGGTTCTTGCGGGCGGTGCGCGGCGGCTCCTCCGGCCAGACCGCGTCGGTGAGCAGCTCGACCGGGACGACGGTGTTGGCCCGGCTCAGCAGCACGGCCAGGACCAGCCGCTGCTTCAGCGGCCCGAGGGGCAGCGGGCGGCCGTCCGCCTCGCCGGTGAGCGGGCCGAGGACGCGGAAGTGCAGCGGGCTGGCGGTGGCGGGCCGGGCCGGGGTCATCGGCGTACCTCCGGGGCGGGGGCGTGCGGGGGCGTGACCGGGGTGGTGCGGGTCCTGGGCGCAGGCTAGTGGACGGCCGGGAGCGCTGAAGGGCACCGGACCGGGCCGGTTCGGCCGTCGGATCCGCACGACGCGGTGTGCCACGGCCGGGGTGACGGCGCGGCGGCGGCCCCGGACGGCCGCGGCGGGCCCCGGGCCTCCGGGCGGCGGCCGGTCGGGGGGCTGGTCGGGCCGGGTGCGGGCGGGCCGGGGGCCGGGCGCGGGCGAGGTGCGGGCCGGGGGGCGTCCGGCGGCGCCCGGGGGCCCGTCGTCCGACGGTTCGGGAACGGTGCGGCGGGGGTGCTCCGTTGGTCCTCCAGCGGGGCTGGGCGACGCGGTGAGCGGGCCGCGAGCGCGCGGACGGGCGCGGTGGAGCCCCCGCGGGGGCCGGGCGGCGGGCGGGTCCCGGTCGGGAGGTCCCGGTCGGCGGCCGGGAACTCGGGCCCAGCGGCCCCGGCCGGGCGGGTCCAACGGCCCTGGGGTGCGCGGGGCGTGCGTTCGGATCATGGAGCGCCATCATTCGCACGACGTTCCGAAGGAGTGCGTCCTTGAGCGCCACCCAGGCACAGGGCGACCCCGTCTCACCGCCAACGCCCCTTCCGGCGGGCCCGGTTCGGGCCCGCCGACCCGGCTCGGCCGTGGTCAGGCTGCTGACCACCACCGACCACAAGACGATCGGCACCATGTACCTGGTGTCGTCGTTCGCGTTCTTCCTGATCGGCGGCGTCCTCGCGCTGGTCATGCGGGCCGAACTCGCCCGGCCCGGAACGCAGATCCTCTCCAACGAGCAGTTCAACCAGGCCTTCACCATGCACGGCTCGGTGATGCTGCTGCTGTTCGCGATGCCGCTGTTCACCGGCTTCGCCAACTGGATCATGCCGCTCCAACTCGGCGCGCCCGACGTGGCGTTCCCGCGGCTGAACATGCTGTCCTTCTGGCTGTTCATCTTCGGCTCGCTGATCGCCGCCGCCGGCTTCGCCACCCCGCAGGGGGCCGCGGACTTCGGCTGGTTCCTCTACGCGCCGCTGTCCGACGCCGTCCACTCGCCGGGTGTCGGCTCCGACATGTGGATCATGGGCGTCACGCTGTCCGGCTTCGGCAGCATCTTCGGAGCGGTCAACTTCATCACCACCATCATCTGCATGCGTGCCCCCGGCATGACCATGTTCCGGATGTCCATCTTCTGCTGGAACGTGCTGCTCACCTCGGTGCTGGTGCTGCTGGTCTTCCCGGTCCTGGCCGCGGCGCTGCTGGCGCTGGAGTGCGACCGCAAGTTCGGCTCGCACGTCTTCGACCCGACCAACGGCGGGGCGATGCTGTGGCAACACCTGTTCTGGTTCTTCGGGCATCCGGAGGTGTACATCCTGGCGCTGCCGTTCTTCGGCATCGTCTCGGAGGTCATCCCGGTCTTCAGCCGCAAGCCGATGTTCGGCTACGCGGGCCTGATCGCCGCCACGGTGGCCATCGCCGGCCTGTCGGTGACGGTGTGGGCGCACCACATGTACGTCACCGGGCAGGTGCTGCTGCCGTTCTTCTCCTTCATGACCTTCCTGATCGCCGTGCCGACCGGGGTGAAGTTCTTCAACTGGGTCGGCACCATGTGGAAGGGCTCGCTGAGCTTCGAGACGCCGATGCTCTGGACGGTCGGCTTCCTGGTCACCTTCCTGTTCGGCGGCCTGACCGGCGTGCTGCTCGCGGCGCCGCCGATCGACTTCCACGTCTCCGACTCGTACTTCGTCGTCGCGCACTTCCACTACACGCTGTTCGGCACCGTGGTGTACGCGATGTTCGCCGGCTTCCACTTCTGGTGGCCGAAGATGACCGGCAAGAAGCTCGACGAGCGGCTCGGCAGGATCACCTTCTGGACGCTCACCGTCGGCTTCCACAGCACCTTCCTGGTGCAGCACTGGCTCGGCGCCGAGGGCATGCCGCGCCGCTACGCCGACTACCTGGCCTCGGACGGCTTCACCACCCTGAACACCGTCTCGACCATCGGCTCGTTCCTGCTGGGCCTGTCGATCCTGCCGTTCCTCTACAACGTCTGGAAGACCGCCAAGTACGGCGAGAAGGTCACCTCGGACGACCCGTGGGGCTGGGGCCGCTCGCTGGAGTGGGCGACCTCCTGCCCGCCGCCGCGGCACAACTTCGTCAAGCTGCCGCGGATCCGCTCCGAGTCCCCGGCCTTCGACCTGCACCACCCGGACATCGCGGCCCGGGACGTGCTGCAGCACAGCGGCAAGCCGGCCGCGCACCTGGGCGACGTGGAACCGGCGAAGTACGACCGGCCGCTGACCCGGGCGGACCGGGCCCGGGCCTCGGCCTCGACCTCGGCCTCGTCGTCGTCCGAGCCGTCCTCCGACGGCTGAGGACGCCCCCGAACGCCGTCCCCGCCCGCACCGCTGCCCCGGGCGGGCGGGGACGGCTCCGCAACTCCCGTGCCCCGTACTCCCCGCGTCCCCAGGAAGGCCGGCCCGTGACCCACACCGTCCTCGCCATCGGCACCGCCGCGCTCACCGCGAGCGGCTGCGTCTGGTACCTGCCCGCCATCGCCGACCTCCAGGCCGGCGCGGACCGGCCCCGCTCCATCCGCACCGCGGCGGCGGCCTGCGTGCTCTGGTGGGCGGCGCTCGCCCTGGCGGGCGGGTTGCTGCTCGCCCTGCCCGACTGGCACCCGGCCGCCCAGGTGGCGCTCATGGGACTGGTCGGCGGCACGGCCCTGCGGGTACGGGCGCTCTGGGACCGGCGCGGCGAGCAGCGGGAGAGCGCGGCGCGCTGGTCCGCGCTCGACGTCGGGCCGGTGCCGCGGGGCGGTCGCCCGGCGGCCGTCGCGCTGGCCGGGTGGCTGGTGGTGGGCGCCGCCGTGGCCTCGCTCGGGGCGGTGGCGATCCTGTTGTCGGACGGCGCCGGGCTCGGCGCGAAGGTCGCGCTCGCGACGGTGAGCGGCGCGGGCGTGGCGCTCGCGTTCCTGCTGATGGGGCTAGGGAGCGTCCGGCGGCAGGGGCGCTGAAGGGCGGGCGTCCGACGCCGACCGGCCCGCGCCGAACGCGGCGCGGGCCGGGGGCGGAGGGATCAGAAGGTGGTCGGGATGTAGTAGTAGCAGGGCTGGCGGTTGCTGTAGACCATCGAGCTGCCGGTGATCTTGCCGACGATGCCGTCCACGACGATGCTCGGGTTGCTCTGGTGCTGGACCTGCTGGAAGTACATCACCAGGCCCTTCGTCTTGGGGCCCCAGATGCCGTCCTCCTGGACCCGGGCACCGGGGTTGTGCATGGAGTCGTTGGCCCAGGTGTTGAGGATGTCCTGCACGCACAGGACGGCGCCGTGGTCGTTCTGGTAGCCGTCACCGATGTTCTCGACGAACGTCGCGGCATTGGCGGGGGCGGCCAGGGCGAGGGTGGCGCTCGCGGTGGCGAGGGCGAGGGTCGTCTTGAGGGCGAGCTTCGTCCGCTTCATGGGGTTTCTCCTCGGGTGGGCCCGGCACGTCGTCCGGGGTGACGCCGGTCAGCCAAGCAGCGCGCCGGTACGTCCCACCAGGGCGTGCCGTCCCGGGATGGCACGGACGGGCGTGGGACGAGGGCCGGGGACGGCCGGGGAATGGGGTCCTTGGGCCCTGGGCCGGTGGCGTCCGGCGGGGGATGATGCGGTGGGCCCCGCTGGGAGTGTGCGGGGGTGTGAACGAAGGTGGAGCCGCGTGATGGCGACCGAGGCGGAGGGGGCCGGGACTCCGGCGCCGATCCGGGTGTTCCTGCTGGACGACCACGAGGTGGTGCGCCGCGGGGTGCACGACCTGCTGGACGGCGAGCCGGACCTCGAGGTGGTCGGGGAGGCCGCGACGGCCGAACAGGCCCTGGTGCGGGTGCCGGCGCTGCGGCCCGACGTGGCGGTGCTGGACGTCCGGCTGGGGGACGGCGACGGGGTGTCGGTCTGCCGGGAGCTGCGCTCGCGGATGCCCGACCTGGCCTGTCTGATGCTGACCTCCTTCGACGACGAGGAGGCGCTGCTGGACGCCGTGATGGCGGGCGCCGCCGGGTACGTGCTGAAGCAGATCAGCGGCACCGACCTGGTCGCCGCCGTCCGCACCGTCGCCTCCGGCCGGTCGATGCTCGACCCCGGCGCGGCCACCCGGCTGCTCAACCGGCTGCGCAGTGACGCCGAGCCCGCCCAGCCGGTGACCGCCGGGCCGGGGCTGACGGCGCGCGAGCAGGAGGTGCTGGCGCTGATCGGCGAAGGGCTGACCAACCGGCAGATCGGCGAGCGGCTCTACCTGGCCGAGAAGACGGTGAAGAACCACGTGTCCCGGCTGCTCGCCAAGCTCGGGGTGGAGCGCCGGGTGCAGGCGGCACTGATCGCCACCGAGCTGCGGCAGTCGGCGGAGCGGTCCGCGCAGCCGCGTCTCGGGCGTATCTGACAACGCCCTACGTGTGCTGACCGGTGAGGGCGGGCCTGACGGCCCCGCCGCCCGGGGCCCCTCGGCGGGACCATCGGCCCTCGTGGGCGGGCCCGGCCCCGGGCGAGCATCGCTCGCATGATGCGCGATCACGTTCCGTCCCCCCGGCCCTCCTCCGCCGACCTCCCGGACCGGCCCGGCCTCCGCGAACTCGACCGGCGGCGGGCAATGGAGTTGCTGGGCCGGGCCCCGGTCGGCCGGGTGGTCTACACCGTCGGCGCCCTCCCGGCGGTGCTCCCGGTGCCGTTCCGGCTGGCGCCCGGCGGGGTGCTGGTCTCGGCGCCCGCCGACTCCGAACTGGCCCGGGCGGTGGACGGCGCGGTGATCGCCTTCGAGGCCGACGAGGTGGACGGCCGGGACGGCTCCGGCTGGTTCGTCACCGTGCTGGGCCGCGCCCAGGTCCGCCCGGCCCCCGGTGCGGCCCCGGACGCGGTGCGGATCCGGATCAGGCCCGAACTGGTCATCGGCCGCCGCCTGCTGTAGCGGCCGACGGCTCCCGGGCGGTGGCGGAGGGCCGCTACGGCGATCGGTGGGCCCGCCGGGGCCTGCGTTCGTCGCAGCTTCGCCCGGTGACGGCGGGAGGGCGTTGTCAGGCACCGGCGGGGGCCGGTAGACGGGAGGCTCCGAGCGCCGATCCTCCGGCGCCGATCCTCCGAGCTCCGACTACCGGGAGTGCCATGAACGCCCTGAGACTGCTCGCCGTGCCCGCCGCCGCCCTGGCCCTGACCCTGGGGGCCGTGGCCGCCGCCCCGGCGGCGGAGGCCCGGACCGCCGCCACCGTCTCCGTCGTCGGCGCGGACGGCGGGACCACTGTCGCGGCGAACGTCGGTGACACCGTGCAGGTGGACGTCGCGGCGGTGCGCGACCACACGGTGACCTGGTACTGGTACCCGCCGAGCAGCGCGACGCCCGGCCTGCTGGCGCAGACGGCGGGCAGCGCCGACGCCGACGGCGACTCCCACGCGACCTTCACGGCGACGGCTGCCGGGACGGGCGTCATCACCGCGATCGGTCGCTGCGTCCCGGACCGCGGCTCGGTCTGCCCGCCGTGGGTCGTCACCTGGAAGGTCACCCTCGCGGTCTCCTGACGGCCCCGGCGGCCCGCCGCCCCGCGCCCGCTGCCGGGCGCGGGGCGGTGCCGCGCGGTGCCGCGCGGGGCGACGCGGTGACGGTCGGTCAGGAGTAGTCGGGCAGGTCGAAGACGGTGGCGGCGCGGAAGGCCTCCTCCATCTCGACGCCCGGCCGGTCGAAGCCCGCGATGCCCCCGTCCTCGTCCCCGTCCTCGCGCGCCGCCGTGCCGTCCAGCGACCCGAAGGGTCCGGTGCCCCGGTGGGTCAGGTCGAGGATGGCCTGGTTGGCGGCGACGTGCTCGCGCAGGCGGCGCTCGTAGGCGGGGAAGGCGGCACGGTGGTCGCCGTCCGCCGCGTGCAGTTCCCCGGCCAGGACGTAGGCGCCGGTCAGGGCCACGCTGGTGCCCTGGCCGGTGAGCGGGGAGCAGCAGTAGCCGGCGTCGCCGACCAGCGCGACCCGGTCCTTCGACCAGCGGTCCATCCGGATCTGGGCGACCACGTCGTAGTGGAAGGCCTCGGTGCGCCACATCGCCTCGAGGAAGCGCGGCACCTCCCAGCGCAGGTGGGCGGAGCGCTCGGCGACCAGCGCGCGCTGGTCGGCGCGGTCGCGGGGGAGCATCCGGTCCAGCGGCTCGTCGGTGGCGAAGCCGACGAAGACCCGCAGTTCGGTGTTGTCGCGGACGGTCATCACCAGCGAGCCCCAGTGGCCGTCGTGCTGGTGGATGATCTCCCAGTGGTCGAGGCCGAGGTGGTTGGGGACGCTCCAGCCGGCGATGTAGGTGCCGGTGGAGCGGAGGTAGTCGGCCTCGGGGCCGAAGACCAGGCGGCGGGTGGCGGAGTGGAGCCCGTCGGCGCCCACGATCAGGTCGAAGCGGCGCTCGGTGCCGCTGCGGAACCGGACCTGGACGCCGTCCGCGCCCTGGACGAGGGTGTCGACGGAGTCGTCGAAGAGGTACTCGACGCCCGGCCCGGTCGCCCCGGCGATCAGCTCCGCCAGTTCGTCGCGCAGGATCTCCACGTCGGGCCCGCCGACCGCGCCGCCGCTGGCCGTCCACTCGGTGGTGCGCTTCAGCTCGTTGCCGTCCCCGTCGAGCAGGGACATCCCGCGCAGTCCGGTCTTCCGGGCCCGGACCTCCGCCAGCAGGCCCATCCGGTCGACGACGTCCAGGGCGTTGCCGCGGATGTCGACGGCCTGGCCGCCGCCGCGCAGCGCGGGGGCGCGCTCCACGACGGTGACCCGGAAGCCGTAGCGGTCCAGCCAGTAGGCGAGGGCGGTGCCGGCGATCCCGGCGCCGGAGACCAGGACCGAGGCCCGGGGTCGGGCGTCGGCGGGGCGCGAAGCGGACTTCTCCGTCGGGGTGTTGATCGTCACGGTGGCCTCCGGTGGGTCGGTGCTGCTGTCGTGGACCAGCCTGCGCGGGCCCGCTCACAGCACACTGCCGTACCGCTGACCGGACCGACAGACCGCCGACATCCCGCTGACAGGTCACCGGCACCTCGCGGCAAGGGAGTTGGCGAGGCGTCGGCCGGCAGCCGGAGCGGGTCGGTCCGCTACGCTGGTCCGGACACCCGCCGACGGAGGGACCGCGCCGCCGTGTTCGACCCCGTGATCGCCGCGCTGTACGAGCGGGACGAGACCAGCCGCTCCCTGGGCATCGTCCTGGCGGAGGTGTCCGCCGGGCGCGCGGTGATGCGGATGACGGTGGCGGCGACGATGGTGAACGGGCACGGCACGGCGCACGGCGGGTTCCTCTTCCTGCTGGCCGACGCCGCGTTCGCGTACGCCTGCAACAGCCACGGCCCGGTGACCGTGGCGCAGGCGGCCCAGGTGGTCTTCCTGGCCCCGGCGGCGGTCGGGGACGAGCTGGTCGCCGAGGCGGTGGAGCGTTCGCGGGCCGGGCGCACCGGGATCTACGACGTGACGGTGCGCCGGGCGGACGGCCGGGTGATCGCCGAGTTCCGCGGGCAGAGCGTGGCGATCGGCGGCCGGCCGCAGGGCGGTTGAGCGGCCGGCCGGCCGCGGTCAGTCCCGCGGGCGTTCGTCCAGGACCTGCTGGAGCTTGCCGGTGCGCGGGTTGGTGACCAGCTCCGAGCGCGGCACCCACTCCACCGTGAGGTCGTGGATGCTGCCGAGGGCGACCTCGTCCGGGTAGAGCGGCAGGGCGGTGTGGACGGCGGCGATCAGGCGGTCGGCCAGCGCGGCGAGTTCGTCGGCCGGCGGCCGGCCGACGTGGCCGAGCCGCAGCAGCACGCCGTCGCGGCCGTCCCGGCGGCGGACCACCAGCTGCATCCCGGCGATGTGCCGGTCCGGGTCGGCGGCGAGCAGCACGGCCCGGACCTCCTCGGTGGGCAGCGTGACGGTGCCGACCCGGGCGCCCTCGGTGGAGCGGCCGAGCAGGCGGAAGCGGCGGCACCCGTCGTCGACCCACTCGGCGCGGTCCCCGGTGGGGTAGCGCAGGATCGGCATCAGGGTGCGGAACAGGTTGGTGACCACGACCCGGCCGGGCGTGCCGGGGGCGGTGACGGGCTCGCCGGTGACCTCGTCGAGGAGTTCGACCACGGTGCGGTCGGCGAAGGCCTCGTGCACCCGGGGGTCCTCGCCGGGCACGGGCGCGCCGACCAGCCCGGCGTCGTTGGAGGCGTAGCCGACCGAGGCGACGGCCGCCGCGGGGAAGGCCCGGGCGAGCAGCGGGCGCAGGTCGGCGAAGAGCAGGTCGCCGCCGAACAGCAGCAGTTCGACGCCCTCGGCCGGTTCGCCGCGGGCGAGCAGGCACTCGGCGACGGCGCTGAGCTTCATCGGTTCGCCGGCCAGCACGTGCACGCCGAAGCCGGTGATCAGGTCGGCGATGGAGGGGTCGGGGGCGGCGCCGCCGACGCCGAGGCGCACGTTGTCCACCGGGGCGTGGTGCAGGGCGTTCTCGATGTAGAGGAAGCCGCCGTAGAGTTCGCCGGCCGTGAAGAGGTTGGCGACCCGGTGCCCGGGCCGCAGCCCGGCCCGGACCAGTCCGGCGCCGAACGCGGTGACCGAGTCGGCGTGTTCGGTGCGGGTCCAGGGCGAGAACTTGGGGACGCCGGTGGTGCCGCCGGTCTTGTAGACGCCGGCGTCGGTGAGCGGGCCGGTCAGCACCCGGTTGTCGGGCCAGGTGTTGGCGGCCCAGAACGCGCTCTGGTCGACCACCGGGAGCAGGTCGAGCCGGTCGGTGCCGGCCGGCAGGTCGCGGTAGAGCTCGGCGTAGAACGGCGAGTGGGCGCGGGCGAAGCGGATCAGCTCGGCCAGGGGCTTGGCGGGCATGGCGGGACTCCAGGGAGGGGTGGGCGGTTCAGGACGGGGGCCGGCCGAGCCAGCCGCGGGCGAGGGCCTGCACGGTGGAGCCGTCGGGGTCGGCGAGCTTGGCGGCCAGGTAGTCGGCGGCCCAGGCGCCGGCGGGCACCCGGAACGGCGGCCGCCGCGCCCGCAGGGTGCGGACCACCACCTCGGCGACCTCGTGGGCGGGCTGGCCGGCCGACTCCCAGCCCGCGCCGAGCCGGTCGAGGTAGTCGGTGAAGGTGGGCGCGTACGGGCCGGAGGCGGCCCGGAGGGTGGTGCGGTCGACGTCGGGGAAGATGCCGAACCGGGTGTCCGGGACGAAGCCCGGCACCACCACGGAGACCCGGACGCCGTGCGCCGCGGCGACCGGGGCGAGCGCCTCCAGGAAGCCCTCGACGGCGAACTTGGCCGCGCAGTAGGCCTCGTTGAAGGGCTGGCCGACCACGCCGTGCACGCTGCCGACGGTGACCAGCCGGCCGCCGGCGGCGCGCAGCAGCGGCAGGGCGGCCCGGCTGACGGTGGCGACGCCGAAGAAGTTGACCTCCAGGTTGGCGCGCAGCGCCGCGTCGGTGGACATCTCCAGGGTGGGGTCGGAGTTGGCGACGCCCGCGTTGTTGACGAGGGCGTCCAGCCGCCCGTACGCGTGCCGCACGGCGGCCAGGCAGTCGGTGACCGAGCCGGGGTCGGTGACGTCGAGCCGGCGGACGTCCACGGTGACCCCGGCGGCCTCGGCGGCGGCGCGCAGCGCCCCGGCCCGGGCGGGATCGCGCAGGGTGGCGACCGTGGTGTAGCCGGCCCGGGCCGCGGCGACGGCGGTGGCCAGGCCGATGCCGGAGGAGGTGCCGGTGACCAGCAGGACCCGGCCGGCGGGGTCGACGGCGTCGGCCGGGCTCATGCCGTGCCCTCCGCCGGGGTCGGCCCGGTGCCCTCCGCCGGCGTCGTCCCGGTGCCCTCCGCGGCGGGAGGTCCGGTGCGCCCGGCGGCGTCCAGCAGCGGCTGGAGGCCGAGCGCGGGGAGGAAGGAGCAGGCGGCCAGCAGGGTGCCGCCGGCCATGGCGAGCCGGGCGGCGTCCAGGACGCCGAGCGGTCCGGTGAGCAGTGACACCGCCAGGCCGCCGACCAGGGCGGCGAGCGGGATCACCCCCCAGGTGACGGTCCGGAAGGCTGCGTGCATCACGCCCTGGTGGTGCGCGGTCATCCGGGACTGCCGGACGGGGGCGCTGCACACGTTGATGCAGGACATGAAGAAGCCGTAGCAGCCCATGGTCACGGCGATCACCGGGCCGGGCGGCAGGGCGGGGGCGGCGAGCACGCCGAGTCCGACCAGGCAGTGCAGCAGCAGCGACCAGGCCATCGTCCGGCCCAGGCCGAACCGCCGGGAGAGCCGGGGCGCGACCACGGCGCCGAGCAGCGCGCCCAGGGCCGCGACCGACATGGCCGCGCCGAAGACGCCGACCCGCACGCCCAGGCCGCGGTAGGCGAGGACGGGCAGCACGGTGACGAACACCGGCCCGCCGCAGTTGAGCACGACGGCGGCCAGCACCACCCGGCGCAGCACCGGGTCGGCCCAGTTGAGCCGGAAGCCGCGGGTCAGCCGCTCCCGCACACCGCCCTCCGCGACGGTCCGTTCGCCCCAGGGGCGCATGCCGCGGAAGCAGAGCGCCGAGACCAGGTAGCTGGCCGCGTCGACGAGCAGGGCGGCCACGCCGAGCGCGCTGTAGAGGGCGGCGGCGACGGACGGCCCGGCGACCTCGGCGACCGAACCGCTGCCCTCCAGCCGGGAGTAGGCGCGCACCATGCCGTCCTCGGGCACCACGGCGGGGACGGCGACCAGGTAGCCGACGTTGAAGAAGATCGTCGCGCCGCTGATCACGGCCACGCAGCCGAACAGCAGCGGGGTGGAGAGCACGCCGAGCGCGTAGGCCAGCGGGACGGCCGCGACCGCGGCCAGCCGGACGAGGTCGCAGACGAGCATGGTGCGGCGCTTGTCCCAGCGGTCGACCAGGACGCCGGCGACCGGGCCGAGCAGCGGGATGCCGAGGTACTGGGCCATCGCCACCACGCCGACCTGGAGCGCCGAGGCGTGCAGCGCGAAGATCATCAGGGTCGGCACGACGAACACGGTGACCTTGTCGCCGACCAGGCTGACGGTCTGCCCGGTCCAGAACACGGCGAAGCTCCGGCCGAGCGGCGTCGCCCGGGCCGGGGGGCGGCCGGGGCGGGGGCGCGCCGGGGCCGCCGTCACGACTCCTCCCGGACGACCAGGGCGGCGGTCTTGCCGGTGCGGCCGTTGCTGACCAGCTCCTCCACCGGGCGGACCCGGAAGGCCTCCGGGTCGTGCTGGAAGGCGGTGCCGAGGGTGAAGGTGGCGCTGAACAGTTCCGTGCGCAGCCGTTCGACGTCGGGGGCGGGCGCCGGCCCGGCGGGGACCACCAGGACGTCCACGCCGCTGGCCCGGCCGCCCCGTTCGGTCAGCACGACCTGCGCCCGGGCCACGCCGGGGGTGCGCTCCGCCCGGGCGATCAGCTCGTCCACGTCCAGCCCGAGGCCGCGCACCTGGACGACGCTGTCGCGCCGGCCCAGCACCCGCATCGCGGGCTCCGGGCGGCCGCACGGGCAGCCGGTCAACCCGCCCGCGTCGCCGGTGCGGTAGCGCAGCACCGGGTTGAGGGTCGCCGGGTCCAGGCTGGTGAAGTCCAGCAGGCCGTCGGGGGCGGCGTGCACCAGCTGGTGCGGCAGCGGGTGGAAGACGTCCGCCGGGCAGTCCGGGGTGTTGGTGCCCACCACCCAGGTCTCGGTGCTGCCGAACATGCCCCAGCGCCGGGCCTGCGGGGCGACTTCGGCGAGGTCGGCGGCGAGCTGGGGCTGCCAGGCCTCGCCGAGCCACAACACCTTGCGCAGCGCCGGGAGTCCGATCCCGGCGGCGCGGGCGTGGGCGAACCAGAGCCGCAGCACGCTGGGGGTGCCGCCGATGGCCGTCACCCGGCGGGCGGCCAGGAACTCCAGCCAGGGGCCGTACTCCTCCCGGGAGACCGAGCCGAGGGCGATGATCCGGCAGCCGGAGAGGTCGGCGAGCGCGGCGGCGAGGAAGTGGGCGCCCCACATCCGGCCGGCGCCCCAGGCGTTGACGAAGAGGTCGGAGCGGTCGAGCGGCTGCCAGTGGGCGTGCACCCCGGCCATGTAGAAGCCGGTGGGGGCGTGGCCGACCTGGGGGGCGCCGGTGGAGCCGCCGCTCTGGAACAGCCAGGTGGCGGCGTGTTCGGCGGTCGGCTCCAGATGGGCGAGGGCGGTGTTGAGGTCGTCCTTGGCCAGCGGGGGGAGTGCGGCGAGCCGCTCCAGCGAGTCGGCGCCGAGGTGCCGCGGGTAGCGCGCGGCCAGCGCGGGGACGCCGCGCAGCCGTTCCAGGGTGCGGGCGGCCACGGCCAGCCCGGGCCCGGCGGCCTCGGGGGAGAGCGAGAAGGCGGTCATCGGGGGTCCGTCCGGTGCGCGGGGCCGAGGGGGAGGGTGAGCGGGCGGGCGCCGTCGGCGAGCCACTTCGCGTGGCCGTCCCGGTAGGCGGCGAACCGGGCCCGGGTGACGTCCCGTTGGAGGGTGCGGTCCGGGTCGGTGCGGTCGGGGGCGATCACGCCGTCCGGCTCCAGCTCGGAGAACCAGTAGCGCTCGCCGTCGTGGAGGAAGTCGACGCAGAAGAACGGGATCGGCAGCCGCTCGGCGAACCAGGCGGTGGCGGCGGCGAGTTCGGGCGGCACCGGGGGGAACTCCATCGCCCCGCCGCGGCTGGCGTTGGCGACCGGGGAGCCCGGCTCGGGGGTGCGCTTCATCACCGCGTACGGGCGGCCGTCGACCACGTACACCCGGTAGTCGACGGTGCCGTCGCCCAGGTACGGCTGGATCACCAGGGTGGTGTCGCCGCCCTGGGCCAGGCTGGCCAGGCCCCGGACGTCCTCGGGGCCGCGGGCCAGGTTGATCCCGCCGCCGCCGCACCAGCCGGCGGGCTTGACGATGGCCGGGTAGGTCATCGACCCGAGCGCCACCTCGTAGCCGTGCTTGGCGGTGTCCCGGCCGGTGCCGATCCGCACCGTCGGGATGGTCGGCACCGGGGAGTCGGCCAGGAACAGCAGGGTGGCCAGCTTGTCGTTGCCGATCAGCGACACCTGCGGGGGGAACGGCAGGTAGAAGCCGGCCTGTTCGAGCACCGCGTAGAGGGCGTACTGGTTGAAGACGTCCATCGACTGGTACGGCAGCGAGTAGAGCGCGGTGATGAACAGGGTGCACTCGGGGGTCACCGGCTCGTCGTCCACGTAGACCCGGGGGCGGCCGGGGCCGGTGGCGTCCACGCTGACCGCGTCGGGGGCGTGCCGGCTCCAGCGCAGGCCGAGGTCGGCGGCGCTCTCGGCGTAGAGGTCCCAGAAGAAGCCGTGCCACATCTCGGCCATCCGGGAGGACTCCCGGTCGGGGAAGATCCAGCACATCCGGCGCAGCGGACCGGCCGGCTCGGGGGCGTTCATGCGGCTCCTCGGGGTGCGGGGGCGGCGGCCGGCCCGGACCACCAGCGGCGGCCGGCCTCGGGGAGGGTGTCCACCGGGTCGTAGTAGGGGTGGCGGCGGTCCAGGTCGGCGGGCCCGTCGGCGGCGCCGCCCTCCAGGCTGGTGCGGTAGTTCTTGGTCCAGTACGAGATGCCGCGCTCCCGGTCGTACGCCACCGCCTGGTGCACCCAGCGCTTGCCGACGTGCGGGACGTCGCAGACCAGGCGCGGGGTGGCGTAGCCGGGCAGGTAGCCCATGATCGCCTCCTGGAGGTGCTGGGCCCGGTGCAGCGGGGTGCGCCAGTGCTCGGCGCCCGGGACGAGGTCGCAGAGGTAGAAGTAGTACGGCAGCACGTTGGCCTCGCCCTGGAGGGCGAAGCAGAGGTCCAGCAGGTCCTCCGGGGTGTCGTTGACGCCGCGCATCAGCACGCCCTGGTTGCGGACGTCCCGCACGCCCGCGTCCAGCAGGGCCCGGGCCGCCTCGGCGACCAGCGGGGTGACCGAGCGGACGTGGTTGGCGTGGGTGTGCACGGCCAGGTTGACGGCCCGGCGGGCGGCGATCGCCGCGACCCGCGCCACGCCCGCCAGCACCCGGGGCTGGAGCCAGTGCTGGGGCAGGCCCACCACGGCCTTGCTGGCCAGCCGGATGTCGCGGACCGAGCCGAGGTCCAGCAGCCGCAGCAGGAAGGACTCCAGGCGCGGCCAGGGCACGTTGGCGAGGTCGCCGCCGGAGAGCACCACGTCGCGCACCGCGGGGGTGCGCTTGAGGTAGTCCAGCATCTGCTCCTGGCGGTCGGCGGGGCGCAGCAGCAGCCGGGTCTTGGCGACCTGCGGGGTGGAGGTGCCGACCAGGTCCATCCGGGTGCACTGGCCGCAGTACTGGGGGCAGGTGGCGGTCAGCTCGGCCAGCACCTTGGTGGGGTAGCGGTGGGTCAGGCCCTCGACGGCCCACATGTCCGCCTCGTGCAGCGAGTCCCGTTCGGCCCGCGGGTGGCTGGGCCAGCGGGGGTGGCGGTCGCTGCGCACGGGCAGCATGTAGCGGCGCACCGGGTCGGCCAGGAAGGCCTCGGTGAAGGCCGCCGGCGTGGTCGGGGCGTCGGCCGCCATGGTGTTCAGCACCTGCGGCGGCAGCAGCGTCGGCATGGTGGCGAACCCGGCCTGGTCGGCGGCGAGTTCGTCGTGGAAGCGGTCGGTGAGGAGGTCGCCGACGACGGCCCGCAGCTGGCGGGCGGTCCGGACGGAGTGGGCGCGCTGCCACTGGGCGTCGCGCCACTGCGCCTCGGTGACCTGCCGCCAGCCGGGCAGCCGGCGCCAGTCCGGTTCGACCAGGGGCGTCCGGACGTACTGGTACGGCTGGCGGATCACGGGGTGGGCGGCGCGGTGGTCCACGGCGTCCTACCGGTCGGTGAGGAGGGCGGCGTGCCGGGTGCGCAGCTCGCGTTTGAGCACCTTGCCGGTCGGCCCGAGCGGGAAGTCCCCGGGGGTCAGGGCGAGGCGGACGGCGGCCAGCTCGGGCAGTCCGGCGGCGGCCAGTGCCCGGTTGGCGGCGGTCCGCACCTCGTCGGCTCCGGTGCCCGTCGCCTCCGTCTGCAACTGGACGACGGCGACGGGGAGTTGCCCGGCGCCGGGGCCGGCCGGGACGCCGATGACCGCGCAGTCCCGGACCAGCTCGGCGCAGTCGGCCAGCAGCACCTCCTCGACCGGCAGGCTGTAGACCGGGCCGTCGGTGGTGTCGATGACGTCCACCGTGCGGTCGAGGTGGTGGAAGCGGCCGTCGCCGTCGCGGCGGGCGACGTCGCCGGTGAGCCAGTAGCCGGCCAGCTCGAAGCTCGCGGTCAGCCGGGCGTCGTTCCAGTAGCCGGGGGTCAGCGAGGGGGCGTCGATGGCGAGCAACCCGACGGTGCCGTCCGGGAGTTCGGTGCCGTCGTGGTCCAGCACGGCGGCCCGGCGGACCACCTCCAGCGGCCGGCCGACGCAGCGGTCGTCCCGGGTGCTCTCCGGGGTGGTGACCTGGCCGAACAGTGCCATGCCCATCTCGGAGGAGCCCAGGCCGTCGATGAACTGCGAACCGGGCAGGGCGGGTTGCTCGGCCTTCTCGTGCGGCAGCAGCCAGGGGCGGATCAGCCCGGCCGGCCGCTCGCCGAGGGTGACCAGCCGGCGGATGTGCCCGTGGTGGGCGCTGTCACCGGTGTTGAACCAGGAGTGCACCCGGGCCGCGCCCCGCACCGGCAGCTCGCCGGTGGCCAGTTCGACGAAGGTGCGCGGGAAGGAGGCCACCATGGTCGGCCGGAAGGCCTCCATCACCGGCTCGACGGCGGCGCGGCGCCAGTCGGACATCACCACGGTCGGCAGCCCGAGCAGCACGGCGGTGAGGAAGTAGCTGAGGCCGCCCGCGTGGGTGTGCGGCATCAGCGACATCAGCCGGTCGTACGGTTCGGCGGGGAAGCGGGTCATCCGGGGCTGTTTGCCGTCCCAGAAGCCGCGGTGCGCCAGCATGGTCGACTTGGGGGTGCCGGTGGTGCCGGAGGAGTGGATCAGCGCCACCACGTCGTCGGCGGCGTGCCGGTACGGGTGGTCGGCGGGCAGGGCGACGGCCGCGGCGTCGAAGGCCCGCACCTCGGCGGCGAGGGCGAGGAAGCGGGGGCGGCGCTGCGGGTCCTGCCGGTAGGCGGCGGCCAGCCGGGTGGTGTCGTCGGCGACCACGCCGACCACCCCGACGTGGTCCAGGTAGCGCACCAGCACGTCGTGCCGCATCGCGTCGTTCACCAGCGCGGGGACGGCGCCGAGCGAGGTGAGGGCGAGGAAGTGCAGCAGGGGTTCCAGGCCCTCGCCGACCACCACGGCGACCGGCTCGCCGGGGCGCACCCCGTTGGCGTGGTACCAGGCGGCGTAGCGGTCGCGCAGGGCGACCAGGTCGAGCAGGCTGTGGCCGCGCAGCACGACCTCGCCGCGGTGGTCGGTGCGGTGGGTGAAGACGAACGGCACGGACCGGTGGGGGTTCGCCGCGACCGCGTGGTCGAGGAAGTTGCCGGCCCCGAGGCCGGGTTCGGTCATCAGCCGCTCCCTGGCGGCGAGGGGCGCGATGGGGGACTGGTCGCTCATGGCGGTCTCCGGACGTGGGGTGCCGGGCGCGGGTCCGGGTGGGACGGGCGCCGGGGTGAGGGGGAGGCGGGGTCGAGGCGGGGCGGTGGGGCCGGGGACGGGCGGTGGGGCCGTGGGGGCCGGGGAGCCCGGGTGGGGCGGCGGGCGCGGCGGGGTTCAGTCGCGGGCGAGCACTTCGGCGACCACCCGCCGGCCGGAGCGGACCGCACCCTCCATCAGGCCGAAGAACGCGGTGCTGGTCTCGGTGCCGGCCCAGTGCACCCGCCGGTGCGGCGCGGTGAGCGTGGGGCCGGTGCGGAGCCAGTCGCCGGGCCCCAGCAGGGCGGCGTAACAGCCCCGGCTGTGCGGGTCGTTGAGCCAGTCGGTGATGTGCACGGCGATCGGCTCGGGGAGCATCGGGAACAGTTCGGCGGCCTGGCCGACCGCCTCGGCGCGCTGCTGCTCGGGGGGCAGTGCGGCGAAGCGGTGGGCCTCGGCGCCGGTGACGAAGCCGGTCAGGACGCCGATGCCCTGCGGGGGCGAGTCGTCCACGGTGGAGAGCAGCGGCCCCCGGGCGTTCACCGACCAGCCGGAGAGGCCGTGTGCGCGCCAGAGCGGTGCCGGGTGGACCAGGTGGACCTTGACGGCGCAGCCGCGCGCGGTGCGTTCCCCGGCGCGCGGCGCGGGCAGCGCGGGTTCGTAGCGGATCGTGTCGGCGAGCAGCGGCGGCAGGGCCAGCACGGCGACGTCGGCCCGGTGGGCGCCCCGGTCGGTGTGCACGGTCACCGCCCGGTCGTCCTGGTGCACGGCCCGGACGGTCTCGCCGAGCCTGACCCGGGCGCCCAGCGGTTCGGCCATCCGCTCGCACACCTGGTGGGCGCCGCCGTCGATCCGGTCCTGCTGGGCGCCGCCGGCGAAGGCGTTGAGGTAGCGCAGGCCGCCGCCGGAGCGCAGGTAGAAGGCGAGGTGGAGGACGGACACCTCGGCCGGGTCGGCGGCGCACATCTCGCCGAGGAAGAGCGGGAAGAAGAGCCGGGCGTCCGGGTGGGTGAGGTGCTGCTCGGCCCAGTCGGCGGCGGTCAGGGTGTCCAGGTGTGCGGCGTCCGGGGTGAGCCAGGGGGCCTCGGGCCGTACCGCGTCGGTGAGTTCGGTGAGCCGCTCGAAGAGGTCGCCGAGGGCGACGGCGTCCAGCGGCGGGAACCGGCCGTCCCGGGTGGCGGGTCCGCCGCCGGGGGCGTCCGTGCCGAGCGCGAAGCGGCTGGCGCCGAGCATCGTGGTGGGGGTGGTCCGGAGCCCCAGGTCGGCCGCCAGGGCGAGCAGTTCGGTGTGCCGGTCGCCGAGGTAAGCGGCGCCGGCGTCGACCCGGACGCCGGGGGCGGCCTCGATCCCGTGGGTGCGTCCGCCGACCCGGTCCCGGGCCTCCAGGACGGTGACGGCGAAGCCGTGGGCGGCCAGTCCGGTCGCGGCGGTGAGCCCGGCCAGGCCGGCGCCGACCACGACCGCGCTGCGTCTGTGGCCGTCGTTCATGCGGCGGCCGCGATGCGCTCGGCGAGCCGGGCCGGGGTGGGCGCGGACAGGAAGTCGGCCAAGGTCAGTTCCACGCCGTGGGCGCGGGCGACGGCGCTCAGCACCCGGGTGGCGACCAGGGAGTCCCCGCCCAGGTCGAAGAAGTCGGAGTCGGCGGTGACGTCCTCGCGTTCCAGGACCCGCCGGAAGACGGCGGCCAGGGCCTCCTCGGTGGCGGGGGCGGCGGGCTCAGTGCTCAAGGGTGGTCTCCTTCGACCTGTCGGGGGGAGCCGCGTAGCGCCGGTGGCAGCCGGCCCGGTCGACCTTGCCGCTCGGGGTGTGCACCAGGGCGGGGACGAGGGTGATCCGGGCCGGTACCAGGTGGCCGGGGACCAGCGCGCGCAGGTGGTCCAGCAGGGCGCGGTCCAGCGGGTGTTGCGGAGCCGGGGCCGGTGTGCGGTCGGGGGTGCCGTCGGCCGCGCGGGCGGCGGGGTGCGGGCGCGCCACCACGTACGCGACCAGGGTGGTGCGGCCGGCCGTGGTGACGCCGGTGACGGCGGCGGCGGTGACCGCGGGGTGGCCGGTGAGGTGGGCCTCCACCTCGGCCGGGTCGACCCGGATCCCGCGCACCTTCAACTCGCCGTCCAGGCGGCCCTGGTGGGTGAGCAGTCCGGCCGGGTCGCGGGTCGTCCGGTCGCCGGTGCGGAAGAACCGTTCGCCGTCCAGGGTGGTGAAGCGCGCCGCGGTCGCCTCGGGCAGCCCGAGGTAGCCGAGCGCCAGGGACGGGCCGCCGATCAGCAACTGGCCCTGCTCGTCGAGGCGTTCGACGACGTGCGGCAGCGCGCGGCCGATCGGCGCGCGGGCGCTGCCGTCCCAGGTCCGCCCGCGTGCCAGCGGGCCGGCCAGGTCCACGGCATGGGTGATCTGGGTGGTCTCGGTGCAGCCGTAGGTGTTCAGCAGTCGGATCCGGCCGGTGGGCAGCCGGGCCCAGTCGGCCAGCCGGGCGGGGGCGGCGGCCTCCCCGCCGATCACCAGCAGGCGCAGGTGGTCGGGCAGTCGGTCGCCGGAGTCGACCAGGTGGTGGACCAGTTCGTGCCAGAAGGCGGTGGGCAGGTCCAGCACGGTGATCCGCTCGCGTTCGAGCAGCCGCAGGAACCGGGGGAAGGAGCCGCTGTGCGCGTCCGGGTCCAGGACGAGGGTCGCGCCGGTGGTGAGGGCCGGGAGGATCTCCTCGAAGCTGGTGTCCCAGTTGAGCGAGGCGAACTGGAGGACCCGGTCCCCGGGGGTGAGCCCGAACAGCCCGCCCAGGGCGCGGGCGGTGGTGGTGAGGGCCCGGCGGGGGGTCAGGACGGGTTTCGGCTGCCCGGTCGAACCCGATGTGAAGAGAATGCAGGCCGGTTGTTCCGGGTCGGTCCCGGGCGGGTGCACCGGGGGGTTTCCGGGTTTTTCCGGTGGTTGCGGTAACTCCACTAATCGCAGGCCGAGTCGCAGCGGATCGGTGCCGGGTGCGGACACCGCGGCGCCGCACTGCGCGGCCGTTGCCATGGCGTGTCGGCGGGCCGCCGGGAATGCCGGATCGACGGGGCAGTAGACGCCCCCGGCGGTCAGCACGCCGAGCAGTGCGACCACCGTTTCCGGTGCGTGGACGGCCGGTACGGCGACCGTTCCGGGTGTCGGGCCCAGGGCGGTGGCCAGGGCGTTCACCGTCTCCAGGAGGCGGTGGTAGGTCAGGGTGCGTCCGTGGTGGACGATCGCCGGACGGCGGGGATTCCGACGCGCGATATCCCTGAACACGTCAAGCAGGTCGGGAGCGACCCGAAGGGAACCGTGATTATTTGACATGCTCGCCCCAAATGCACTGAGAACTACTCGTCCGTGCTCGGCGAACGGCGACTCTACCTTCGAACATGCGTGGCGACAATGGATGTTGGGGCCGTTCTTCCAAGGCCCGGTGGCGGAACTGTGAACCGCCTCCGCCCGGTCCGACCGTTCGGGCAAGGACGGTACGGCCGGGGCGTTCCGGCGTTCTGTCAGATATGTGGTGGACGACGGCCGGGTCGCCCCTCCCCGGTCCCGGCGGATCCGTGCGCGCCCCTTGCCCGGCCGCCCGCCGGTTCGCTTGACTACCGCTCGACCACCGCTCGGAACGGAGGCGGCCGATGCTCGACTACGACGCCGAGGCGCAGGACTACGACGCCTCGCGGGGCGGCGAACCGCGGGCGCGGGCCGCCGCGGCGGCCGTCGAACGACTGCTCCCGGCCGACCCGCGGACGGTGCTGGACCTCGCCTGCGGGACGGGCATCGTCACCGCCCGGCTGGTCCGCCCCGGCCGGACGGTGCTGGGCGCCGACCGCTCGCCCGGGATGCTGCGGCTCGCGGCCCGGCGGCTGCCCGGCGCCCTGCTCTGCGCCGACGCCGCACAACTCCCGCTCCGCAGCGGCACGGTGGACGCCGTGCTGATGGTCTGGCTGCTCCACCTGCTGCCCGACGCCGGGCCCGTGCTGGCCGAGGCCCGCCGACTGCTGCGCCCGGGCGGGGTGATGGTCACCACGGTGGACAAGAACGACGCCTACTTCACCGAGCCGAGCGATCTCGCCGAGGCCACCGCCGATCTGCGCCGCCGGCACGCCCCGCAGGTGACGGACGACGCCGGGCGGCTGACGGCCCGGGCCGCCGCCCTCGGGCTGACCCCGGCGGGCGAGGCCGGCTTCCCCGGGCTCGGCCAGGGGCGCACCCCGCGGCAGTGGCGGGCGGCCGCCGAGCGCGGCCGGCTCCCGTGGTGCCGGGATCCGGCCGAACGGGCCGCCGCCGTAAGGGTGCTGGCCGCCCTGCCGGACCAGGACGCCCCGCGCCCCGCCCCGCGCTACCGCCTGCTGGCCTTCCGGGTCTGAGCACTCACCGGCCGGGCCCGACCGCCCGGGGCGGGCCCGGCCGCGGTGGGGCGAATGCCGGCGCCTGCGGCCCGGTCGCGGTCCGGTGCCTCGGCAGGCGTGATGGCGGGAATGTCTGCGAAGTCCTTGAAGTCCCCGTCCAGGCTTCCCCTTTCCTCATTGGCAAACCGCCGGAAGGCCCGGGGCGCGTCGGCGGAGGGGGGTCCGGGAAGCCCTCCGATCGCCGAACTCTTCGCTCCGACAAGGGCTTTGCCCTGCGGGTTCCGGCCGCTCAGGGCGGTGGCGGGCCGTCGCAATTCGGTGCCTAATGGTCGCCGGGGAGCGGGCGCGGATTTCGCGGCCGGGGGTGTTCCAAAAAGAACGGCCGCGACCCGATGAAAGGCGCCATCCGGTGTGATAAACAGTCCTCAGTTTGACGAAAACACTAGCGAGGCGTGACGGAGGGGGCCGTCGGCGCCGGCCATGGAGGGGGTGCTGGAGTCCGTGGGAGAGGACATCCGGTTCACGGTGCTGGGTGCTGTGCGGGTCATCCGAGGGGAGACCGGCTTGGCCACCGGGGCACCCCAGCAGCAGGCGCTGCTCGGGGCGCTGCTCCTTCGCTCGGGGCGGGCGGTCTCCGCCCACGAACTGATCGCCGCGATCTGGGGGGAGGCGGCCCCGGACTCCGCGCTGTCGAGTCTGCGCACCTACGCCTGGCGGTTGCGGCGGATCCTGGAGGACGACCGCACCGCGCCCAAACGGCTGGTCTCGCTGCGGGACGGCTACCAACTGCTCATCGACCCGTCCTCGGTGGACGCGGTGCACGCCGAGGCGCTGGCCACCGGTGCCGTGCGGGCCCGGGACCTCGGGGACGAGGCGGCCTGCGGCCGGCTGCTCGCCGAGGCCCTCGCGCTCTGGCAGGGCGAACCGCTCGCCGGCGTGCCCGGGCCGTTCGCCGAGCAGCAGCGCTCCCGGCTCACCGCGCTGTGGCTGACGCTGATGGAGGAGCGCTTCGACCACGACCTGCGCGGCGGCCGGCACGAGCTGCTGATCCCGGAGCTCATCGCGTTCACCCATGAACACCCCATGCAGGAACGGCCGTACGGCTTCCTGATGCGGGCGCTCTACGCGACCGGGCGCCAGGCCGAGGCGCTCGCCGTGTTCGGCCGGGCCCGGCACGTGCTGGCCGAGGAGCTGGGCATCGACCCCGGGCCCGAACTCGGCGCCCTGCACGAGCGGATCCTCGCCAGCGACCCGATGCTGCTGGCGGCGCCCCGGGGGCGGTCCGCCGAGCGCACCCCGCCGCCCGGGAGCGGTGAGGAGCCTCCGGCCCGGCCCGGGCCGGACTCCGCCGCCCCCGCTCAACTGCCCGCCGACACACCCGACTTCACCGGCCGGGCGGCCCAGGTGGCGGCACTGGCCGCCGTCCTCGGGGACCCGGACCGGGTCGCCGTACCGGTCGCGTCCATCACCGGTATGGGCGGCATCGGCAAGAGCACCCTGGCCGTCCGGGCCGCGCACCTGGCCGTCCGGCACTTCCCGGACGGGCAGCTCCACGTCGACCTGCGCGGCAACAGCCTGGAACCGGCCGACCCCGGGACGGTCCTGGGCGGCTTCCTGGCCGCGCTGGGGGTGCCCCCGCAGGGCATCCCGGCCGGGCTGGAGGACCGGATCCGGCTGTTCCGGGACACGCTGAGCCACCGTCGGGTCCTGCTGATGCTGGACAACGCACGTGACCCCGCCCAGGTGAGACCCCTGCTGCCGGGCTCGGTCGGGTGCGGGGTGATCGTCACCAGCCGGGCCAGACTCACCGGGCTTCCCGCCGGAACCCACCTCGACCTCGACGTCTTCGACACGGACGAGGCGCTGGGACTGCTGCGGGAGGTCATCGGAGCCCGGCGCGTCCTGGACGAGCCGGAGGCCGCGGGCGAACTGGTCGCGCTCTGCGGCCACCTCCCGCTCGCCGTACGGATCATGGCCGCCCGGCTGGCCGCCCGGCCCCGCTGGACCATCGCGTCCATCAACGACCGGCTCGCCGACGAGCGGCTGCGGATCGGCGAACTGCGCACCGGCGACCTGGCCGTGGCGGCCGCCTTCGAACTCGGGTACCACCAGCTCACCCCCGCACAGGCCCGGGCCTTCCGCCTGCTCGCCCCGGTCGCCCGGGCCGGCATCGGCCTGGAAGCCGCCGCCGTGGTGCTCGACCTCGACCCGTACGACGCCGAGGACGTGCTGGAGTCGCTGGTCGACGCGGCCATGCTGGAGGCGCCGCTGCCCGGCCGGTACCGCTACCACGACCTGGTCCGCTCCTTCGCCCTCCAGCTCACCGCCGCCCGGGCCGACGACGACCGCGGCGGCGGCGGGGCGGGCGCCGCGGCGCTGCGCCGCCTGCTCGACCACCTGCTCGCCGGCGCCTGCGCGGCCTTCCAGAGCATGGTGCCCGGTGACCCGGTGGGCGCCGTGCTCGGCGCGGGCACCACGCCCCGCCCGGCCTTCGGCACGCTGGCCGACGCGCGGGCCTGGGTGCAGTCCGAGTTCGACTGCGCCACCAGCGCGGTCGCGCTGGCCGCCCGGGGCGCCTTCGGCCGGGACCCGGCGATGCTGTGCACGGCCGTCGACCTGCTGGTCTCGCTCACCCCGTTCGGCGGGGACGTCGCGTACGGCCAGCTCGCCGCGGTGGCGCGGATGGCGGCGGAGACGGCGGCGCTCCAGGGCAACGACCAGGCGGAGGGGCGGGCCCGCTTCGTGTGCGGCAACGCCGCCCTGCACTCCACCCAGCTCGCCGAGGCGGAACTGCACGCCCGGCTGGCGACCGACGCCTGCCGGCGGGTCGGCGACAAGGTGATCCTGCGCCAGCTGCTCAACGACCGGGGCCTGATCGCCCAGTTCCAGCAGCGGTACACCGACGCGGTCGACTACTACGACCGGGCGATCGAGCTCGCCCGGGAACTCGGCCACCGCTCCGGCGAGTTGGTGACCATGCTGAACGCGGCCCACGCCCGGCTGCGCAGCGGGCTGGCGGAGGAGGCGGTGGCCTCCTGCGAGCAGGCGCTGGTCGACCTGCACGCCATGGCGGACCCGCACGGGATCTCGTACGCCTGGTACGTGCACGGCATGGCCCTGCACGAGGCCGGGCGGTACCCGGAGGCCGTCACCAGTTACACCCGGTGCCTGGACATGTGCGTCTCGGCCCGGATCCGCGGGCGGGAGGCGCAGGCCCGCTTCCGGCTGGCGGAGACCCAGCGGGTGCTGGGCGCGCTGGACGCGGCGCTGGCCGAGGGCGAACGGGCGCTGGCGCTCTGCGAGGAGCTGGGGATCGAGCGCGAGCGGGGGCACGCGCTGGTGGTCATCGGACAGGTGCTGGGCGACCTCGGGCGGCCCGGCGCAGGGCTGGCCCAGGCGCAGGTCGGCCAGGCCGTGTTCGCCCGGCTCGGCCTGCCGGAGGCGGACCAGGCGGAGCGGCTGGTGGCGCGGCTCGCGGCGCTCGTGGAGGCCTGAGCCGGAAGCCCGAGCCGGAAGGCCCGAGCCCGGGCTCCGGGAGCGGTCCGGTGGAACGGAGGAGCGGCCCCGCCCCGGGGCGCCCGGCGGCGGGCCCGGGGCCCCGCCGCGCCGTGCCGCGGGGCCGCCCGGGGGGGTGCACGGCGGGGGGGGGGCGC